>CAJJOL010000019.1:0-57062 GCA_905193385.1 uncultured Prevotella sp. | reverse complement strand
AATGTTTTTTCTGTAAATTTTGAAAAAAGTTATTGTTTTGCTTAGTTTTTTGCTTTGCTCAACTGTATAGATAGTGTATGAAACAGGAAAAGGACATAGAAAGAATGTTTCGTCAGCATTACGAGAAGATGTACAATCTGGCCAGAAGCATCCTCTCCGATGACGATGAAAGCAAGGATGTAGTGAGCTAAGTCTTTACCACGATTCTTGCCGATGATGTAGTCCTGATGCCTGAGAGTGAGGAAGGATTCCTGATGAGGAGCGTCCGCAACCGCTGTCTCAACCTGATAGCCCATAAGGGCGTGAAGGAAAAGGTAGCGAAGTTGCTCATAGATGATACCGATGTTATTTTGTCGGATGAAACCGATGAGTGACTGGAGCAGTTGTTGCTTCTCATCGAAGACCTGGAACCGCATATCCGACAACTCATTTCCATCTGCGCTATCTTCAGGAGAAATCTTATCAGGAGGTGGCTGATGAAGTGGGAGTGAGCAAGGTGACGGTATTCAACCATCTTTCGAAGGCGATGGACTGGATTAAGGAACAATTTAAATGAGCAAGACAATGACAAACAAGGAATTTAACAAGAGTAAAGAAGAAAAGCGTCAGATGTTCTTCGATATGCAGGAACATCCCGACCGCTATACCGACGAGCAAGTGAAACGTTTGCTTGCCGATGAGGACATGAAGGATTTCTTTCACGACATGGCAATGGTTAGGATGGCGATGAAGAAAGGAAACCCAAAGAAAGTGAATATAGATGAAGCATGGAAAGAGTTTGCCGATAGGCAAGGATTAAAGGCCAACAATGCTTCTGGTAAAACATCCAGCAATCGCTGGAAGATTGCAGCATCCATCATTGGTGTCATTTTTCTCTCAGGCATAACTTTAGCCGCAATCCATTCTGGCATTTTCCGTTCATCTTCTTCGGATGAGACTAGCCAAGCCAAGACGGAACAAGTATCTTCTACTTCTGATTTGAACAGGATGGATAGCATCAAGGCATGCACTTCAGAGAAGGCTGACAGCCTCGACCTAAAGCCTGTTGTCTTTGACAATGCCGAGTTGGGCGATGTCGTGTCGCAGCTTGCAGCCTTCTATCATGTCAAGGTGGAATTCGACAATGCAGAATCGCAGCATATCCGTATCTTCTTCAATTGGGACAAGACTAAGACATTGAAGCAGAATATCGAAATATTGAATGCTTTTGAGCGCATACAGATAACGGAAGTGGATGGGATTTTAAAAGTGGAGTAAGTTATGAAGAAGATTGTTTTTAACTTAATGTTGTTGATGATAAGCATGGGTATGTCTGCCCAACGCATTACCCGACAATATAATAATGTGTCATTCTCTGCGGCATTGAAGGATTTGAATGCTCGACAGGATAAGTATGTCATCAACTTTGTGTATGACGAGTTGGAGGATTTCAAGGTGACAAAGAACATCAAAAATGAAAGTGTTCCAGATGCCATCATGAACTTGATAGGCTTTTATCCTATCAAGATGAAACAAGTGGATAATGTTATTATCGTTGAATGTATCCAAAAGGCTTCTAACAGAATGATGGGACGTATCGTGGACACTCATCATCAACCTGTCGATTTCGCCAATGTTTCACTTCTGAATGTCAATGACTCTTCGTTTATTACTGGTGGTGTGACCAATGAAAACGGACAATTTGTAATACCTTGCAATGCTCAAAAGGCTATTGTAAAAGTAACATGTGTAGGATATAACACTTATCGCAATATCTTTAGTACTGGCAAAATAGGTACAATAGCTTTAAGCGAAGTTACGCTAAATCTACAAAAGGTAGTCGTGAAAGGTCATCGGAAGATTTATAAGTCAGACGGAACAAAGCTTATCGTGGATGTTCAGAAATCTGTATTAAGCGATTTTGGAAGTGCCGATGATGTTGTTGCGCAATTACCAACAGTGTCAGGTAGCGATGGCAGCTATTCTGTCTTTGCAGACAAAAAGAGTTGTTTGACAAGCAAACGTATGCAATTTGCAGAATTTAGCACTATTGCCAAATCATTACCTCAATTGAGGTGAAACACTCATAAATCGCTCATTTTAAGCTATTTTGAATATTTGGGAGGAATTTTTTTTGAAAAAAGTGGCTTAAAAGTTTGGAGGTTTAAATAAAAAACCATACCTTTGCACTCGCTTTTAAGGAACAACGCTTCCGCAAAGCAATAAGGATTGGCTCCGTAGCTCAACTGAATAGAGCATCTGACTACGGATCAGAAGGTTGCAGGTTTGAATCCTGCCGGAGTCACAAACAATTTAAAAGAGGACTTTACGCAATGTAAAGTCCTCTTTTTTTATGCCTGTAAGCATTTTAAGGTAAACCGCTTTTGGCTGTTGCCAAATAATTGTAAATATACCGTCTGACTTTTCTTACTTTCAAGCTATTTGCATAGTGCTTTTCAAATGTAGTCCTTTTGCACTTCAAAACGAGTCCTTTTGCATGCCAAAAGGAATCCTTTTACATAGCAAAACGAGCCCTTTTGCACTGCAAAAGGACTCGTTTTGTTTTGGGGTAGTATTTTTACTTCTGTCGTGGCACGTAAGGAACATCGGCGCGCGATGACTTTACGTTGTAGTTGTTCATCCACTCTTCGAGCATACGGCGGTGCTGGGCAAGAGTCTCGGCGTATGCTTTCTCCACAGCCAGGTTGCGGGTCTCGCCACGGTCGCGACGCATGTCGTATAGCTGTTCGCGATAGCGTCCCTTGTCGTAGAGCACATACTTGAAGTCGGGAGTGCGCAACGACCATCCGAGTGTGCCCGAACCCTTGTCAAACATGGTTTCAGTAACGACGTATGGCTGGTGCTGTGCGTTGGCGTTGCCGCTTTCGGCAATGGTGCGGAAGGACACGCCACGTGTGCCTTCAGGTTTAGTGGCACCAGCCCAGTCGCATATCGAGGCAAAGAAGTCGGGACCGTTGTTGATGAGTTGGGGCAGTTGCTTGCCGGCATTCTTCTTGCCTGGCAGCACGACAATCAGCGGAATGTTGGTCACTTCGTCGTATAGTGCCGACTTCTGGTTCCAGTGGTGAGCGCCGGTGCCGTCGCCGTGGTCGCTGGTGAATATCACTACGGTGTTGCGCCACAACGAATTCTTGTCTATTGCATCAACAATCTTACCTATTTCCTTGTCGACATGCTCCACCAGTCGGTAGTAGGCGTAGCGGTATCGGCGCCAGTCGTCGTCGGTGTACGATGTTGTAGGGTATGCCGAATAGTTGAGTGATTTCTCGCGTTGTAGTATGTCGGCGTCGTATGGGCTTATGGCGTAGTTGGCAGGCAGCCCCGGACACTCGCTCACGTCAGGCACGGTGATGTCGGCAAAGGGCAGGTCCTGCTGGCGTGCAAACTCGCATATGTTATGCGGATTGTCGAACGATGCCACGAGGAAGAAGGGGCGTTCGGGCTTGCTGTGGCTGTTGAGGAAGTCGACGCAAACTTCGGCAAGTCCGGCATCGTCGTGATTGTGTATGTTGCGGAATCCGAATTCACCGTCGGGTATTGAGGCTGTATGGGCGTGCCATTTTCCGGCGTAGGCGCATTCGTATCCGGCTTCGCCCACGAGTGTGCCGAGTGTGCGCGTGCGTACGGAGTCGGGTATGGGTGTGCCGTTGCGCTCCACTCCCAGTTCGTGAGCCATGTACCCCGTGAACATTGATGCGCGCGATGGTCCGCTGAGCGGCGACGAGCAGTAGGCGTTGGTGAATGTCACGCCAGCGGCAGCCAGTCGGTCGATGTTAGGGGTGTGAAGGTCGGTGTTGCCAATGCAGCTCATGGCGGTAGCTGTCTGTTGGTCGGTCATGATGTAGATTATGTTGGGGTGCTGTGCAGCCATCGTTGTGATAGGCGCAAGTGCCAGCAGGGGTTTCAGTATATGTCTCATTTCTTTATTATTGTTCTATTAGTATTATTTGAATATATGTTACGGTTTGCTTGTATTTGGGCCTTGTTATGCTTCGAAACGTCACTTAAACTATGAAAAAACGTAAAAATGCAACTTTTTAGTTATTTTTTTTCCCGTTTTTTTTGCAGCAATGGAAAATATTATTAATTTTGCCATCGTGTAAAGAATAACGCTAAATGTAGCGAAGATTTTTTTGATTTGTTTTAGTAGATTAGTTTTTAAGTAGTTTGTTTTTGAAAGTCGGATGCCGTGAGGCACCCGATTTTTTTTGTTATTATACTTTTCCTGTTTTTGTTTTCGAGGCTGATTGTCTGCCGTTTCCAGAAATGGTAGTCTTAGATATTGCGCTCGAAATGTTCGTAATAGTATTGTCCCTTGTCCTTGGTGCGGTTGCCGTATTCTATGGCACGGGTGGGGCAGTGGTGGTAGCAGGCAAAGCACGATAGGCACTTGCCGTTGTGTTTCCATTCTGGGCATTCGCCCTTGCTCCATTCTATGTCGTCGGTGGGGCAGACACTGGTACACTTGCCGCAATGTATGCAGCGTTGCGGGTCTACACTAAACTTGCTGTCGCCTATAATCCATTTGATGAAAGCGTGGCCGATCAGGCGGCTGTTGATTCGAGGCCAGTGTCCTCTGGTTATCTTGAATATTCCGCGGTCCTTGTCGATAATGTGGTCGACGAATGCGCATATCATGTGGTTGGCATGCGTTTTCTTCTGGATTTCCTTCTTCTCTTCGTCTACATCCATGAAGGGCAGGCCTACATACGATTCGGGCATGATAAGCGATATGGCGCTGTCGGCCTTCAGTCCGATGGCAGCCAGGTCTTTCTGGAATATGTCTACGGCTTCGCCCACGGTGTCGCCGGCTGTGCATATTATGTAGCAGTATCGTCCTTGGGCGTTGGTGATGCGCAGATTGGCTATAAACTCTCTCACCATGAGTGGCGGCCTCCATCCATGTACGGGAAAGAGGAATCCGATTGACTCTTCCGAATCAAGCGTATATTCGTGTACTTTGTCGCTGCCGCCATGCTTCTTGCATTCGGCTGCGATGTCGATGATGTCGTCGCCGGTAAGGTGTTTGATTCTTTGGGCTGCCCAGCGGGTGTTGCCTGTGCATGAAAAATAGAATACCATGTGCTGCGGTGATAAGGATTGTGCGGTGAAAAAAAATAAGGCAGGGTGCGCAGTTGTTTGGTGCGTACCCTACCTTTATCTCATGTCAGCCTCGATGTGAGGCAGCCTGTAGAAGGTGCTTCTTATTTCGACTCTTCCATTACGCCTTCGATGTACAGACGTGTAAGCTCGGTTACGCCGTTTGATCTTACCGTAATGGTCTTCTTGAAGTGTCCCGGGAATGTGCCTCGACCGTTGTATGTCACCTTTATCTCGCCCTTCTCGCCAGGCTTGATAGGAGTCTTGGTGAACGAGGGGACGGTGCATCCGCAACTTGCGATTGCCTGGTTGATTACCAGCGGTGCTGTGCCCTGGTTGACGAATGTGAATACGCACTTCTGTACTGGCTCTTTCTCAGAGAATTTTCCGAAGTTGTAGTTTATCTTCTCAAACTTGATTGAAGCCTGTTTCTCTTGTGCCATTGTCATGCTGACGCATGCGATGAGCATGGCAAACACTATAAATATTCTCTTCATCTTCTTTTCTGATTTTTAGTTGTTAATGAAATAACTCTGCAAAATTACAAAAAGATTTAGGTCTGAGGGGCAAAAATGACGTTTTTTTGCAATTATTATATTAAAAACAAGCGTTATTTGTTTGGTTTAACTGAAAAACAAAATGTGGCAAGACGAAAATATCATTCGCCTTGCCACATTATATATATGTGTGTAATGCGTGAATAGCTTGTCAGAAACGGCCCTGTTCACCGAGATAGCTGTCTTTGAAGCCGAGGAAGTAGAGTACACCGTCGATGCCGATGGTGTTGATGCTCTGCTTGGCATTTGCCACAACGCGGGGCTTTGCATGGAATGCTATGCCCAGACCGGCTTCGCCCAGCATAGGCAAATCGTTGGCTCCGTCGCCTACTGCAATAGTCTGTGCCAGATTGACCTTCTCCACTTGTGCTATGAGTTTAAGTAGTTCGGCCTTGCGGTGTCCGTCTACTATCTCGCCAACGTAGCGTCCTGTGAGCTTGCCGTTGTCGTCAATCTCCAGTTCGTTGGCATAAACATAGTCGATGCCGTACTTGCGCTGCAGGAATTCGCCGAAATAAGTGAATCCGCCACTGAGTATGGCAATCTTGTAGCCACAACGCTTGAGCACTGCCATCAGACGGTCTACGCCCTCGGTGATGGGCATGTTGGCGGCTATGTCGTCAAACACGCTTGAGTCCAAACCCTTCAGCAGGGCTACACGACGTGTGAAGCTTTCCTTGAAGTCAATCTCGCCGCGCATGGCGCTTTCGGTGATAGCTTTCACCTGAGCTCCCACACCTGCGCGCTCGGCAAGTTCGTCGATGCATTCGGTCTGGATGAGTGTGGAGTCCATATCGAAGCAGATGAGTCGGCGCATGCGGCGATACATGTCGTCACGTTGGAACGAAAAGTCTATCTCCATTTCCGAAGATATGTGCATAAGTTCCTCTTGCATGGCTGCGCGGTCGGTGGGTGTGCCACGCAGCGAGAACTCGATGCAGGCACGCATGTTGCGCTCGGGGTGCTTGATGCTCATGCGTCCGGTGAGTCGCAGTATGGAGTCGATGTTGAGTCCCTGGTTGGTTATGACTCTTGTGGCTGCTTCTATCTGCTTTGCCGAAAGCGACCTGCCGATGAGTGTGAGTATATAACGGTTCTTGCCCTGGCCGTTTACCCAATTCTCGTATTCGTCGTCGGTGACGGGTGCGAATCCGATGTTCACTCCGAGTTCGGTGGCTTTGAACAGCAGTTCTTTCATTACCTGTCCCGATGCATTCTCGTCTATGCGTATGAGTATGCCCAACGACAGTGTGGAGTGTATGTCTGCCTGGCCTATGTCCAGTATCTTTGCATCCTTGCTGGCAAGGATTTCCATTATAGATGTTGTCAGGCCCGGTCGGTCGTTGCCCGTTATTCTGATTAGTATCTGTTCTTCTTTCGAGTTGTTAGTTTCCATTTATTCTTTGGGTTATTCTTCGGCAAACAGTCGTATGCGCTGTTCTTCCGACAGTTTGCACACAATCAGTTGGTTGTCTTTTTCAGCCACGATGTAGCCGTCAAGTCCCTGCACTACCACTTTTTTCTCTTCTGTGGTGTGTACAATGCAGTTGTGCGAGTCTATCATGTGTATGTTCTCGCCTATGAGTGCGTTGCCGTAGAGGTCCTTGTGTGTTTGTTCCATGAGCGATGTCCATGTTCCGAGGTCGCTCCATCCGAAGTTTGCCGGACATACGAATATCTCTTCAGCCTTCTCCATTATGGCGTAGTCTACCGATATGTTATCGCATTCGGGATAGCGGCTGTCTATTGTGGGCTGTTCTTCGGGTGTGCCGTATATGTCGAGCATGCCCTCGAACACCTTACTTATAGTAGGGCTGTACACTCGGAATGCGTTGACTATGGTTGAAACGCTCCATACGAAGATGCCTGCATTCCAGAAATAGTTTTTGTGTGATATGTATTCCTTGGCTGTCTCGTAGTCGGGTTTCTCTCTGAATGAGTCTATGCGGTATATTTCCTTGTTTCGTGGTGATGCTGTCGAGAGGTCGGCCTGTATGTATCCGTAGCCCGTTTCGGGGCGTGTAGGTGTCATGCCGAGCGTCACGATGGCGTCGGTTTCGGACGTGAAGTTCATACACTGGCGTATGATACGTCTGAATTCTTCGTTGTCGGTCACGATATGGTCGCTGGGTGTTATCACTACATTTGCCTTGGGGTCTTGCGACTTTATGCGCCAGCTTACGTATGCTATGCATGGGGCGGTATTGCGTCGGCATGGCTCAAGCAATATGTTTTCTGCCTTCACTTCGGGCAGTTGCTCGCGAACGACGTCGGCATACTTCTTATTTGTCACTATCCACACGTTCTCGGGCGGGCATATGCCTTTGAACCTGTCGTATGTAAGTTGCAGAAGCGTACGACCGACACCAAGGATGTCGATGAACTGCTTCGGGCGGTCGGCTGTGCTCATAGGCCAGAATCTGCTGCCTACGCCACCTGCCATAATAACAAGATGATTACTTACTCGAGCCATAAAAAAGTTTGTTGTTTATCTTGCAAAGATAGGAAAAATTGGCTACATCAGAAACTTTTTAGGCTATGGTTTTCAGAAAACTGTGTTTTTATTTGCTTTTACAGCATATCGTCGAACAAAAATCCCATTTCGGGTTGGCTGTTCTGTTGTTCTTCCTGGTGTGACGGTTGTGTCGGTTTGTCGCCAAAATGTAGCATAAGTTGCTGTGCTGCTTGCGATGAAGTGTTGATTTTGTAATATCCTCGCTTGTCGCAACGGCGCACGAGTGAGTCGTACGACTGTGAATTGGCATTGAGCCATTGTCGTACGCTATGGTTTACGTCGTCGATGAGTACGGGCGCGAACAATGTGTTGCACGTATTGTATACATGCAATGCTATCTTGCGTACTGGCAGTCCGTTGTCGCCGGCTTCGCACAGCACATTGATTATTTCGTTGGAGTATTTGTTTGTTTCGCGCATGTCATCAGGACAAAAAGAAAGCTGCACACATATCATACATAGGATATGCATGCAGCTATCTTTCTTATAAGATAGAAACGGTTATTCTATTTTACATTAGGCCAAAGTAACGAGGTTGTCCTCATTCTTTACCTTGCCCTCTTTCAAGAGCCATCCTGTACCGAGGTAAACTTCCTCAGTGGTAATCTTAGCGGCCTTAGCTATCTCAGCTACGCTCATAGCCTTGCCTGCAGCTGCCAATGTCTGGTATACATCACCGGCACGGAAACCAGCGTTTTCTGCGCTTACTGCTACCTCTACAGCCTTCTTGCAGGTTGCACGCTTTGTAGTGGTTGCCTTAACTGCAGTAGTTTTCTTGGCTGCAGTTGTTTTCTTTTCTGTTGCTTTCTTTTCTGCCATAATTTTGTGTAAATAACATTAATATAACGCTTCTCGTTAGCGTTTGTTTTTTTATACGTTTGCAAAATTAGTCAAATATTTTTGCAAAAGGATAACAAATATATGAAAAAAGCCCGCCGAAGCGAGCTTTTCATTATATTTGTTTAATTTTCTTGACGTAGGTCAACTTTGAGTTGCAGTTCATCAAGCTGTTTCTGGTCGATTGCTGACGGTGCGTCGAGCATAACGTCGCGTCCGCTGTTGTTCTTCGGGAATGCTATGCAGTCGCGTATCGAGTCGAGTCCTGCCATGATCGAAACGAAGCGGTCGAGTCCGAAGGCAAGACCTGCGTGAGGAGGTGCTCCGTACTTGAAGGCATTGATGAGGAATCCGAACTGTGCCATGGCACGCTCTTCGGTGAAACCGAGAATGCCGAACATCTTCTCCTGCAGTTTGCTGTCGTGGATACGCAAGCTTCCGCCGCCAACCTCAATGCCGTTGCATACGAAGTCGTAAGCTTTGGCGCGTACCTGTTCTGGATGTGAGTCGAGCAATGGTATGTCGTCGGGGTTGGGCATAGTGAAGGGGTGGTGTGTAGCCATAAGGCGCTGCTCCTCGTCGCTCCACTCGAACAGCGGGAAGTCGATAATCCACAGACACTCGAACTTGTTCTTGTCGCGCAGTCCGAGACGGTCGCCCATCTCCAGACGCAATGTGCAGAGCTGAACGCGTGTCTTGTTGGCGTTGTCGCCTGAAAGGATGAGCACGAGGTCGCCGTCCTTGGCGCCTGTCGTCTCCTTCACCTTGGCAAGTACTTCGGGCGAGTAGAACTTGTCGACCGACGACTTCACGGTGCCGTCCTCGTTATACTTGATGTATACCAATCCCTTGGCGCCTACCTGCGGACGCTTTACGAAGTCGGTAAGCTGGTCGAGCTGCTTGCGTGTATAGTTGGCGCAACCAGGCACGCAGATACCGCCGATGTATGTGGCATCGTTGAATACCGAGAATGTGCCGGTGCCCTTGAGGTCGTCCATAAGCTCTACGAACTCCATGCCGAAGCGCAGGTCGGGCTTGTCGCTACCGAAGCGGCGCATAGCCTCGTGCCATGTCATCTGCTGGAGCTTGGCTGGCAGCTCTACGCCACGAATCTCCTTGAACAGATGGCGTGCCATGTCCTCAAAGAGGTTGATTACGTCGTCCTGGTCGACAAACGACATCTCGCAGTCGATCTGTGTGAACTCTGGCTGGCGGTCGGCACGAAGGTCTTCGTCGCGGAAGCACTTGGCTATCTGGAAGTAGCGGTCGAATCCGCTCACCATGAGCAGCTGCTTCAGAGTCTGCGGGCTCTGTGGCAGAGCGTAGAACTGACCTGGGTTCATGCGCGAAGGCACAACGAAGTCGCGTGCGCCCTCCGGTGTAGAACCGATAAGTATAGGAGTCTCAACCTCAATGAAGTTCTGTGCATCGAGGAAGTTGCGTATGAGGATAGTCATGCGGTGGCGCAGCTCCAGATTCTTGCGCACGGTAGGACGGCGCAAGTCGAGGTAGCGGTACTTCATACGGATGTCGTCGCCGCCGTCGGTGTTGTCCTCGATAGTGAAAGGAGGTGTTGCGCTCTCCGAAAGGATGTTCAGTTCGGTAGCGATGATTTCAATGTCGCCGGTAGGAAGGTTGGCGTTCTTGCTTTCGCGCTCGTTCACAACGCCTGTCACCTGAATGCAGTATTCGCGTCCGAGCTTGCCTGCACGTGCGCAAAGCTCGCTGTCGTCAGAGTCGTTGAAGACAAGCTGTGTGATGCCATAGCGGTCGCGCAGGTCAACAAATGCCATTCCGCCCATCTTTCTAACGCGCTGTACCCATCCGGCAAGCGTTACGGTCTTGCCGGCATCGGAGAGACGCAGCTCTCCACAAGTGTTTGTTCTATACATATATATTATAGTGTATTTATTTTATTCCGATAATATGCGCTATTACTACGCAAAGTTATAGCGTTTATTCCGAACCACCAAATTTATAGCAAAATTATAGCGTAATTTTTGATTTTGGCTTTTCCGCCTATCTTATATTTGTGTTTTTGGGCGCTCAATACTGCGAGTTGAACGCACCGGGAAATCTTCGGTGCGAAATTCTCGAGTTTTGAGCGTGCAGAGCTTAAACTGTTTATATACATGCCGTTACGCCGTTAATAGGGTGGGGTGTGCAAAAAACGCAGACTGAAAAGGGCTCCTTTTCTTTGCAAAAGGACTACATTAGCTCTCCGAAAGGGCAACTTTAGCTATACAAAAGGACTCCTTTAGCACTCCAATTGAGCCTCCGTTGCAATACAAAAGGGCTTCCTTGCATTCCAAATGTTATCGTTTGGAAGACAAAGAAGCCCTTTTTGTGTGTTTTCAAGCTATTAGGCAATTGTCAAAACCTATAAAAACCGCCTATGAAATCTCTATAATCGATTTTCTGTTTGTAACACTTTTTTACTGTCTGTACGATATTTGCATGTTATAATTGTCGTTTTAATAGTTATCTTATCATTATCTTCTTTCCGCCGTTGATGTACACGCCCGGTAGGGTGGGGCGCTGGTTGTAGCGACGTCCCTGCAAGTCGTACCAGATGGTTGAGGCTTTCTGCTTGTCTACAGTCAGCACATTTACTCCGGTAGAAATCTGGTCGGTCACGTCTTTTACGATGTAATAGCCATTTCCGGCTTTGTCGGTCGTAATCTCGATGTATGTGTCTTTGTCCAGATCGTATACGTTGCAGGTCTGTGACGTGCCCGTTCCAGTATTGAATACGAACGAAATCATATCGCTGCACTTGGCTATGCGGAAGGTCTTGTAGTACCACTTCTTGCCTGCAATAGTCTTGGTTGCAGTCACGGCATCGCCAGGCCATTTGCCTTTTGTTGTGAAGTTCTCGCCCGACAGGTCTTCCCACGCCCAGTAGTTGACGCTCTTCCATCCCACCTGATCAACATTTACGTACACGTTAATGTTGTACGGAGTGAATGCCTCAGGTGTGGAAATCTCGTATGTGCGGGTAGCTATAGCCGACACGGTAGAGCCGGTGAGCAGTCCCACTTTGAGCGTTGTTGTGCCCATGGGGATGTCTATTGCTGTGCCGCTTGCAGCCTTATGGCTTTTGGCAGTAGGTTCGGTTCCGTCGGTGGTGTACACCAGTTGCGCTCCCTGCTTGTTGCTTACGGCTGTAAGGCGAGCCTTCTGCACGTCGTCATAGTGGCCCGAAGGCAGGTCTATCCATGCTATGTTGCTGCTGTTGCTGAGCAGGTAGCGGTAGTGATAGCCACGCAGTATTTCGGTGAATCCCGAAGGAGCTTTGTAGTTGTTGGCATTGGCTCCCATCACGGCGTACAACGTACCGTTTGAACCTTCGGTCTTCAGCACATTGCATTGCGAGCCCACATATACGTTGAATGTGGTGTTGCTGGTATTGGTAATGCCAGCAATGTGGCGGGCGTTGATCATCATCTTGATGTCGGTGGGGTAGGCTTGCCAGTGCTTGTAGAACACGCACGGCGTGCCGCATGAAGCCAGGATGTAGGCGTTGGCGGCAAGTGTGTCTTTGCGTATCGGGTCTTGCTGTTCGGTGCTTGAGCGGTATTCGGTGTCGTGGTTTTCCACAAAGCTTACAGCATACTGACGGTAATTGGAATCGCTGATGAGTCCGTCCTTTGCCTTGCTGCCCCAATTACTTTTGATAAGATCGCGTACGGCGTAACGTATTGGGAAATCGAAGGCTGCTGATGTTGGTGTGCCGTTCACCTTGGTGGCATTTATCCATGCCTTGACGGTGGCAACGTTGCCGTCCCAATATTCACCCACAGAGAAGCCAGGCTTGGCTGCCGTGTTGTATATTCCGGTGAACTTGCCTGCGTAACCTTTCACCATGTCGTAGCGGAATCCGGCGTAGCCGAAGTCGTTGAGCAGCATGTCGAGATATGCCTTTACTACAGTCTGCACGTTGGAGCTGTTGTGATCGAGATCGCGCATGCCGTCCCAGCCGTCGCCCGTATCTTTATTGCTGCTAAGGGTAATCTTTGGTGTCTGTTTGTTAGCCCATGCCAATGTTTTTCCATTGTCATCATCACCGCAGATGTCGGTAGAATACATCTTGTAGGTTACGCCCTTGTATGTCTCTACGGGGAAGTCGGTCCAACTTGTCAGTGTATTGCGGTGGTTGATAACTACGTCGGCAATGGTACCTATTCCTTTGCTCTTGAATGTCTTGATCATAGAGCGCAGTTGGGCTTCGTTGCCAAACGAGCTGTTGTAATTGCTGAACCAGTAGAGGTCGTCGTATCCCATTGAGCGTCCGCTGCTGGTGCAATTGGCGCTCTGCGGAATCCATACAAGGTTGAAGTATGGTGCAAGGTCGTCGGCTTGGGCTTCAAGATTGCTCCATCTGGATGCTCTGTATGAGTTCCAATAGAATCCTTGCAGCATCACTCCGTTGTAGTTGGCGGGCCAGCCTTGAGCCTGCATGCTTAGTGATGCCATAAGGGCAACGAGTGTTGTGTAAATTTTCTTCATACGCTGTTTTTAGTTACTTTTGGATTAATTGCTTACTACTACTTTTCTATAAATTAAATGACTGCTTATCCGGTTACAACTACTTGCATCACGCAACTATATAAACCTAATTGTTTTATGCCCCAAAGTTACGTCAAATTTCATTACTGATGTATACAAATATTGTGCAAACGTGCAAATGGAATGCGCAAACGTTTGCATGCCGGTGCTAAATAAAAAAATGAAGAGACTACTCTCTTACAGCGAGCAATCTCTTCCAACCTAAATTAAAACGTGTAAAACCTTAATAAACCTATGCGATGGTAGTAGCTTATATGATTTTGAAAGTACAGTTGTTTTTTCTTGTTCAAATTTACATATAATTCCATTATCTATGTATATAAATAATGTGTAAACGTACAAATGAATTGCGTAATCGTTTGCATTTCATCACTCAATGTTTCGGATGAACAACAAAAAAGGCGGCTCTCATATCATGAGAACCGCCTGATGTTAAATTAAATGTAAGTGGCTATGATTACTCTACTGTGCAGTAGATATTGTCCTTAGTCTTTCTTGTAGGATACAACTTAACTGTGTTGCCTGCAACTGTA
The DNA here is from genome assembly GCA_905193385.1 of uncultured Prevotella sp. Lineage (GTDB taxonomy): Bacteria > Bacteroidota > Bacteroidia > Bacteroidales > Bacteroidaceae > Prevotella. Next base: position 42,952 of record CAJJOL010000019.1, on the reverse strand, counting down.
AGGTTGGCGCCATCTTGCTCCAAGTTGTTGATGCTTCCACCGAGGTTAATTGGCCAATCCTTATTTACACTGAACTTCCAACCATCAGCTGTTACGCCTACATTAGTAGCCTCGAAGCAATACTCCTCAGCATTCCAGGTCATGGGAACTGGGGCTAACACATCCCAACCTTGGAATTTACCAACCATACCCATGGATTCAATCTTAGTAGCTTCAATGGTGCCTTCAGAGAGATTGACATCTATGTAGTAAACACCTTCACCTGCATTTACACCGAGGTTGCCATTTTTGACGCCGATAGCAGCTCCCTTGAATGCAACGAAGGTGTTTGCATCGATAGCTTTTTCCCACTTTCCTTGCTCACGCTGGAACTTGAACTCAAAGCCAGCACCGTTAGGATCGGCTATATATACGTAACCGGTATATGTACCCTTATCTTCGTCTACGAGAGCAAGCTTCTGGTCAGAAGAACTCCAAGTGTCTGTACTACCGATGAAGTAGATGAATTGATCGTAGTTCACTGGCTCAATGGTATAAGAATAGTCCATCATGTTGAGAGTGAGCTTGTACTTGCCAGGTTCTGCAATCTTACCAGCACCAGGGCCATCGCTTGTCAACAGACCTGTCATGCTTTCGTTTCCGTCAACCTTAGGTCCTACAACGCCATCAGCCCAGAGGGTACCGGCATCAATGTTCTTCTTAGGAATAATCTTCCAATACTGGTTAGCCTCTTTTGTTTCGAACGTGAGTGTGAAGATAGGATCGTCATATACATCTCTGTCGCTGTGCTTGAATGCCTTTGCTGCTTCAATAGACCAACCATTCTCAACTTCTTCTGTCTTACACATGTCGCCTACGAGGTAGTAACCCTCATCGATAACTGGAGCCACAGGGATGGCCTTTACCTGGAATGTTTCCGAAGAAGCCATCTTTACGAAGGTAGAACCATTGCTAATCCATGCGTCAAGCGTAGCATCGATGTCACGCTCAATTGGGCGCTTGCCATACGTTTCAGAGATGTATGTTGCCAAATCGGCTGTTGCCATCTTGCCGTCATTGTCAATGTCGTAGGTCTTGTCGCCCAGATTGATCTTGATGGTTGGTGTGTAACCGGCGTCGGAAGAAGTGGGAGCAACAATGCTCGCCACTTGAACCTTCTCTTCCGTTACATTAGCCAAGTTGATGACATCAACTGCAGTAACGCTACCGTTTCCGAATTCTACAGCTTTCGGCTCAGCGTTGACTTGGGGTTTGCTCCAGTCGGTATAGTCCTCGGTACATGACACCATAGCCATCAGCAGGGTCATTCCCAATAATATTTTCTTAATCATAATTGTCTTTGCTTAAAGTGATTTACAATTTAACGATGCTGAACGAACCTGTGATGTCGTTGAATGAGATGCAATACTTGCCTTCAGTCAAACCGATGTTATGACCATTAGCCTCGCACTTACCATACATGTTGACAGCGCCATCTTCTGCACCAAATCCCCAGTTGGTATCCCAAGAACCAGCAATCTTGAACTTGAAGCTTACTGTCTGTCCGGCAGGAACTTCCATCACATAGTACCAAGCGTGGTTTTCAACGCCCTCTGTGTTGTAAGGAAGCATTGGAGTGTCGCTCGCGAAATCGTCTAATGAGGTTGCAATCTGGATAGTACCATAGTCTGTTACTGTGCCAGTGTACAACTTCATAGAGGCTGTGTTGTCAGCGGTGTTCAGGGTAATGGTGTAGTAACCAGCTGCTGGAGCAACGATATGTCCACCATCGTCTTTGTTATCACGATATTCGATTGTGCCTGCTTTCTTGTCAATTTTATTCTTGAGTTTGGCATTCATACTATAATTCCATTCGAAGGTTGGAGGCAGAATCTTGAAACCAGCATCAGCGCATTCAGCCTTGCTGTTGTATTCGCCTGTGATGAAGTAGTTGGTGTATTCAATCTCGCCCACACCAGTCTTCTTGTCGTAAGAGAAGTTTGGCTTCAGGAACATCGGGAGAGCATCTACGCCAATGTTCTTGTCACCAGCCCACTTTCCACCGAACATATTACCTACAAGATACCACATTATAGGAGTTGCATCCTTCAGGTCCATATAATAAGGAATTACTTTCAGTTTAATTGAGTTTGATGCGATAGGATTCAGACGAATGTCACCCTCCTGTATGAAAGCGTTCACACGGATGTGTACATCTTGTTCTGCAGGAACATTGTCTTCTTTCCATTTAAGAACCTTTACCAAAGCCTTGTCAATTTCTTCAGCAGTGGCTGAAGTATTGCATAACTGAGTGGTATGGCTAAGAACACTATAATCGGCAACCTTTTCGCCACTTTCATCTTCCGCAGCTTCATCCGTAGAAACGGTGAAAGAGTTGGTGGGGGATACCTGTATCTCGTATGTTACGTTGATAGGGGCATTGTCTTCTGTGTACTTAGGTTGTGACCATGTAAGGTTTAGATCCTTTGATATTCCCAAATCAATAAGTCCATTGGCATATTCAGGAGTATTCAATTTGAACTCTGTAGGCTGAATCAGCGTTGGGTTAGAGTCGTTGTCATCCGAACATGATGCGAATAAGTTGATGATGCCGAAAAGCATAGCACCAATTATATATTTATTCTTCATATTGCGTTTACTTTTATACTTCTATTATATTTTAGTTTTGAACCTCGTTATATCCGTCAATCTGAGTCAGGTTCGGATTTGAAAGAAGCTCTGAAGATGGAATTGGGTATACATTATACTTCTTGTCAAATGTTACACCCTTCTTGCTTCCACCTTTATATTCCCAATTATATGTAGCCTGAGAACCACCGAACTGGTTGAAACGGATCAAGTCGGTACGACGGAATCCTTCGCAATACAACTCACGGGCACGCTCGTCGAGCACGTCGTTAAGAGTATAAGAATCATGCAAAGCTGTATGGGCACGATTGCGAAGAGCGTCAATCCATTCCTTAGCCTTATTCGAATTCTCTCCATGAAGGCGCATTTCAGCTTCTGCAGCGTTGAGGTAAGCCTCTGCTACACGGAAGAGGAAATAGTCTGTATCAACAAATTTTGTATCATGCTGGGTGCTGTTGTCAGAGTAGTTATTGTTCCATTTGACAATACAGAGTCCATTCTTAAACGCACTGTTCTTTTCCAGGTCTACAGTATGCATTTCAGGATTATCACCTGCTTTGCCTGCTTTCTCGCCCCAGAACAGCGCACGGTCATCAATACCCATTTCACGAATTTGTTTAGCTGTCTTGCCCTCGAGGTTTGAAGGATTGTTGACAAACTTTGTCAAGAACGAAGGGCGTACACGCATACCAGACCAGTCTACTTCTGTTGTTCCGAATTCTTTTCCGGTAACAGTTCTTGTTTGAGCGTCTATACTTGCTGCGATAAAGAAGAGCGAACCTCCATAGCACTGAGTCTTGTCGCCATCTTGCATCAAAGGAAGAATAGCCTCGCAACTTGCACCGTTCGAACCGTTGTCACCCATAAAGAGCAGGTCGTATGGCTGATAGCCATTAGCCTTTGCTACTTCAGAGATTTTGCTGTCATCGAAGAGGGCATAGTCTGAATTAATAACATTCTCAGCGTACTGAAGTGCCTTGTCCCAATAAGGGTTGTCCTGACCGTCGTTGTTAAGGTATGTACCGGCATTGAGATACAGACGGCTCAGGAGCAACCAACATGCACCTTTGTCTATGCGTCCATAGTCTGCATCGGTGTCTTTCTCAGGCTTTGCCGGCAGCAAGTCAGGTTCAGCTTCGAGCAATTCTTTCTCTACCCATTTGAAGAGGAATTCACGACCCATCTGCAGAAACTCGGCACGTGTGTAGGTCTTGCTTGCATCAAAATTAGTATTGTAAGTATGAGCCTGACGTGGCGTTTCGGGCGAAATCTTATCTGTAAATACTGGGTCGCCCCAGAAATCAAGCATCAATAGATATTGGTAAGCGCGAATGACGCGTACCTCTGCATACTTGGTTTTATCCGCTTTTGCTTCATCGAGACCTAAGAAATGATTCTCGTATGAAATGTTACTCATCATACGATAGTACAAGATCTTCAGGTAATCATTGTCTGCTTTGAACTGATTGTAACATGTATTTACGATACCTCCATCCGACCACCAGCAAATAGATTCGTCTGTTGGCAATTCGTTGAAGTAATATATGTTACGTACCAACGTAGATTGTCCTGCATCTTTCACTTCAAAATCGGCATTACCATCATTGCCTTCCATGATAAGTCCTGCATAGCACTTGCTGTATAAGCCTGTAATGTTTGGGTTTGCGTCAGCATTAGGGTCAATGTTTCCTTTGTCCAAATCATCCATACAAGAACTCAAACTTGCCGATAGCAGAATAGCTGCAGTTGGAACGATTGTTTTGAATTTATTGAGTTTCATATTGAAATCTGTTTTTAGTTGTTAGAAGTTGAGGTTGAGACCGAGCAGGAATGTGCGGCAACGTGGATAGTAGTTGTTGTCCATACCTGATGTCTGTTCTGGTTCAAGACCTTTGTACTTTGTGATAGTAAACACGTTAGAGCATGAAGCGTAGATACGACCTGAGATGCCCTTGTAATTACCCATATGCAACAAGTTGTTGAAGTTGTAGCCCAATGTGATATTGTCACACTTCAAGAAGCTTGCGTTCTGTACAAAGTAATCGGTAAGAGGATAGTTGTATGATGTCCAGCCTAAAGTTGTAAGTTCCTTAGTGCAGTTCTCATAATATCCCTTTGGATTACAGAGAACGGAAGTGTTTGCCTTGCTTTCTGCGTATCCGTTGTAGACATAGTTGCCGAAGCTTGCACGGAAGTTACTTCCCAGGTCCCAGTTCTTGTAAGAAACCTTGAGGCTGAAACCGCCTGTCCAAGGAGCTACGATATTCTTATAGAAGTATCTGTCGTTCTCGTCAATATTGCCATCGCCATTGCGGTCTACATAGCAGCCCATGATTGGACGTCCGTTCTTGTCATACACCTGCTGGTAAACCAAGAATGAGTTGGCTGGCTGTCCTACCTTATGATAGGTGATGGGCTGATTCTGACCTACCTGCATACCTGCCTCAATCATATCACGACCATCGACAAGTTCGGTAATTTTGTTCTTGTTGTAGGCTGCATTGACGCTCAGTTCTACAAACCAGTCCTTTGTCTGGATTGGACGGCCTGTTACTGCTACTTCAAAGCCTTTGTTTTCCAATGTACCTGCATTCTTCCAAAGTGTGTTGTTGAAGTTCTGTCCGGCTGGAATTGTAGTCTTGCTCAGAAGGTCAGTGGTCTTGCGGTAATATGCATCAAGGTTTACGGTAAGTCTCTGGTCGAACATACCATAATCAAGACCTATGTTCCATGTTGTAGTGGTCTCCCAAGTCAGTTCATCATTGTATTCCAATGGACGATAGAGTATACCCTTGTTGTCGCTGCCGCCGATAGGATAGAGGTGGTGCATACTTGTGCTCTTTGCGTAGGAAGCGGTATAGTATTCTTTACCCGTATCTTGCTGACCTGTCTTACCCCAGCCAAGACGAAGCTTCAAGTCACTAATAGCATTTACGTCCTTCAAGAAGCTTTCTTCTTTAACACGCCATGCAAAGGCTGCTGATGGGAAGAAACCCCAACGTTGTCCGTCTGCAAAGCGGCTTGAACCATCATAACGGGCAGTGAATGTAAGGAGATAACGGTCCAACAATGAATAGTTGGCACGACCATACCAGCTCAGAAGATAGGTCTGACCTTTCCATATGCTTGTATCGTAAGCCTTTTGGGTTCCTGCAAGAGGTTTGCCCTTGTCTGTTCCTTGATAGGTAGAAGGATACATGGTTCTGCTCCATTTGTTTCCCCAATATTTCATGTGGCTATATTCGTAACCAGCCATGATGTCGAAGTGGTTCGCCTTGTTGAAGTCCTTGGTGTACTGAGCATACGCAGTAGCCGTAACATTATACTTCTTTTCTAAATTCTCACTTTCGCCACCATAGTAGAATCCATATGTGGATTGTGGATTCAAGTGGTTGTACTCGCCACCATCAGTGTATTCACCGGCTAAGTTTACGTGCAGATGAAGGTCTTCAAAACCATGAATCTTGTAGTCTGCTTCTATATTACCCAAAAGAATGTTTGCGCTCTTGTTGAAGTTATAGTTCTCAACCTTTTCAACAGGGTTGGTTGGAGCTTTTCCGTTGCGGTCGTAAGGGAAGGTAGGATCGTATGCGGTTGTAGGATTTACCCACTGCCAATAGCCTCCCCAGTTCTTGAACTGCTCGTCACTGCTCTTCACTGGGCGAGTAGGATCCATTGTGATAGCTGCGCCAACTGCTTCCTGTCCACCTGGGTTTGTCTTTGAATAAGAATACTTACCGTTGATGTTCAGGTTGAGGTGCTTGTTGAGCAATGAAGGATTGAGGTTGAAGCCTGCTGTAATTCGCTCGTATTCTGAACCCTTCAAGATACCGTCCTGACCTGTGTAGCCTACGCTTATGCGATAAGGCATTGACCAAGACTGCTTGCTAATGCCGCCTGAGAGGCTTACATTATGCTCATGGCTGACACCTGCACGATATATTTCGTCCTGCCAGTCGGTGTCGTATGTGCCTGCTGCATAGTTAGGTGTGCCGTCTGCGTTGTATTCCTTCCAGCCCAATCCTTTGTAAGCAGAAGAATCTTCGCCGTAATAGCTCTTGATGAAGTCAACATATTCTTTTGCGTTCATCACATCCAGCTTCTTGGCGATGGTGCTTACTGAAAGTGTACCATTGTAAGAAACTTGTGGCTTCTGACCGCTGCGACCCTTCTTTGTCGTAATGATGATAACACCATTCGAACCACGCGAACCGTAAATAGCGGTTGCCGAAGCGTCCTTCAATACAGTGAAGCTCTCAATGTCGTTAGGGTTGACAAGTGAGAGAGGGTTGTTTGAACCCATTGTGTCTCTGCTATCCATTGGCATTCCATCGATAACTATCAACGGAGAGTTGCTTGCTGCCAAAGAAGCACCACCACGAATACGAATCTGAGCACCTTCGCCAGGAGCGCCAGTTGCAGTGTTTACATTTACACCGGCAATCTTACCCTGGATCATATCCTGTGCAGAAGTGATGATACCATGGTTCTTTTCATCTGGCTTGAGGGCAGTAACCGAACCAGTAAGGTCGTTCTTCTTTGCAACACCATAACCGATTACGACAACCTCATTAAGTTGTTTGTCATCGCTAGACATTGTTACTGTCATGTTGCCCGATGCCTTAACGGTCTGCGGCGACATACCAAGGAAGGTGAATGTAAGTTCAGTACCGGGAGCAGCATCGATAGAGAAGTTACCATCAATGTCGGTAATTCCAACTGCTTTACCCTTAACGGTAATGGTAGCGCCCATGACCGGTTCGCCCGAAGCGTCTTTAACATGTCCCTTGATGGCATTGTTCTGCGCAAAGGAACTTGTTGCAAGGAGAAGACCACCAGCCAATGCCAGTGTCCTCAGAGGCAATTTGATTTTCAACTGCTTCATTGTTTGCATGTTTTTAGTTATTACTATGTTGTTTTAATCAATTCGATCTCATCATAAACATTTTGCCTTAATAGTGAAGTGTAATTGAACTTTCGCTAAGGGTAGAATGATTTGTAATCGTATGAGGTTTAAGATGTATTTTTTTACATTTGTTTGTATTTCCGAGTGCAAATTTATTATCTTTACTTTTTTGTTGTATCGTTTTGTACGTAAAATGGAAGTATTTTTAGTGCAAACGTTTGCATTTTCTTTTTACAATATTGTATACATATAGCTCTGTTCGTTCGGAAAATATAATTACTTTTGTGTCGTAAAATAAAATCATGCCAGAGAATTTACCTATAACCATGCCAGAGAATTTACCTATAACAATGAAGGATATAGCCCGTGCTTTGGGCGTTTCCGTGGCTACAGTGAGCCGTGCACTCAATGACAGTCCGCGTATCAGTTCAGTGCAGCGCAAGCGCATTCAGGAATATGCCAAGGAGCATAACTTCTATCCAAACGTAATTGGTGAAGCGCTGCGTCATAGTCGCAGCCAGTCTATGAAGGTGATAGGGGTCATCATTCCCGAGTTTGTGCATTACTATTTTGCTTCGGTGTTGTCTGGCATTGAGGAGGAAGCTCGTGCCCGTGGTTATCGTGTGATGGTGGCACAGAGCAATGAGCGATATGACAAGGAGGTCGCTATCTGCGACGACTTCTATAAAAACAAGGTGTGTGGCATCATTGTGTCGCAAGCCAAGGATACCAAGCACTACGACCATTTCCAACGGCTTATGGACAGTGGTGTTCCACTTGTGTTTTACGACCGTATATGTACGGGCGTGAATGGATCGCGTGTTGTGGTCGACGATTATAATGGGGCATACGCAGCCGTATCACATTTGATAGAAACCGGGTGTAAGCGCATAGCCTTTTATGGCTCGCCCATGAATCTGGAGTTGTCGAAGAACCGATACAACGGCTATCATGACGCAATTGTGAAGCACGGGCTGAAGGTGGACGAGGCTCTTGTCAGATTATGTGATAACCGTGCACAAGCTGAAGCAATCACTCCTGAAATACTCTCGTTGCCAGCCGAAGAGCGTCCCGATGCCTTCTTTGCCATCAACGACGATACTGCTATAGGCTTACTGTATACAGCCAAGCGCATGGGATTTCGTGTTCCATTGGATATCAGTGTTTGTGGATTTACCAATGGTAATCGTGCAATAGCTTGCGATCCGATGCTCACCACGGTAGAACAGCGTGGTGTGACGGTAGGCGAGGAGGCAGCTGATATACTTATAGGCCAGGTTGAAGGCACGCTGCCGCGCAATGAGGTGGTGATGCGTGTGGTGCGCACACGTCTGGTGGTGAGAGGCACGACACGCTAAGTTCAGAAGTCGTCTTCTTTTGCTTTTGAAACTAAAATAAAAATTAAACCAAATAACAATGATCCAAAAACCTAATCTTTCGTTCTGGAAACTCTGGAATTTGAGTTTCGGATTCTTTGGCGTGCAGATAGCTTACGCTCTGCAAAGCGCCAACATATCACGTATTTTTGCCACATTGGGAGCCGACCCTCACAATCTTAGCTATTTCTGGATATTGCCTCCTTTGATGGGAATATTGGTGCAACCTATAGTAGGTACGCTTAGTGACAGGACGTGGTGTCGTTTCGGCCGTCGCATTCCGTATCTTTTCGTTGGTGCAACAGTGGCTGTGCTTGTAATGTGTCTGTTGCCAAATGCAGGCTCGTTTGGTATGGCAGTGGGCACGGCTATGGTGTTCGGTCTTATCTCGCTGATGTTTCTCGACACAAGCATCAATATGGCAATGCAACCTTTCAAGATGCTTGTGGGCGATATGGTCAATGAGAAGCAGAAGTCGCTCGCTTATTCTATACAGTCTTTCCTATGTAATTCCGGTTCGCTTGTCGGATATATGTTCCCGTTCTTGTTCACAGCCCTTGGCATAGCCAACGAGGCTCCGAAAGGTGTTATCCCCGACTCGGTTATCTACTCGTTCTATGTAGGTGCAGCTATACTCATTCTTTGTGTCATCTACACTACATTGAAGGTGAAGGAATGGAATCCAGAAGAGTATGCTCAATATAACGAGGCTGACCCTGAAGCCAAGGAGAAGAGTGCAGGCTGGATAACGTTGCTCAAGAATGCACCTTCAATGTTCTGGAAGGTAGGACTTGTGCAGTTCTTCTGTTGGGCAGCCTTTATGTATATGTGGACCTACACCAACGGTACTATTGCCGATACGGTATGGCATACCACTGATGTCGCCTCAAAGGGATATCAGGAGGCGGGCAACTGGGTTGGTGTGCTGTTCTTCTGGCAAGCCATCGGTTCGGTGCTTTGGGCTATGGCGCTGCCTAAGTTCAAGAACGAGAAGATGGCATACGCCATAAGTCTTGTTATCGGTGGCATAGGTTTCGTTCTTGTGCCGTTCGTCGGCGATAAGAATCTGCTTGTGCTTCCCTTCCTGCTTATAGGTTGCGCTTGGGCTGCTATGCTTGCCATGCCATTTGCTTTTGTCACCAATGCTCTTGAGGGTTACAGCCACAAGGGTGCATATCTCGGACTCTTCAACGGCACTATATGCGTACCGCAGATTGTAGCTGCTGTGTGTGGAGGTCACCTGCTGCATCTTGTAGGCTCGCATCAGAGCAATATGATGATAGTTGCAGGCGTATTGCTTGTTTGCGGCGCAATGGCTGTAGCGGTCATTAAAAGCCATAAACAGGTATAGCAAAATGCAATCGTTTGCATGTGTTTATGTGAAGAATGTCTGGTTTTTGAGTGAAAGTGTACCACATTTTTTAATAATTTCGCATTGTGAAAACCAATGATATAATTTGTACCAACAAACCAATAACCAAAATTCACAATGACAATACATTTTCATATAGAATACCGTACTGCATTCGGTGAGGAGTTGTCACTTAACATTATCGAGGATAATGAAGTGAAGACCTATCGCATGACCACCATTGACGGTGTGCAGTGGTGGTGCGATTTGAATTATAGTAAAGCAGACCGTGCACTTGAGTATTATTATAAGGTTCAAGTGGGCGGTTCTGTAGAGCGTAGCGAATGGCAGACGGTGAAGCATGTGCTCGACCTGACGTGCGATGCAGCTACCGACTACACCGTATACGACCGCTGGAATGCAATGCCCGATGACTCTTACCTCTACAGCAGTGCTTTCACCGACTGCATCAACCATCTTGAGCCGCAGACAATGCAGCCTACCGCATACGACCGTACACTTCGCCTTGTGGTGCGTGCACCGCAGTTGCGCGAGGGTCAGCGATTGGCTGTAGTAGGTGCTCAGAAGGCTTTGGGCGAGTGGAAATATGAAAAAGCGCTGCCTATGACGCTGCACAACCATTGCGAATGGGCGGTCGATATAGATGCCTCGTTATTGCATGATGATAGTATAGAGTTTAAGTTAGTTGTAGTGAATGGTTCGGGACTGGTGATGATGTGGGAGTGCGGAAACAACCGCACCATCACTCTGCCCCAATTCAAGAACGGTCAGACGGTGGTGTACAGTCTTGATCAGGCGTTCTTCGAGATGTGGAATCGAAGACTGGCTGGCACACTTGTGCCGGTGTTCTCACTCCGTAGCAAGACAAGTGCCGGTATAGGCGACTTTGGCGACTTGAGGATGATGATTGACCTTATGGCAAAGACCGGACAGCGTGTGCTGCAACTCCTGCCCATCAACGACACCACCATCACCCACACATGGACCGACTCTTATCCGTACAGCTGTATCAGTGTCTTCGCCATACATCCGCAGTATGCCGACTTGCGTACGTTGCCGCAGCTGGATGACGAAGAAGTACGCACAGAGATGGAAGCAGAGCGTCAACGACTAAACGCCCTGTCGCAGATAGATTATGAAAAGGTAAACGCATTCAAATCAGAATATTTACAGAGGGTCTTTCTTCAAGAAGGTAAAAAGATTATGAAGAGCGCAGAATTTAAGGCGTTCTTCCAGGAAACACAGAATTGGCTCGTACCATACGCTCAGTATTCATCGCTGAGAGACAAGTATGGTACTGCCGATTTCACACAATGGCAAGACCATAACACATGGAATGAGGACGACCGCGCTATGCTGTCTGATTCTAGCACAAAGGCATATCATGAGGTGGCTTTCTACTATTTCGTACAGTACATACTGTCGTCGCAGATGAAGGAGGCACACGAGTATGCCAAGCAGAAGGGTATAATTCTGAAGGGCGACATTCCTATTGGAGTGAACAGACACAGTTGCGACGTGTGGATGGAACCCAAATACTTCAACCTTAACGGACAGGCAGGAGCACCACCCGACGATTTCTCGGTTAATGGACAGAATTGGGGATTCCCCACATACAACTGGGACGAGATGCTGAAGGACGGCTGCCAGTGGTGGGTGCGTCGCTTCCAGAGCATGTCGCAATTCTTCGATGCCTATCGAATCGACCACGTACTCGGATTCTTCCGCATCTGGGAGATACCTATCGACAGAGTTCACGGACTGACAGGACAGTTTGCTCCATCGCAGGCAATGAGTCGTGAGGAGATAATGCAGTATGGACTGAACTTCCAGGAGGAGCGATTCACCGAGCCGTTTATTACCGATTGGGTGCTCGACCGCGTGTTCCATGAGCGTGCCGATGAGGTGCGTTGCAACTATCTCGAACATATCGACGACGAGCGCTACCGCATGAAGCCCGAGGTAAATACACAGCGCAAGATAGAGGCACGTTTTGCAGGTGTAACCCATCAGGAAGACCTCTGGCTGCGCGACGGACTCTATTCGCTTGTCAGCGACGTGCTCTTCGTGCGCGACCGTAACAATGCCGACATGTTCCATCCGCGCATTTCAGCCCAGCTCGACTTCATTTACGAGTCGCTCTACGACAACGACAAGCAGGCATTCAATCGCCTTTACAACGACTATTTCTATCGTCGCAACAACCAGTTCTGGTATCGTGAGGCAATGAAGAAGCTGCCCAAGCTGGTACAAGCCACCCGTATGCTTGTGTGTGCCGAGGACCTGGGCATGGTGCCCGATTGCGTGCCATGGGTGATGAACGAGCTGAAAATCCTTAGCCTTGAGTTGCAGAGTATGCCCAAGTCGACCACTACTCGTTTCGGACACCTCAGCCAGAACCCATATCGTTCGGTATGTACCATATCCAGCCACGACATGCCTACGCTGCGACAGTGGTGGGACGAGAACTACGAACGTACGCAAGACTATTACAACTCGATGCTTCATCGTGAAGGACCTGCCCCACATCCGCTGCCAGGATGGCTTGCCAAGGACATCATTGCACGTCATCTCGACTCGCCGTCTATGCTCTGCGTATTGAGCGTTCAGGACTGGCTCGCAATGTACGACCGTCTGCGTCTGCCCGATGCCGATGCCGAGCGCATCAACATACCTGCCAATCCAAAGCACTACTGGCGCTATCGCATGCACCTGAATATTGAGGATCTCATGGCAAACGGTGAGTTTATCAACGACATTAGCACGCTCATCGGTCAAGCTGGCAGATAACTTCAGTCAGGCTGGCAGATAAAAAAGATGTCTGTAGGCACAAATTCATACGCGACGTGGCTTGCGATTGGGACGACTCGAAGTATCTGGAGGCAGAACCAGCCAAATACATCACCGTAGCACGCAAGGCAAAGGGAACAGACAACTGGTTTGTAGGAGGCAAGACAGGCGAAGAGGCTCGCACCGCTGTGGTACGTCTCGACTTCCTCGATAAGGGCCGCAAGTATGACTGCGCCATCTACCAGGATGCTAAGAACGCTGACTATGAGTACAATCCTAAGGCTTATCAGATTCTGCACAAGACCGTCAAGAAGGGCGATGTGCTGAAGATTAAGGAGGCACGCGGTGGCGGTTTCGCTGTTTCGCTTATTGCTAAATAATAACAATACACTACGCTACTGACATGAACAGAAATTATTTGTTTACGGCATTTTTTGCCGCAATGTTTACATTGAATGCCAATGCTCAGGGGTGCTTTAATGAGATGGAATACGGCAAGACACAAACCGTATTCCATCTCAACGCGTCTTCTACCCCCAAGCTTCGCCTGTACAAGAGCGGACAGGGAGGCAAACCCGTAAAGACAATAAAGATGCGTGCTGTAAGTAACGACCGTTGGGAAGCCACAGTCAAGGGCGATCTTGCCGGCATGTTCTACACCTTCGACATAGGCAAGGGCGAGTGTCCCGGCACGTTTGCCAAGGCTGTAGGCGTCAACGGCAACCGTGGCGCAATACTGAATATGGCTGACACCAATCCTGAAGGATGGGCTGACGACCGTCGTCCGGCTCTTGCATCGCCTGCCGACCAGGTTATCTACGAGCTTCACGTGCGCGACTTCTCCATTAGCCCTACTTCGGGCATGCAGCACCAGGGCAAGTATCTGGCTCTTGCCGAACCTCGCGCCATAGCCTATCTGAAGAGTCTCGGCATCAATGCCATCCACTTTCAGCCGCTCTTCGACTATGCTTCTGTAGACGAGACACAACTCCATCACCCACAATTCAACTGGGGTTACGACCCGAAAAACTACAATGTGCCCGAAGGCAGCTACTCGACAGACCCATATCGGCCAGAGGTGCGCATACGTGAGTTCAAGACCATGGTGCAGGCATTGCACAAGGCAGGCATCCGCGTAATCTTCGACGCTGTGTATAATCATACGTTCGACATCGAAGGCAGCAACTTCCAGCGTACTTATCCCGACTATTACTATCGCAAGACAGCCGACGGACGTTATTCGGACGGTTCGGGTTGTGGCAACGAGACGGCATCGGAGCGTCCGCTGATGCGCGAGTTTATGATCGAGAGCGTGAAGTACTGGATTAACGAATTTCACATTGACGGATTCCGATTCGACCTTATGGGCGTTCACGACATCGAAACGATGAACCAGATACGTGCTGCTGTCGATGCAATCGACCCCACAATATATATATATGGTGAGGGATGGAGCGCCGGAACGTGTGCCTATCCGCAGGAGAAGCTTGCTGTGAAGGCTTCTACCTACAAGCTTAACGGCATCGGAGCGTTCAGCGACGACATGCGCGATGCTCTTCGTGGTCCGTTCTCCGATGACACTAAGGGAGCATTCCTTGCCGGAATAAAGGGCGAGGAGGAGAGTCTGAAGTTCGGAATAGTTGGCGGCATAGCCCATAATCAGGTGGACATGACTCGCGTCAACTACGACAAGAAGCCGTGGACCAACGAGCCAACACAGCAGATAAGCTATGTCAGCTGTCACGATGACATGTGTCTGGTGGACAGATTGAAGGCGAGCGTGCCCGGACTGAAAGACATGACACGCAGCCAAGCCGACCGACAGGCCGAACTCATACGCCTCGACCAGCTGGCACAGACTGCAGTGTTCACATCGCAGGGCGTGCCCTTCATGCTGGCAGGCGAGGAAATGCTACGCGACAAGAAAGGCGTGCACAACAGTTTTTCGTCACCCGACAGCATCAACGAGTTCAACTGGGACAATCTGAAGCAATATCCGCAGGTGTTTGAGTATTATCGTGGCTTGATACAGCTTCGTAATAATCATCCCGCATTCCGCCTTGGCAAGGCAGAAGCCGTGAGAGAGCATCTGGAGTTTATTGCTACCGACGATTGTCTTGTAGCATTCCGACTGAAGAACCTTGAAGGTATCGACTCGTGGAAAGACATCATCGTAGTGCTCAATGCCAACAAGGAGGCTAAGACAATAGCCATACCCGAAGGCGAATACACCGTAGCCTGCTGCAACGGAGTGATAAACGAGCAGGGCATCGGACTCTCGTTCAATGCCTCCGAGGCTAAGGTTGATGCCCAGTCGGCATTGATACTCTATCAGAAGTAGAACTAATTAATTTATCATAAACTCTGAACTTTCGCAAGTTCAGAGAATTCAGTAGTTAAAGGAGTTAAGAAGTTCTTGCAAACAAGCGGCAAAGCCGAGCGAAGCCAAATGCTTATAATGCTATATCAAGCAAAACAAAGCTAATGGCTTAACTCCTTAGCGACCGTAGGGCGCGAAGTTTCCTTGAGCCTTGCGAAAAACTCCTTAACTTCTTAACTACTTTCGCTTGCGAAACTTAAATTAAACCTAATAAGATAATGAAGAAAAAACTTGTATCATTAATGATGCTTATGAGTGCTATGAGTTTGAACGCAGCGGTGACAGTCGACCGCATCGAACCTACCAACTGGTATGTAGGCATGAAGGATGCCTCACTGCAACTTATGGTGTACGGCAAGGATGTGCGCAACGCCGATGTGGAAGTGAAATATCCCGGAGTGCGTATCGATTCTATAGCACGACTCGACTCGCCCAACTATCTGTTGGTCTACCTCAACCTTGAGGGTGCAAAGCCTGGCGAGATGACACTGAGTTTCAAGCAGGGCAAGCAGACCAAGAAGTTGAAGTACGAGCTGAAAGACCGCGCTATGACAGGCGACAAACGAATAGGCTTCAGCAACGAAGACGTGCTGTATATGCTTATGCCCGACCGCTTTGCCAACGGCAATGTGAAGAACGACGCTTTCAAGAACATGCGCGACAAGACCTGTGACCGCTCGGCTCCAAGTCTGCGCCACGGAGGCGACCTTGAGGGAATACGCCAGCATCTCGACTACTTCAACGAGCTTGGAGTTACGGCGCTGTGGTTTACACCGGTTCTTGAGAACGACAGTCCGAGCAATGGCGTGAACTCAACCTATCACGGCTATGCCACTACCGACTACTATCGTGTAGACCCACGCTTCGGAACCAACGACGAGTATAAGCGTCTTGTGGACGAGGCTCACAGCAAGGGACTGAAGGTGGTGATGGACATGATTTTCAATCATTGCGGTTTCGACCATCCATGGGTAGCCGATATGCCCTCGAAGGACTGGTTTAACGCTCCTGAATGGCTCTCGCCCGAATATCAGACAGCCGAGCATCAGAAGAAACTGGACACTATGGACGGCAACGCCAAGGTCAACGACAAGTATCTGCAGACCAGCTATAAGCTTACGCCCGTGCTCGATCCGTATGCAAGCAAGGTAGACTTGCGTGAGACAGTAGACGGATGGTTCGTGCCTACAATGCCCGACCTCAACCAGCGCAACCCGCACGTCATGAAATATCTTATACAGAACAGCGAGTGGTGGATAGAGACTGTAGGTATAGACGGCATCCGTATGGACACATATCCGTATGCCGACCGCGACGGAATGGCATTCTGGATGAAGACACTCGACCGGGAATATCCCAACTTCAACACCGTTGGCGAGACGTGGGTGACCGAACCTGCCTATACGGCAGCATGGCAGAAGGACAGCAAGCTGTCGGACAAGAACAGCTATCTGAAGACTGTCATGGACTTCGCCTTCTTCGACCGCATCAATCAGGCTAAGCGTGAGGAGACCGATGATTGGTGGAACGGAATGAACCGCATATACAACGTGCTGTGCTACGACTACCTTTATCCTAACCCAAAGAGCGTGATGGCTTTCGTAGAGAATCACGACACCGACCGATTCTTAGGCGATGGCAAGGATACTCTGGCTCTTAAGCAGGCATTGGCGCTGCTGCTGACCATCAACCGTACCCCACAGCTATACTACGGTACTGAGGTGCTGATGAACGGAACCAAGAGCGTTACTGACGGCAACGTGCGTAAGGACTTCCCTGGAGGTTGGGCTGACGACAAGCAGAATGCCTTCACGGCAGAAGGACGTACCAAGGCGCAGAACGATATGTTCCGCTGGACAAGCCGACTGCTGCATTGGCGTCAGGGCAACGAGGTGATAACAAAGGGCACACAGACACAGTTCTGCACGCATAAGGGCATTTACGTCGTAGCACGCCAGTATAAAGGCAAGAGCGTTATGACCGTTATCAACGGTAAGAAAGAGGCAGCCGAACTCGATGTGAAGCGTTATGCCGAGATAATAGGCGATGCCCAAAAGGCTGTAGACGTGACAACTGGATGCAACGTCATAATCAGTCATAACGTAAAAATGCGCCCGCGCCAGACCATGGTATTGGAGTTTTGATGTACAATATTTGCATTTCTAACGCTCAATACTACGAGTTGAACGCACAACGAAATCTTTTGCTCGAAATTCTTGAGTTTTGAGCGTGCAGAACTTAACCTTTTTATATACATAATGTTACGGCATTAGTGGAGTGAGGTGTGCAAAAAACGCAGACGCAAAAGGACTCCTTTTCTTTGCAAAAGGGCAACTTTAGCACTCCGAAAGGACAACTTTAGCACTCCAATTGAGCCTCCGCTGCAACACAAAAGGGCTTCTTTGACTTCCAGATGTTATCGTTTGGAAGGCAAAGAAGCCCTTTTTGCGTGTATAGAAGATATTCTACAACTGTCAAAACCTATAATATCCGCCCCTGAATTCTCTATAATCGATTTTTCGTTTGTAACACTTTTTTACTGCCTGTACGATATTTGTATTGATTCAATTATGAACCTATAAGTAGCGGAGGTCTCCGGCCTCCGCAGCACCAAGTCGAATACAAATCATCATTACTAACAATAGTATTTGTATCATTGATTGCTGAGTGTGTGTCAAAACTCAATTATACGGGCTGAAAGCCCAATAAGCACATAGGAGGGAGTTTTGACACACCCTCAAAAGCATTAATTGTCAATGCTTTTGCCCTTACAGGCGCATTGTTTTTGGTGGCTTTTTACCTCAGGGCGTTCTTGCTTAGGCAAGCGGCAGAGCCGAGCGGCCCTGGGCTATGTGCTTCTGCCCCTTTCGGGGCGTACTGCTGTGACTTTTGCACGCCCACTACTATATTAACTTGTTACATTAAGTAACAGTTCAAAATTATCTTTACATATATAGGAGGAGAGTGTGCTCAATAATTACAATAAGCTTGACGCACGCTCCCAGTACCGTTTTCAGTATCACCTAACTGGTACTGGAGTTTCATATAGGTGGTACTGGAGTTTCACTTATGTGGTACTGGAGTGTTACTCATGTGGTACTGGCAAAGAACTTATATGCTTCAAACCGAACATGGCGCATTATGAGCGGACATCTGTTATTTTAATTGAACTTGCGAAAGTTCAGAACCTTATTTAATAGGTTCGACGTGTATTATCACGAATGTACCCTCGCCGAGTTGCTCCTTCAGTTTCTTTTCCATGGCACGAGTGATGTCGTGAGCCTTGTCGAGAGTCATCTGTCCGTCCATACGCACATGAACCTCAATAGAGGAACGGTTGCCTATTTTGCGTGTGCGCAGATTGTGTGGATCCTTTACGCCGTCGAACGAGAGCAGGGTCTTGATAATATCTTCTTCAACAGGTTCGGGCAGAGAGTTCTCCACAAGTTCGCCAAGACTCGGACGCAACTGTTCGATAGATGCGTGGATGATGAGAATGCTCACGATAAGGGCTGCAATGGGGTCGAGTATGGTCCAGTGTGAGCCAAGTGCCAAGGCTCCACCGATGCCTATTGCCGTGCCGATTGACGAGAGGGCATCGCTGCGATGATGCCATGCGTTGGCTACGACAGCTTGCGACTGCAACTGTCTGCCCTGCTTGCGCGTGTATTGAAACAACGCCTCCTTGACTACTATTGACAATATGGCAGCCACGAACGCTATCCAGCCTGGCGATTGCAGCGTGCCACCGTTAAGGCACGACCATATCTGAGTAATACTGTTCCACATGATGCCCAATCCAACAAACAGCAGCATCAGCCCGATAATGGTTGTAGCGAGAGTCTCATACTTGCCGTGTCCGTACTCATGTCCGCGGTCTTGCGGCTTGCTCGATATACGCACGAAGGCAATAACGATGAAGTCGGTGATAAGGTCGCTGAGCGAGTGGATGCCATCGGCTATCATTGCCGAGCTGCGTCCAATGATGCCAGCCAGCAGTTTGAAGAGGCAGAGCAGTATGTTTGCCACGGCTCCATATATCGTGACACGGTAGATTTTGCGTTCGCGCTCGTTGTTTTGTGTGCTCTCGGCACGAGGGCACGGATTACTTGTATAAACCATAATGTCTTAAATTCTAATGTTATTGAATAATTTTAATATATCACTTCAATGTGAAGTGTTTCTTCCGATTAATTTGGCACAAACAGCATGCCATAGGGTGTAGGGGAATGTATGAATGGTGCAAAAATACGAAATTGTGCTTAAAAATTGATGTTAAACAACTAATTTTGTTCGATTATCTTTGGCGTTACTGATTAAATGAGTATCTTTGTATGGATTAAGACAAACTATGAAGTGTGACGCCTGCATGAAAAGTGGGCGTCAAGTCGTATTAGTTTGGAAAAACCGATTTTCAACTAACAAATGACTGCTTATTTAGTTACAACTACTACAACAATCAAACAGCGTGTCCCGATGTGACTTCGGGACACGCTTTCAAAAATGCTAATCAAATTTTATTAAAACAAAGATATTATGAGACTTATTATTGAAAAGGATTATGATCAGCTCTCAAAGTGGGCTGCTGAGCATGTAATTGAGCGTATCAACAAGTTCAATCCGACACCCGATCACAAATTTGTGCTCGGTCTGCCTACAGGTTCTTCACCAATAGGTATGTACCGTGCTTTGGCTGAGGCTTGCAAGGAGGGTCGTGTTTCGTTCAAGAATGTCCTCACTTTCAATATGGACGAGTATGTAGGTCTGCCCGAGTCACACCCGGAGAGCTACCACTCATTCATGGCTAAGAACTTCTTCGACCATGTTGACTGCCCGAAGGAGAACATCCACATCCTCAATGGCAACGCCGAGGACTTGGAGGCTGAGTGCGCACGCTACGAGCAGATGATCGTTGAGGCTGGTGGTATCGACCTCTTCATCGGTGGTATCGGTCCTGACGGCCACATCGCTTTCAACGAGCCGGGTTCTTCACTCACATCACGTACACGTATGAAGACTCTTACAACTGACACTATCGTTGCCAACTCTCGTTTCTTTGACAACGACGTGAAGAAGGTTCCGACAACTGCTCTTACTGTAGGTGTAGGTACTGTAATGTCAGCTCGCGAGGTAATGATTCTCGTTAATGGCCACAACAAGACACGCGCTCTCCAGGCTGCTGTTGAGGGTCCGGTTACTCAGATGTGGACAATCTCTGTTCTGCAGATGCACCAGCACGGTATCATCGTTGCTGACGAGGCTGCTACTGAGGAACTCAAGGTTGGAACATACCGCTACTTCAAGGATATCGAGAAGAACAACCTCTAATCCCAACGACGTCTATGCATAAAGCATTGAACATAAAGAAAATCTCAGTTGCTTCGGTCGAGGCGGCTGAGATTTGCCGTATTATGGACGAGGCTCAGATTGAGTTCGTTCCGGTAGACAACCACTGCTGGGCTGCCGATTTTCCCTACAAGCCGAAGTTTGAGGTGCGTATGGCTCACAATGGCAGCCAGCTGCTCGTGAACTATCGCGTCACTGAAGAGTGCGTGCGTGCCGTTGCACCGCACGACGACGGTAACGTTTGGGAAGACTCGTGCTGCGAGCTGTTCCTCTCGCCGGTGGCTGACGGAACATATTATAATATGGAATGCAATGCAGCCGGCACACTGCTCATCGGTTTCGGTCCAAGTCGTGAAGGACGTGAGCGTGCTCAGCAGGATGTTCTGGACAAGGTGCAGCGCTGGTCGACAATGGGTCGTGAGCCGTTTAATAACATTGAGGGCGAGCGTACATGGCAGTTGTGTCTGGCTGTGCCCGTTGAGGCTTACTATCGTCACAACCTTAAGAGCTTCGACGGCTTGCACGTGAAGGGCAATGTGTATAAGTGTGGCGATATGCTGCCGCATCCGCACTTCCTCTCACTATTCCCCATAGACCTGCCAAAGCCTGATTTCCACCGTCCCGACTTCTTCGGCGATGTAGAGTTTGAATAAAGTGTAATCATACCATATTTACTGATAACACTTCTATAATATATATAATACAACAAGGGCAACAAAAAACAATGTCGTTTTTTGTTGCCCTTGTTGTATCTATGCTATTGTTTGCCTATTTGTTTTTATTCCGGCAAACTCTTATTTCTCCATAACCCGTCTTACCTGCCAACGTGTCACTACGGTAGCCAATGCTCCGTAAACGATGGCTTGCATCCAAAGTCCCTTTATTTCGGGCAGGATGTCGCCGAACACTCCACCCATTGTGTTCAGCTTGACGAATCCCTGAATGCCGAAAGTAGACGGGAACAGCCATGAGAACCATTGCCACATTTCGGGAATATTGCTCTTTGGCCATGACACGCCCGACATGAAGAGGAAGGGTACTGAGGTGAACACTACGAGCAACATTACATTCTCACGCTTGCGTACGAAGTAAGAGAAGGTGATGGCAAAGCCTATGCACGACAGCAGATAAGGCACTACGAAGAGTGCGAAGTCGCGTGCGTGCAGTATCTGCACGAAGTGGAACAGTCGCGGAACCGCCAGTAATACCCATGCTGCGATGAGTAGGAAGAGCACAAAGAATCCCATTGTGCGGCCAACCATGATGCGTGCCAGTCCGAAACGGCGTTCGTACATTGGTATGAGGCGCGTAAAGCGGCGCTTCTCGTGCGATGTTCCGTAGGCAATGCCTACGCCAAGCAACATCACCTGCTGTATGATGAGCACCAGAACGCCCGGCAATATGAAGTTGCCGTAGCCTCCAGTGTTGTTGAATATTGGCACATCGGTTATCTGCATGGGTTGCGTTGTAAGCTGGTCGTCACGGTTGGTGTAATTGCCCGACAAGGCTATCTGTATGTGCGAGTTCATATCGGAAGCCACAGCCATACAGGTCTGGAATATGGCTTTGTATGTAAGCATCAGTCCCATGTTGCAATATACGCTGACATGGGCTTGCTGCATGCGTCCAAGGTTGTGGTCTAAGTCTTCGGGCAAAAGAATGATGCCGTACACTTCCTGCTTGCCTACAAGTCGGCTTGCCTCCTCAAGGTTGTTGCAATAGGCTGCCACACGAACGTCTGACGATGCATCTACGTGGCGAACGAATTCGCGGCTCGTCTGACTATGTGAATTGTCAACTACCGCCACTGGCACGTCGCGCACCACCTCGTTGTTGTATATCCACGAGTAGAGTATAGGGTAGGCCAGTGGCAAAAGTATCACGAAGAGAAGCGCACCCTCGTCCTTGAACATGTCGCGCATCTCGTGAAGCCATACTTTGGCCGTGTCTTCCCAGAAAGTTCTTATCTTGTTCATCTAAATACAGTTTTACTCCAAATATACATATTCTCTCAGAGCCTTGCCCAATCGCATGATTACAAACACGGGAGCGCAGGCGAACAGCGTTAGAGCGGCTACGTTGAGTGCCACATCAGTCAATGGATTGCCTCCGAACACCACAATCTCATATATGATGAAGAAGTGGCGCATGGGGAACATTTGTGCCAGCGATTGCAGGGCTGGGTCCATGGCAAGGATAGGGAAGGCTGTTCCGACCATTGAAAAGCTCAGTACGCCCCACAGCGAGCACATACTCATTGCCATTCGCATTGAAGGGAACAGCCCGAACATGAACACGCCGAAGCCCTGTGCAGCCAATACTGTCAGCACCCCCAAGCCTATAATGCTGCCCCAACCGCCAGGATGCGGGAAGTGGAGAATGCCGAACGTGTAGTAGAGGTAGCCAAGCATTATGATGAGCCAGATAATGGTGTGTGGCAGTATCTTGCCTATTATGGCTATGCACGGGTTGTTGCCAGCGCACTTCATTAGTTCGCGTGCTGTGTCCATCTTCAATTCCGAACCCATAGAGTAGGCTGTTACGAGGAATATGAACAGCAACAGACATGTCGGAACGAGCATCGTTGAGAGGTAAATGTTATAGTTGACCCATGGATTGCCTACGGGATGCAGGTCGATTGCGATGGGTTGTAGGAATGTAGCAATCTGTTTGTCGGTGTAGCCTTTGGCTGACATCACTGATTTGCCTACACCTGCCGTGCCGAGAGTGGCTACGGTCTTAAGATCCTTAAACACGAGTGAGCCTGCTGTAAGCGAAGCGTAGCTGTAATAGTAGGACACTTTGGGCTGTCGCGAAGCCAATAGGTTGGATGCAGTGTTTTGTGGAAAATACAGGAAACCGTATATTTCATTGTGCTGCATAGCGAGTCGTGCCTCTTCAAAGTTGGTGTAGTGCGCCACAACCTTTGTCGATTGAAACGAGTCGAGCATTCGTGTCAGCTTGCGTGTCGTGGCAGAATTGTCAAGGTCGACAACACCTACGGGCATATCTTGCGGCTGTCCTTCGTTCATGAGCGACGTGAAGAAGAAGGTCACGAATATCGGGAAAATCACCATCGAGAACAGATATATGTGATTTTCCTTCAGTCGGCGGCACTCGCGTAAGAATATTTGTATGATTCGTTTGGTGAAAGACATTAACAAAAATGATTTTGGGAATCGTTTATGAGATAATCTATCGGAAAGAGAAAAGCCCTACCCCCAGCCCCTCCCCAGCAGGGAGGGGAGCTATATGTTCCGACTTATTATAACTAAACACATCTCTCCCCTCCCTACGGGGGAGGGGTTGGGGGAGATGCCTTTTTTACTTCTTCAGCACCAATGACATTCCCGGGCGCAGACCTTCAATCTTGTCAATCGGTCGGGCCTTCACTTCGAATGTCTTGAGGTCGTACTGTCCGTTCGACTTGGTGGCCTTCCATACGGCGTACGAGCCTTGGTCCTTGATGTAATATACCTTCATGCGAATCTCGCGGTTGTATGCTGGTACGAAAGCTTTGATTTCGCTGCCAATCTTCATACCGTTGAGCTGGTCCTCACGAACGTTGAATGTGCCCCAAAGGTCGTTCATTATCGATATTGACATAATCGGCGAACCTGTTCCAACGAGCTCGCCCACCTTCGGATAGACATCGCTCACTTCGCCAGCCATCTGTGCTATCTGCATGGTTTCGTTGATGTAAGAGCTGACTTCGGCCACTGCGCCCTTAGCACGGTTCACCTGTGCGGCTGCAGCCTTCTTCTCTTCCATACGTGCACCGTTGACTGCCATGTCGTACTGGCTCTGTGCGGCCTTCACCTGAGCCTCCATAGCCTTGTAGTTGGCAAATGCCTCGTCGCGCTTCTGGGCTGTCATCACGCCCTCGTCAAACAGACGCTGTACACGATTGTACGACTTCTGTGCAATGTCCAGACCAGCCTTGGCCTGCTGCAATACGGCGAATGCGGCACGCACCTGTTCCTTGCGTGCGCCGTTGTTTGCCATTTCGTCCATAGCCGAAGCGGCGTTCTCTGCCGACTGTGCCTGAGTCATCTTGGCGCGCACCTCTGGAGCGTCGAGAATGGCAAGCGTATCGCCTACGTTGACATAGTCGCCCTCCTTGACACGGAGTTCAAGAATGCGTCCGGGCACCTTGCTCGATACGCGATATTCAGACACTTCCACCTGTCCCTGTATTGTTTCAGGCTCTTGTTTGAGCGACAGCGAACCGATGATAGCTACTGCTGCCACCACAGCTGTTGAGCATGCTATGGTGATAAGTATGTTCTTATGTTGCGATTTTTCTGACATAATAATATATAATGTGTGTTGTTATTGCAAGACACCGAGTGCCTTCTTTAAGTTAACTTGACTCATTTTCACGTCTACTTCGGCGTCTATCTTCTGCGATTGTGCCTGCACCCATGCTGTCTGTGCAGCCATTACGTCGGTAGTGGGTATTACGCCCTCCTTGAATCCGAGGTTGGCGCAACGCAGGTTTTCCTCTGCGTTCTCCACGTTCTTTATTGCCATAGCCAGACGGCGGTTGGCTTCTTTCACCTTGAATTGGCTTTGGCTCACCTGCAGGTCAATCTTCTCGCGGATGTCGTCGCGTTCGAGTTCGACGATAGTTGTGGCAATGCGGCTTGCGCGCACCTTGTATGTGCCCTCCATCCAGTTCCACAACGGCACACGCACCATCACTCCGACATTCCACATGCCCGAGAGTTTGCGTTCAAATCCGTTGAAGACATTGGGATTGGTGGCTACATATCCGCCGGTAAGAAGCACCTGTGGCAGATAAGCGGCGCGCACCAGCTTGGTGGCTTGGCGACTCATGTCGGCAGAATTCTGCAGAAGTTTCAGTTCGGGGCGGTTCTCCATAGCCACAGCGCGGTCGGCTTGAGCGTCGTCGGCTTGCTCTACTATGTTGTCGGCGTTCTCGTCGGCAAGTGTAATGTCTGAGTCGACATCCATGCCACACAATTGGCAGAGCAGCATCTTGGCGAGAGCGAGTCCGTTTTCGGCCTGTGTCAGCGACATTTCAGCCTCGTTCACCTTGACGTCCACCTTCAGTCCGTCGGCTCGTGTGGCCACTCCCTCGCGTATCATCTTGCTCACATCGTCGTCGAGTTTCTTCACTACAGCCAGATAGCTTTCTGCCAACTGCTTCTTATGGTGTACAGACACTACAGTCCAGTAAGCCTGGTCGATTGAGTGCAGCGTGTTTTGCGTCGAGGCTTCGATGTTGTTCTGTGCCATCTCTTCGCCTATGGCAGCCATGCGGTTGGCTGCTATTATGGCTCCACCCATATAAACAGGTTGTGTGAGCATGACCGAGAGGGCGTACATCTGGCGTGTGTCTGTGCGGAAAGCGTCAACGATGTTCTGTCCTACATGGTTGACGGCTTCGCCTATCTTAGAGCCCACCTGTCCGAACATGCCTCCTAGATTGGATGCTTGTTCGGGTGTGAGTATGCCTTGCTGGGCAAGGTTTGTCAGAGCACCGGCAATGTCGTTGTGCAGCGCACCGGTGGTGTTGGTGCCTGCATTGGCGAGTGCCGACTTCTGGTCTTTGCTGAGTAGTGATATCTCGCGGCTTGTCAGTTCGTAGCCGCCGAGTGCACTTATGTGCGGCAGATACTTTGTTTTGGCCGCTTTCTTGTTGTAGCGAGCCATGTCGAGCTGCAGGCGTGATGCCGACAGGGTCTTGTTGTTGCGCAATGCCATTGCGCGACAACTGTCGAGTGTCAGCGTCTGTTGTGCCTGAGCGCTTGTGGCAAGCGTAGTAAGGGCCAATATTAATAACTTGTGTTTCATCTTTCTTTGTTAGTTGGAGTGTATGGCTTGTCAGCCTCGGTGGCTTACTTGAATGTGAAGCTGCGTGAGCCAATCATGTTGCCGTCGGCGAAAATGCTTACCTGATAGGTTCCGGCAAGCAGCGACTGCGACACGTTCCAATATGTGGTTATAGCCATTTCCTGTCCGCCGTATTCCACAGTCTTGTGCATTGTGGCTTCGAGCGAGCGGTTCTGATAGTTGAACGATGCGCCACCTCCGAGTGTTGTTCCGGCAGGAGTGGTTATGCGCACGTAGAATGTCTTCTGTCCGTTCCGTGCTGTCACGTTCTTGGCTATGGTGAAGTTAACCTGTATGTTTGTACACTTTGAAGTCTTGTCGGTATTCTTGCCGCGCTTGTTCTTCAGCTGCATCGAGATGCCGGTGGCATCGAGCTGCGCTGCAATCGCCACTTTCTCCGAGAGCGTTGCGCGCTCGGTGTTGAGTCCCTCAATCTGTCGTGTCGCTTCGTTGTATTGTCCTTTGATTCGAGTGTTCTCGGCGGTGAGGTTCTGGTTGAGTCGGTTGAGCGAATCGATCTCGATGACATAGCTGCGCAATACGGCGCGTACTGTAGCCAGTTCCTTCTTGAGGCGTGCTATCTCGCGAGCGTCGCTCGACTTGGTGTCCTGCAGTTCCTTGAGCAGTCGTTCGGTCTTCTCCTGCTCGGCTGTGAGTTGTGCTACGATGGAGTCGTTGGTTATCTGCGTCTTCATCTCGCTGTATTGGTTGGCAAACTGCTGGTACTCGTTCTCCATCTCCTTCTTGTCGAGGTCGGCGAGTTCCTGCATTGCCTTGTTTTCTTTTCTTTGGCTGTCAAGGTTGACATAAAGATAGGCTATTGTGCCAACGAGTGCCAATCCAATCACACCCGCTACTATCCCAGTAATGAGCTTTTTCTTTTCCATAGTGTTTTGATATATCAATTAATGAGTTTTAAATAATAAAGTTTAAACTGTTGCAAAGTTAGTTGATTAATTTTAAAGCGCAAAGCAACGGGTGTTGTAAATAAATAATGATTGCTAAAATCGAAGATAAAAACAGAAGAACGGAACAGATAAAAAACAAAAGAAGTCCTTTTGGGTTGCAAAAGGACTCGTTTTGCTATCCAAAAGGACTCGTTTTGAGGTGCAAAAGGACCCCTTTTGAAGGGCAAAAGGACTCCTTTTTTGAAATCGTATGTGTTAAGTGTTAAATGTTAAGTGTTATGTGGGTGGAAAGTTAAGTGTTGAATGTTAAATGTTAAGTGTTTAAGGCTTTGTAAATCAGAGGTTTTCTTATTTTATAGCCTTGAGCACTTGTTCGGCAAAGCTTTTCATTCCCTTTATCGACGGGTGTCCGCTCTTCTTGTCAATGTCCTTGAGCTTGATTACGGGCACGTCGTAGTGGCGGCATATTTCGTCAACCGAATTGTTTATGTCGTCCTTG
Source organism: uncultured Prevotella sp. (assembly GCA_905193385.1). Taxonomy (GTDB): domain Bacteria; phylum Bacteroidota; class Bacteroidia; order Bacteroidales; family Bacteroidaceae; genus Prevotella. The sequence goes on along the minus strand of CAJJOL010000019.1, from coordinate 14,888 downwards.
AGCTGGCTGTTGAGGATGAAGTAAACGTCGACGTTTGGATAGTACAGGCGTATGTCGTTGAGCATTTTTGCCATGGCAGGGCGGAAGTAGTAGAGGTCGGCACGTCGCCAGTCGCCATACTGATATTCGCCCATCTTCACGCCAGCCCATGAGTCGTTGGTGGCTCCGCAGATGAGTATGATGTCGGGATTGCCCAGGTTGCGGCATCGGGTCACGAACGAGCGGTCGCTGAAGTCGGCGTCGTCATATCCCGTATTGCATATAGTGGCACCCGAGTAGGCGTTGATCATCCCCATCTTGTAGCCTCCCTGCTTTATCACCTGCCACCACCAGGTCTGCTCCACGCGCTCCACGTCGGTCTGCTGCTTGTTGGCAGGCGAGTAGTACCATATAGCGTTGCCTTCGGGAATGAATCCCTGGAATGTAGAATACGAGTCGCCCAGTACGGCGATTGTCTGGCGTACCTGTGCCGGAGCCGGTACAAGCACGAGCATGAGCAGGCAGAATAGTGTAATTGTCTTTTTCATTTGCTGTTTGTTTTTAGTTATTATTGTTGTTCTTTTTCTTCGTCTACACCCAGACCGAACAATGCGAAGTCGCCCCTTGTCGGGTCGTCGGGGAATATTTCGAGCATTGCGTCGGTAAGTCGTCGGGCTGTTGACATTGAGGCTGTGCGACTGTTGAGCAGCCCCATTCGCAGACTTTCCTGCACAACGTGTGTGTCGAGCGGCATGATGAGCGAGCGGCGGCTGATGATGTCTGCCCACAATCCAAGGTCGACTGGAGAATCTGACCGCACCATCCATCGCAGAAACATGCACACGCGCTTGCATGCCGAAGTGGTGTTCTTGGGCACAATCTTGCTGGCTCCTTGCTCGGCAAAGTATCGGCAGATGGCTTCCACGGCTTCAATTCCCGTCGTTGCATGGCTTGCCACGTATGCCTTCATGCTGCCGTAGCTGTTGAGCATGCGGCTATAGGCGGCAAGCAGGCAGCACATGTCGTGTCGTGTGTACAGGCGGTAGAAGCATTCGGCGGTGTCGGCTATGTCGTTCTGCCATTCGTCAGAGCGCACCCAGCGGTCTGTCTCGCCCCCCGAAGCGTCGAGCACGAACTGTATCTTGGGGAAGAACTGCTTGCGCGAGCCGTAACTCAGGCACGAGGCTATGAATGCCATTGCCTCCTGATTGTCCGCTCCGGTCACTCTGTGCATGAAGGAGCTTGGGTCGGCGGCGAGGAAATCTGCCGTTTCGTATTTGTCGGCAAGCTGGCGGATGCGGCTTGCAAGTTGCTTGTCAATGTTGGAATTCATTTTCTCAAGTGTAGGATATATCGGGTTGAATGCAGGTGTAAAGTTACACCGAATTATTCTATCTGCCAAACAACAGGGGACTTGAATGGCAATGTTTTATAGATAGTTGGCAGAAATGTTGGTCGGATGAACGAAATTATGTAAATTTGCACGTATGAGAATAGACATAATAACCGTATTGCCCGAAATGCTTGAGGGCTTCGTAAACGAATCGATACTTGCCCGTGCCCAGAAGAAGGGTCTGGCAGAAATTCACCTGCACAATCTGCGCGACTACTCGGCTGACAAATGGCGCCGTGTAGACGACTATCCTTACGGAGGATTTGCTGGTATGGTGATGCAGTGCGAACCCATCGACCGCTGTATATCGGCTCTGAAGGCAGAGCGCGATTATGACGAGATAATCTACACTTCGCCCGACGGCGAGCAGTTTGACCAGCACATAGCCAACGACCTTTCGCTCAAGGGCAACATCATCATACTCTGCGGACACTACAAGGGTATCGACCAGCGTGTGCGCGACCATCTCATCACTCGCGAGATAAGCATCGGCGACTACGTGCTGACGGGTGGCGAGCTGGCTGCAGCAGTCATGGCAGACGCCATTGTGCGCGTTGTGCCGGGCGTGATAGGCGACGAGCAGAGTGCGCTGAGCGACTGCTTCCAGGACGACCTTCTGTCGGCTCCTATCTATACACGCCCTGCCGACTACAAGGGATGGAAAGTACCCGACATATTGCTGAGTGGAAACGAGGCCAAAATAAAGAGTTGGGAAATGGAGCAGGCTATGGAACGCACCAAGCGTCTGCGTCCCGACCTGCTGGAGAAGTAATATGGATAAACAGTTGATAGTTGAGAGTTGAAAGTTGAGAGTTATGATTTGCATATAGTTGAGAGTTTATAATTTAGAGTTGAAAATTATGATCACCAAGGATTAATATTCGGCTTTATGTTTTAATGACAAAGCATATCATAACTCTCAATTCTCAACTCTCAATTCTCAACTTCAAATTCTCAACTCTCAATTCTCAATTTTCAACTTTCAAATTTCAACCTATAACTAATTATAATAAACTAATAATTAAATGAACAAATCAATTCTTTCGGCAATAGCTCTTGCTTTTGCCTTCGCTATGCCCGCTTCTGCTCAGGACGGACTGCTCAAGAAATATGCACAGCGACTGTCTACTCCACGACATTATGTGTGCTGTCGTACTAACGAGAAGATTAAGATTGACGGCAAGCTCAACGAAAAGTCGTGGGCAAAGGCTGCCGACACGGAGTCGTTTGTCGACATCAGCGGCGACGGATTTCCCAAGCCTATTTACGACACCAAGGCCCGAATGATGTGGGACGACGAATATCTGTACGTGTCGGCTGTGATGGAGGAACCTAACATCGTGGCTAACCTCACGCAGCGCGATACTATCATCTATCACGACAACGACTTCGAGGTGTTCCTCGACCCTACTGGCGACGGACAGTGCTATTTCGAGATTGAGAACAACGCACGTGGCGTTGTGTTCGACCTTATGCTCGACCGTGCCTATCGTTCGGGCGGCAACTTCTACGTTCAGTGGGATTGTCCGGGACTGAAGCTCGCCGTTAAGCACGACGGTACGCTCAACAAGCCTAAGGACAAGGACCGCTCATGGACCGTGGAGATGGCTATTCCGCACAAGGCTATTACCCGCAACTTCACCAATCCGCTTGTTGCCGGAAACATCTGGCGACTGAATTTCTCACGTGTGGAATGGCTGAAGAAGGGCGGACCTGAGGAAAACTGGGTGTGGACTCCTACTGGCGAAATCAACATGCATGCGCCTAATCAGTGGGGATTCTTGCAGTTCTCTGATAAGGTTGTAGGCACAGGTACCGACGAGTTCCGCTGTCCGTACAACATGGAGGCTTACAAGCTGCTATGGGCAATGTTCCATGCTCAGTTTGAGAAGCGTGACAAGACAGGTGCTTACACCAGTTCGCCAGCCTCGCTCGGATTGACCGATGCTGACCTTGCTACATTGCCGAAGGGCAGCAACGTTGAGCTTGAGGCTACAACCACACAGTTCACAGCCAGTGTTCTTGTTGGCGGAACAGGCAAGCGCTATGTGGTAGACCAGAACGGAAAGTTTGAAGTGAAATAAAGAACATCGAATATTGATTCGATGAGTGAAAATAAAACGGAACGGCGGACGGGAGTCCGACGTTCCGTTTTTATATTATTCTTCCCAAACCAGATATGCTGAAACGAGCCAGTGGTTCATCTCGTTGCCCTTGATGGGCTGAGCCTTTGGAATGGCAATGCTGAGAGTGTGGCGGCCAGGAGTAATGCTATTGAGAGGAATTTCCTCTGGAGCGACATCTGAGCCAGGACACCAGTTGGAGCGTGAAAAGTCTGACGAACCTACAGGTTCTTCTATTTCCTTCTCAGTATAGTTGCCGTCAGGGCCTATGTATGAAGCAATGCGCTTTTCGAGCCATACGCCTGTACCGGGATTGAAGCGGCGGAACGATGCGCAGTCGTCGCGCCACGGAGTGAACTTATACACCTCGTTGCCGTCAATAGACAGAACATTCTCCTGCGGAGTGAACTCATCGCCGCCACCATGACCGCCATGTCCTGTTACGATATACTTCAACTTGACGTTCTTGGCACCCTTAGGCAGATTGAAGTCGGCTACGAGCGGCTTGCGAGCGAAGATGTCGGGATACTCCTGACCAATATAATATACTGTGTTGACGAGTGGCAATACGTGAGTACGGGGCATAGGGTCGCAGCTTATAGGGCTTTCCTTGAAACGCAGTTCGACGCTTGCCAGATAGCCCTCATCGGTCCATGTGTCGATAAATACGCCCACGTAAGCCTCGCCTTCAAGCTCAGCGTAGCGGTCGGTGATGTCCTGCTGCCACTCTACGCAGTCTGCCCACTTCGGAATGTACACTGGGCGGCGCTTTGCTGAGAGCTTGTCGTCCTTGCCGCTGAAATGTCCTACACCGAATGGAGTCATAAAACGCATCAACTCAACAGTAGGCAGATAGTCCTTGCCGGCTACGATACCGACCAGCTTCTCGTGCTTTGAAGCGTCAACAGCAGGAAACTTGTTCTTGCCCTGGGCTATGGTCATAAGGTTGATAGCCGACTTCTTGGGCAGTACGAACACCGAGCCCGACTTGTCCCAGCGGTCGCCGTTGGATGCTACGGTAGTCTTCAAGTACACCTTGACGTTGCGTTCGTAGTGCGGAACGTTGATTTTCTTCAAAATTATACGTCCGTTGACAAGACGTATTATGCCGTCAGCATCGGCTGCATTAAAGCCTTCAAGCTTTGACGGAGCATAATGAATGTTTGTCTTTTCGAATACCTTTATCGTTTTGCTGCCCTTTGCTGCGTACTCCTTATGGTTGGCAGCGTGTGAGGAAAGGGCGAAGAGGAAGATGAAGGAGAAAATGGAAATAAGTAGGGAATGTGGAAAATGGAAATGTTTCATAAGATAAAAAAATAGAAGCCCTACCCCCGGCCCCTCCCCAGTAGGGAGGGGAGTGATATGATTTTGTGGGAATATTAGGGGGGCTTTTTGTTCTTACTATTAGTAGTCGGTTCATACCGCTCCCCTCCCTACTGGGGAGGGGCCGGGGGTAGGGCTTTGTGGGTGGTTTGGGGCTTTGTTGTTTTTTAGTTACTCTCAATAACCTTACCAGCTCCGCGATAGAGCTTTATCGGGCCATCGAGCAATACTGCTACTACGGTTATCATTGGGTCGAGTGAACGCTCAGGCACATTGATGTAGAGATTGCCTGGAACTTCGCTCCAATAGTTTTTGTTGTAGACCTTCGACTGGATTATTTCGCCGTCGCCTACAACCCAAACGCGGTTGACCTTATTCATAACGCCCTTCACCTCGATAGGACCGTTAGGCTTGTAGGGGAGGTAGAGGTAGAGGATGTCGCCAGCCTTGTTGAGGGTTGTGTAGCCCTGGAAGTGCTCGGCAGGAATACCGGCACGTGTGTTGTAGATTGCTTCCTTGTGCTTTTTGGTCCAGCGGCCGAACTCTTTGAGTATTGCCACCTGCTCCTCGGGGATGGTTCCGTCTTCCTTCGGGCCGATGTCAAGCAGCATGTTGCCACCCATTGACAGGCAATCGACGAATGTGCGCAGCAGAATGTAGGGCGACTTATAGTTGGTGTCGGCATGCTGATAGCCCCATGAGTCGTTCATAGTCATGCAGAGCTCCCAATGCTTGTCGGCAGGACGAACTACAGGCACGCCCTGCTCGGGTGTGGCATAGTCGCCATAGCCCTGGATACGCGAGTTGATGATTACGTTCTTGTTTGCCTTGCGCAGGAATTCTGACATTCCCTTGGCGTTCCATGTCTCGGCATCCTGCTCCCAGTCGCCGTCAAACCAGTAGAGGTCGGGCTTGTACTGATTGAGCTCGTCGAGCTGGTTGAAGTCAAACTTGAGGAACTTCTGCCAACGTGCAGGATCGTCCTTAACGTTGTAACGGGTTTCGGTGCGTGTGAAGTTAGGATAGTCGGGATGCGACCAGTCGATGAGCGAGTAGTAGAGTCCGAGCTTCAGTCCGTGCTTGCGCACTTCCTTAACGAACGGAGTGACGATGTCGCGCTTGGCTGCTGTAGCCTTGATAGTGTTCAGGTCGCTGTATTTTGTGTTCCACAGAGCCACACCGTCATGGTGCTTGGTGGTGAGAACTGCGTACTTAGCGCCGCTCTCCTTGATGAGGTCGAGCCATGCTTTAGGGTCGTAGTTCTTGGCTGTGAAGCCGTTGCACTGGCCCATATACTGCTCGTAGGGCAGATATTTATTGTGGAACGACCAGCTCTCCGATACGCCGTTGACAGCGTAAATGCCGTAATGAATGAATATTCCCAACTTGGCGTGGTCGAACCACTCCATTCTTTTGTCTTTCTGCTCCTCGGTTTCGCCAGGTATGGCAGTCTGTGCTGCTGCACCGGTAATGGCAGCTGCACAGAGCATGGAGCACAATATGCGCTTGATTTTCATAAATGTAAATTGTTAGTTCTTAAGTTGATATTTAGATAATTTATTGCAAAGATAATCAAAAAAATCCATTGATTATAATGAATGGTACATCTTTATACCTTATATTATAATATAAAAGGGGCAGATTGTGATGAATCGCCCCTTTTATTGTTTATATGAAGTCTTTGCTTCACTTTTATTTCTTCTCAAACTTGAACGCCAATGGCTCAGCCTTTGTTCCTGCAGGAATCTTAACAGTCACCTTGTCGCCGTTGGTAGTGTATTTTACTGCCTTGCCGGTGTTGAGCAATACGAGTTTGCCTTTAGGCTTGTTGACGGTCCATGTGATTGTCTGCGGAGCTGTCTCGCCGTCCTCTATGGCGTACACAGCATAAATGGTCTTCTTGTTTTTGGATGCAGTAAACCACGTTTTGCCGTCGTTGTAGTGAGGCGTTGTCACCGTATTATATATAGCTTCACCGTTGTGGCTCATCCACGAGCCTATGTTGAGCAGTATCTTCTGCACCTCTGGCTGTATAGTTCCGTCAGGAGTAGGACCAACGCCGAGCGCCAGACATCCGCCTTTAGCCACAATCTCTGAAAGGATGGCAATCACCTTGGCTGGTGACTTGAACTTGGCGCCAGGAATGTAGCCCCACGCATGGCTCAGCGTTATGCAGCTTTCCCACGGGATGTTGAGCTGTTTGGCTGGAATACCTTGCTCTGGAGTCTGGTAGTTTTCGTTCTTTCCACGTATAGTACGGTCAACGCTGATGAGTCCGGGGTTGCGTTTGCGTGCTTCAACGAGAATCGAGTCGAGTCCGATTTGTTCGCCTGTTATCCATCCGCCGTCAAGCCACAGCATGTCGAGTTTGCCGTAGTCGGTGGTGAGTTCGGACAGTTGGTTCTGTGTGAACTTAACGTAGTTCTGCCACCAGTCGGGGTGTTGCTTGATGCTGTAGTTGATGCCGCGGCGCGGAGTGGCGTAATAAGGGTTCCAGAACCACTTAGAGTGCCAGTCGGGTTTGGAGAAGTAGCAGCCAATCATAAAGCCCTGCTTGCGGTAGGCATCGAACACCTCCTTAGCCACGTTCTTGCGCGGATTGTTGGCAAACGGACCGTTGGCAATAGAGAAATCGGTGTACTTGGAGTCGAACATGCAGAATCCGTCGTGGTGCTTGGTGGTGAAAATCATATATTTCATACCAGCCTTCTTCATCACGTCTGCCCACAGGTCGGGGTTGAACTTGACGGGATTGAGGCTGTCTTTAAGGCTCCAGTACCATTGTTTGTCCTTCTCGTAGTCGTTGAAGCGTTCGCGACGAATCCAGTCTTCCGAGCAAATCGACCATGACTCGACGATTCCTGCCTTGCTGTAGAGTCCCCAGTGCATGAGCACGCCGAACTTCTGGTCCTGCCAATGTTTTAGATTTTGCAGCACCTGATGGTCTTCGGGCCACACATAGTCGGATGCTTCCGACTGCTCGTGTACGAAGCTTTGTTCGTTCTTGTCCTGCGCATTGACGTTGCAAATTGATGCTGTGAGTGCCAGACTAAGAGTTGTAAGTTTTATGATGTTCATAAACAAATGTTTTTATTATAAAAATGTGGCATAAGCCAACGACTTATGCCACATCCTAATTATCAGTTTATTTTCTTTTTATAGGTTTACTGCTTTACACCAGAAAGCTTATAGTATTCGCCAGTTGTTGCCCAGAACAACTTGGTGTAGTAACCATAAGTGTCGCCGTTACCATAATACTTAGATACAGCTTCCTGATAGTGCTGCTGGTTGTAGTTCTGCTCATCGCTTGGATAAGGCAGACGGTTGGCAGGTGTAGGATAGTTTGTGGTAATACCATCAGCCGAGAATGTCACCTTTGGGAAACCAGTACGACGTGTCACGTTCCAAGCCTCGAGAGTGTTGGTCCAGCTGAAGTTCAACCAAAGCTGTGTAGCCACAACCGACTGCTCCGGCTTCCAAATCTTCTCGGCATAAGCCAATATAGCCTCATCAGACGGCTTAACACACTCACGCTTGCTGTAATAGCTGTCATTAGGATTCTTTGCGTCGTAGAAAGAACTTGTGGTCTTAACGTTCCAGAAGTAGTCGGTAGACTGCTTCACACCGTTCACAAAGTTCTCCTTAGCCTTAGCGTCGTCCTTAGACACACCATAGCCCATGAGATAAGCCTCAGACTTAGAGAGGCTAACCTCGGCAGCGCTAATCCAAAGACCGAAGGTGTTATTGTTGCCATTGTACTCAGCAATACCAGCATAAGCTGTAGAGTCGAGAGTACAGTAGTAACCAGCACCTACGATAGACGGTGTGCGCTGAGCATACTCCTTCTGCTTCTCAGAAGCGATGTTTGAAATCTCCTGGTTAGACTTTGTAACGTCGTAAGAGATGTACTCGCCATCCGGGTTCGGGTCGAGGAGCACTGTGAGACGTGGGTCGGTGTCGGCAGTAGGAATACCGTTAGCAGGCACGTTCAGAGCGTCGAGGTAAGCCTGCGACGGTGTGTAGCCTCCATGGAGAGCCTGTGAAAGGCTCTTGCCGAAGTTAAAGTCGTCGTTGGCTGTGCTTGCGTCAACACCCATGTTCTCGTCGTTGCTCTCGATAACAGGATATTTCGACGGGTTGTTGAGAACATTGGCGATAGTAGCCTTACCCTCGGCAACGAGAGTACCGTTGGTAGCGAGGTGAAGACCGATGCGGAGACGCAAAGAGTTGATATACTTCTGCCACAAAGAGATATCACCTGCTGCGCGAGTATAGTCCTTGTTCTTCAAGCTCGCCTGTGCTACTGAGTTAGGACCACCGTTAGCAAAGTAGTCGGCAGCATCCTGCAATTCCTGCAGAATCTGCTTGTAGAGGTCGGTGTCGTTCTCGTAAACGGCCTTCTCCTTTGCACCTGCGTAGTCGCTGTTCTCCCAAAGAGTACCAGCACCATTGAATGGCACGCTACCAAAGAGCGACAACATTTCGTGGAGCTGAGCGTCAACAAGCACGCGAGAGAGCACGAGGAAAACCTCGTTGTTAGGCTTCTGTGAGTCATCGAGACCGTTATAGGTCTTCTGGAGCAGACGGTACTGTGTGAGCATGTCGTAGAAATTCTTCCAGCGATCGTTGTATCGAGGCTCGCCAGCACCCATGAAACGTCCCTTGCTGTTTGAGTTGCCGAAGATTCCTGAATATGTTGCAGAAGTAGTCATCTGGCAATAATAACGATAGTACATCGGGTTCATCCATGTGTTGCCCTTGTAGAGTACCGACGTGAACACGTCGGGCACAGTCGCAGTCTTAGTAGTAGACGGCTTCTGATATTTTTCGGTGTATTCCGAGTCAGAGCATGCTCCAAGTGTCATAAGAGCCAAACCCGCCACTGCGATTGAAGAAAATATATTCTTTTTCATATACTTTTCTGTTTTATTGATTCTTTTAGATTCTTATTAGAAGCTTGCACGGAGCGAAACGCCGAATGTGCGGGCACTTGCGGTAGAACCGCCGATGATTGACTGATAGATCCAGTTTGTACCGTCTGTGGTCTCAGCATCGAACAGCTTCATTGTGCGATAGATGTAGAACGGGTTGCGGGCAAATGCCGAAACAGTAAGGTTGCTGCAACCGAACTTCTTGGTGAGCATCTTAGGCAATGTGTAAGCCAAGCTGATCTCGCGGCACTTGATGTAGGTGTTCTTCTGTACAGCGTCAGCGTAGCTCTGTGTAGGATTTGAACCCCATCCGTACAGACCGTCGTTAGCCTCAAACTGAGTTACGATGATATCGTTAGGTGTGCCGTCTTCCTTTACACCCGGCAGAATCAAACCGTTGTCCCATACGTAGTGGCCACCAATCATGGTCTCGCCACGCTTGTAGTTCTGAATCTGTGAAGGATCAACACGTACGAGCGAAGCCTTGTCTGTAACCTTATCGGTAGTGCTGTAGTAGAAGATACCGCCCGAAGCAGCGTCGCGTACGCCTACAGCGTCGGTGATGTTACCTACTGACTTCATGTACTGCCACGGCAAGTTGAGCACGTCGCCACCGATGCGGAAGTCGAAGTTCATGTCGAGAGTCCAGTTCTTGTAGCTAAGGCTTGTGCCGAAACCACCAGTGAGCTTAGGCATAGCGTTGCCCACCTTGTGCATCTCAGTCTTGTCAGCAATGCGCAGACCGTCAGCACCGATGAGATACTGGCCTGTCTTCTCATCCTTCTTCCATGTCCATGCGTACCAGTCGCCCATAGGCTGACCTACATGCGACTCCAGACGTACGGCACCGTCTGTGTCCCAGTGCTGGAGGCGGTCGAGTCCGTCAGCAAGCTTCTTCACCTTGTTCTGGTTCCATGCTATGTTGGCACGTACATCCCACTGCCAGTCTTTGTTGATGATAGGAGTTCCGTTAACGCTGAACTCAATACCCTTGTTGGTCAAGTCGCCCACGTTCATCAACATAGATGTACCACCCATTGAGGCAGCGGCTGTTGTGTTAAGAATCTGGTCCTTGATGTCGTTGCTATAGAAGTTGAACTCAAAGCCCAAGCGGTTGTTGAAGAACTTGTTCTCGATACCGATCTCAAACTCGTGCTTCTTCTCAGGAGTTATGCTCTCGTTGCCAACAGTTGTCGGCACGTAGATATATGTATATGTCTTGTCGCGGTTCAATGAGTTAGCGCTGAGCACGAGGTTTGCCTTGTAGAGCTCAGGAGCGTTACCTACGATACCGTACGACACGCGGATCTTACCGTAGTTCCACCAACTCGGACGCTTGTCCTTGAGCAACTCTGTGTAGAGTACGCTGGCACTTACAGAAGGATACCAGAACGAGTTGTGACCCTTGGCAAGTGTAGAAGTCTTCTCCTGACGGATAGAACCCTCCAAATAAGCCCAGCTGTCGTAGCCGTAGCTTGCGGTGAGGAACATACCGGTACGGAGCAACTCCTGACGGTTCATACTGGCGTTCTTTGTGCCTACAGAGGCAGCAAGGTCGAACCAATTTTCCTGAAGCAGACCGTTCTGTGTGCTTACTGCGCTCTGATAGAGGCGCTCGGTACGTGCATTCCATCCAAAGTTGGCTGTGACGTTGTGCTTCTCGGCAAAAGTCTTGTCAAGCATCAACATAGCATCGCCATAAACGATGTTGTACTGATAGTTGGTCAGACCATAAGAGTCAGAGAATGTGCCGTTAGTTGAGAATGAGTGAGCGTTTTCGGCTCTGTTCTTGTTCTCTGTCTTGTCTGTTGTGAGGTCGGAAGCGACGCGTGCGCTCAGCTTCAATCCTGGGATAATGTCCCAAGTCGGGTTGATAGAACCGATGAAGCGGTGGTGCTGCTCCTCCTGTGTCTTGCCGTAGATGTTCCAGAAGTACTCGCTCATCAATGATGTAGAACCCATTGGAGAGTAGAGGAACTGTTCGTCGGGAGTCATTGTCTGGTCGGTACCGCCATTAATCTTGGCAATAGAGTTCTGGTAGCCAGCACTTGTCATAGTGTGCTTGCGGATGTACTCCACGTCAGTGAATCCGCCGAACATACCGGTATAGTTGTTGGTAAGACGCGAAATACGATACGGACGGTTCTTGATGTACTGTGTGGTGTATGTAGCGCTATAGTTCAACTTGATGGTCTTAGTAACGTCGAATGAACCATTGAGGTTGAAGTTGTGCTTGCGGTTATTTGAGTTGTACTGCATCGGCAAAACATCGTTATATGTATAAGAGAAACGGATGTTGTTGCGATCGGTACTGTTGGTAAGCGCAAGGTTGTAGGTCTGGTTTACACCTGTGCGGAAGATGTCGTTCCACTGGTTGTGGTCGATTGGAGTGAACGAACGCTCTGTTCCGTCGAAATAAGTGACCTTCTTGCTTGCGTCATAACGTGCACCGTATGAGTAGTAGGTCTCACGGTTGGTGGTTGTAATAGGATTGCCGTTGAGGTCCATACGAATCTGACGGAAACCAGTCAAAGCGGTCTGGTCGTTGTCGCCGAGAACGTAGTTATCGTAACCCGGACCGAACTCCTTCTGAATCTCTGGCATGTATGCTACGCGGTCGATGCTCACATTAGCGCTGAAGTCCACGTGTGTGCCACCACCCTTGGCACCCTTCTTTGTGGTAATCATCACAACGCCGTTGGCAGCCTCCGAACCGTAGAGAGCCGAAGCGGCAGCACCCTTAAGGATAGAGATGTTGTCGATGTCCTCAGGGTTGATATCTACAAGACCGTTCGACTCGATGCGCTGGCTTCCCCAGTAGTCGCTGTTGTTGGCGTTGCCGTTGCGGATAGGCACACCGTCGAGCACGAGCAATGGCTGTGTGTTACCTGAAATAGAAGAAAGACCACGTACTGAAATTGAAACGGCAGAAGTGCCGCCACCAGGTGCCGACTGAATGCGCACACCAGTAGCCTTACCATAAAGACCGGCAGCGATGTTGCTTGAACCCGTCTTGGTGAGGTCGGCTGAGCTTACTGTACTTACTGCATAACCCAGCTTCTTTGCGTCCTTCTTGATACCGAGGGCTGTAACCACAACCTCGTCAAGCGCCTTAGAATCCTCAACAAGAGTGATGTTGAGCGGCTGTCCGTTGTAAACTACTTCCTGCGGATTGTAGCCCAGGTAAGTGAAGCGTAAGGTAGCGCCCTTCTTGACATTGGCAAGGCTGAAATTGCCGTCAATGTCGGTAACAGCACCGTTGGTAGTACCCTTGACGATAACCGATACACCGATAATGGGCTCACCAGTAGCGTCCTTAACGACACCCTTGCACGCTGCGTCCTGCTGCATGTTCTGTGCAGCATTGGAAGCAGTCACCGTTCCGGCATATGCGTTATTACCCCCCCCAATAGCCATTGAGGTAAGAGCCAACAGCATGCCGACTGTCTGTACTCGTTTTGACATAGATGTAAATTTTAGTTAGAATTTATAATTAGTTAGAATTAATAATAGATAGAACTTAATTGGTCGATAGGACGCAATAATAGATAGTACCTTTCTAATTCTTAATAAAATTTTTTTTACTCTTTTGATATGGTTTTAATTCCGTTGTATGTGCGTATGGTCTGTACGCACACAATTGTTCTCAAATTTTATGTTGCAAAAGTAATAAAATTTTCAGAATAATGTAGTCTTTTAACATAAAAATCGAGTTTGAAGACAAAAAATATTCAATTTGGTTATAAATAATGTGTTTTTAAGATAACTGACTTTTATTTCAATATTTTTTTTTAATTTTGCATTCTAACATCATTTGCTATATAAACATCTATTTATAAATAAAAGAACAAACAGCATGAAAAAACTATTTCTAACTCTTGCCGTAGCGCTCACAGCATTGTGTGCCAGCGCCAAGGGCAACAAGATTCCTGTGTATGCTTGGGCAGGTTTTGCCGACAACGCAACTGAGAAGTCGCTTACTGCCGACTTCAAGGCATGGAAGAAGCATGGCGTGACTGGTGTGTGCATCAACGCCGGAATGGATTTGGAGAAGATTCGCACAGCGTCGAAAGCAGCCAAGAAGGCAGGACTGGAGTATCACGCATGGGTGCCTACTATGACTCCTGGCGGCAAGCCGAAGAGCTGGTACACCGTAAACCGACTGGGTGAGTCGGCCTACGACAATCCTCCTTACGTACCTTATTATACTACGCTCGACCCTCGTAACGAGGAAGTGAAGAAGTTCCTCACTACAACATTCGAGCAGATTGCCGAAATTCCTGAGGTTGACTATGTTCAGCTCGACTATATCCGCTATGCCGACGTAATCCTGGCGCGCGGACTTTGGGATAAGTACGGACTCGTGATGAACGGCGAGTATGCCAAGGCCGACTTCTGCTACTGCCCAGACTGTGTGGCTGCATTCAAGAAGCAGAGCGGAATAGACATCACCAAGGTGTGCGACCCGTCGAAGATCAAGGAGTGGGCACAGTTCCGCTGCGACGCCATCACGGCTCTTGTAAACCGCATTAGCGACGCTGTTCATGCCAAGGGCAAGAAGTTGAGTGCCGATGTGTTCCCCGGTCCGAAGAGCTACGCCGAATGGATGGTGCGCCAGCAGTGGAACAAGTGGAACCTCGACGCTGTGTTCCCCATGAACTACAACGACTTCTATATGGAGCCGGCATCATGGGTTGGCAAGGTGACGAAGGAAGAGGCTGAGTCGCTTAAGGGTCGCAACACCTTATTATATAGTGGCATCTTCATCTGTCACGACTGGCGCAACAAGGACAAGGTGGTTGATCCTGAGAACTCGGGACTCCTTCCGTCGGAGATAGCCGAGGCTGTTGAGTCGTCGATGGCTGCCGGTGCCAACGGCATCAGCATCTTCACTCCCAATGACATGACTGAAGAGCATTGGGCAGAACTTGAGAAGGTGTTGAAGAAACTGGAAAAGTAAGAAATTGAAAACGAGTCCTTTTGCATTCCAAAAGGGCTCGTTTTGCGTTGTAAAAGGACTCGTTTTGGAAGGCAAAAGGACTCGTTTTGGAGTTCAAAAGGACTCCTTTTTTGTATCGTGTGGTTTTCAGTCACGAATTATCATGAATTAATCGTGAATTTCACCATGAATTAATTCGT
>CAJJOL010000018.1:0-61153 GCA_905193385.1 uncultured Prevotella sp. | reverse complement strand
GATAAACACCATATCCAAGTTGTGGCATTTACACGCCATTGCTTAACTTTATCTTTACCATAATCAAAATGTTTTAAAAGTTCATTTATTTCTTATCCTTTGTACTTGAACACCTTGACCATATCCTTGTCGCCCCCCACGAGCTGGCTGCATTGGTTCAGCATTCCCGTGTCTGAGAAACCGCATCTCTCCATGACTCTTCCCGATGCAGGATTGCCTGTGAAATGGTCTGCCCAGATGTTTTCGAAATGCTTCTCGTGGATGCAGTAGTCGAGCATCAGCTTCAAGGCTTCGGTGCAGATTCCTCTGTTCCAATAAGGCTTTCCTACCCAGTAGCCCACCTCGCAGTCGTTTTCTCCGATAGGGATGTTGCTGGTTTCATGGGTGTAGTAGCCGATGCAGCCGATAGCCTCGCCAGTCTCTTTCAACACAATCGCCCATGTCGTGTCATTATGGAAGAATGTCCGGATTATCTCCTTACTTTCCTCAACAGACTTATGTGCCGGCCATCCAGCATGAGGTCCTACGTCAGGGTCTGAGGCGTATTTGAAGAGCGACTCTGCATCCGATTCTTGCCAATGGCGAAGTAAAATTCTTTCTGTTCCCATCAGATTATATCAATGTTTTGCATTTTATTTACTATGTGCACTTACCCCAGCCAGTCGGTAAAGATAAGTATACATTCGTGCACCTTCTCAAAGAATTTCCCTATCCGGCGCTTGATGCCCTTCCAGTATATCCCATTCTTTTTAATGCTCATATACTTAGTTATTTATTTTGTCATTAATTCATGTGCAAATACGCCATCAGCGCAATCTGTATCAGCAGAATGGCAGGAATGCCGTATTTGAATTTCTTGTGCATCGTCTTATGGTGCCAGACTTTCATTCCCATCCATGCCCCGACGCTTCCTCCAACGACAGCCAGCAATAAAAGCGTTACTTCCGGAATGCGCCATTTGGCTTTCTTTGCCTTGTACTTATCAATGCCGTACACGATGAATGCAACTGCATTGATAGCAAGGAGATAGTAGGCGAGGCAACTATGTAATGTATTTATGCTCATTTTCCTATTTTACTCCTTTATTCTGTTCATCTTTTTATTTCAAGAAAGGATCAAGCGTAGCCAGCAGTTCGGCTTTATCTACCACACCGCTTGTGCGCCACAATACTTCTCCGTTTCGGAAAAGCATCAGCGTAGGCACGGATTGAATGCGGTATTGGCTTGCTGTTACGCCGTACTTATCTACATCCACCTTGATGATTCGGATGCGGTCGCCCAATACACTTTTCACCTGCTCCAGAATGGGGTGCATCGCCTTGCAAGGTTGGCACCATGTAGCAAAGAAATCGACCAGAACAAGCTGGCCACTGTTTATTACATTATTGAATGTCTCCATAATTATTTGTCTATTTCTGTGAAACGGTTAAAATTTTGCTGAAAACTCCATCAACATTTAAGTCCCCACACACGATCCTTATAATATGGGTTGCAATGGTCAAACTGCACGGCTTCCAGCTCCGCAAACTCCTCTATCAGCGCCTCGTCAATCACCAGCTGCTGATTTCCGTCCCTTCTCGGAGCCTTGTATTCATGCTCGCCGATTCGCTCCTTCAGAAACTCCGTCATCATGAAATACGGATTGCCGAGCAGGGCAGGAATGCCCACCACCGGAGCCAGCATCTGTGCGAGGAAAGAGCCGCAGCTGTTGCCTGGAAGCAAGTCGGGCTGCTCTTTGTCTATAATAGAACGTATTTCATTCAACGCCTTCTTGGGATGCAATGGCAAGTCGGGAGTCAGCACCACCGCCGTCCCCTCAAACGCTTCTTTCAAGGCTCTCGCCATCGGACAACTGCCCGTGGCGAAGAATCCGTGTAGGAATAATATCTTCTTCATGTGTGCAAAGATAGTGCAAAACGAAGACAATAAATAAGAATAATAGGAGTTTTATCCGATGAGAAAAATTATTTTGTTTATTATGGGATTCATGTTGAACATGGTTCCTGTCCAGGCAGAAGGCGAAGGATATTCTGCCCGTTACGTGAGTCTAGGACATCAGTCGGCCGTAGAATATCAGCCAACTCAGAAATCAGCCAAAACAGGCATTGGCATAGTAGTGATGCACTTTGGCGAGGATTATATGGGCTTCATACCTAATCCTGAGTTGTCTAAGCGTGGCTATACGGTTATTGCAACCGTTCCTACGCCAGGTAAGATAATCAGCGAGAACTTGCCTTGTACAACACTTTGTGCAGCATTTCACGAACAGCAATACATTTTTATATAGAGGGTGTGTCAAGACACACCCTCTTGTAGGGTTTATGATTAAATAACTCCATATGCCGGATGAACCCTTTTTATTTCTTTTCGCCTATCTGCTTCAGCATTTCGTCCACAGCAGCTTTCAGCTGGCGGTCGTTGCCATTGATGAAGTCTTCAGGTGTGTTGTATACTGTTATGTCGGGATTGAGCTGAGTGTTCTCGGCATACGTGCCATCGAGGCTCATGCATCCCACCTGCGGAATGCCGTACACCATAGAGCGGTCGATCATAGTCTCCCACCACACGGCAGTCATAGTACCAGCTACTGGAGCACCGATGAGTTTGCCTATGCCGAGCGTCTTGTAGACCATGGGGAATCCGTGACCATTGCTGTAGTCGTCCTCGCAGATGAGTACGCACGAGGGTTTGGTCCACTTGTTGAACGGGTCGCGACCGATGAACTGTCCGCGTGGCATGAATTGCTGGTATTCCTTGCCGTTGAGTAGCGTGCAGAGGTCGTCGTGCAACCATCCGCCTCCGTTGTGGCGTTCGTCGACGATTACCGCCTCGCGGTTGCGGTTGTTGTCGCTAAGTAGTTCGCGATAGACGGTGCGGAAGCTCTCGCTGTTCATTGCCTTGACGTGTACATAGGCGAGTCGGCCGCCCGACAGGCTGTCTACCAGATGGCGGTTGCGTTCCACCCAGCGCTTGTAGAGCAGTTCGTTCATTTTGCCCATAGACATTCCCTTTGTGTTGACATCGAAGGTACTGCCGCCCTTAGTGCGAATGGTGAGTCGTATTGGTTTGCCTATTTTTCCGTCTAGCAGAGGGAAGTAGTCCATACCGGCCTTGATGTCCGTGCCGTCGATTTTCTCGATGATGCATCCGGTCTTTACCTTAGTCTGCTTGCAGGCTATCTCGCTGCCCTTCACCACTTCAGCAATTTTCAGTCCGTCGCCGGTGTAGTTATCGTCGAGGAAGAGTCCGAGGCTGGCAGTCTGGAGCGGTGCCCACATGCCGTTGTATCTTGCTCCGGTATGCGAAGCGTTCAGCTCGCCCAGCATTTCGCTCAGCATCTCCTGAAAGTCGTTGTTGTTGCTGATGTAGGGCAGGAAGCGCTCGTAAGTCTTGCGGTAGCCTTCCCAGTCTACGCCATGCAGGTTCTTGTCGTAGAACTTGTCCTTCACCTGTCGCCAAACGTGGTCGAACATATAGGCGCGCTCCTTGTAGGGCTGATAGTTGAACGGAGCTTCGAAGTCGATATTCTTGACGGCTCTGCTTGATGGCGTAACCTTCTTGATGCCGCCGTCGCCAGCCAGATAGATGTTCTGGTAAGTCTTGTCGAACACCATCTCACCACCTCCGAGGTTCTTCATCAGCAGTTCAGTATGGCCTGTAATAAGGTTGCGGCGCCACAGGTCGGCACCACCCTCAAACGAAGCCTTATAGTAGATGTTCTCGCCATCCTTGTCGAGCAAAGCGTCGCCGAGGAACGAGGAGTTTACCGTGAGGCGCACGATGCGGTCGCGGCAGTTATCAAGGTCGAACTTCAGATCCTCTGTCTCCTGTGCTTTCGGCTTCTCAAGATTCTTCTTCTCCTTCTCTTCCTTCTTTTCCTCCTGCTTCTTCTCCTTATTGGTCATGTTCTCCTTAGCCAGGGCACGCTCCTCCTTGTTCATGCGGAAGCGCTCGTAAGCCTCAAGGTCGAAGAACATCAAGTAAGCGTCCGACTCAGCTCCCCAGCTGCCGTGGCTGCGGTATCCGGCACGGTCGCTGCTGAACAGCATGGCCTTGCCTCCGAGCACCCACTTGGCGTCGCCCTCATTATATCCGCTTTCGGTGAGGTTGTGTATTTCGCCGTTGCCCGAAGCATTTACCAGGGCGATGTCCGAATTGTTCCAACCTCCCACGCCGATGTACGAGGATAGCAGCCACTTGCTGTCGGGGCTCCATGTGTAGTCGATGTCACCGTCGCTGTACGAATAGACGTATTTGCCGTCCATCACGGTCTTCACGTTCTTGCCCTTAGCGTCCATCACGCGCAGGGTGCCACGGTTTTCCCAGAAAGCGATCTGCTTGCCGTTAGGGCTGAATTTCGGTTGGAATGAAGTCTGGTCGGATTGTGTCAGTCGCTCCTCTACAAGTTCGGTAGCATAAGCAAACTGCTTTTCGTCCTTGTTCTTGATGGTAGTGGCGTAGATTTGCCACAGTCCGTTGCGTTCCGAGTCGTATATTATGGTGCGTCCGTCGGGCGCAAAGTCTATGTCGCGCTCCTGTTCGGGAGTGTTTGTTATCTGCTTTGTAGTGCGGTATTCTATCGACGTAACGTACACGTCACCATGCAGTACAAATCCTATTTCCTTTCCGTTGGGCGAGAGCTTGATATTGTAAGCCCCCGAGTTCTTGATCTGTCGTATGAGCTCCTTGCCCTCGTTGTCAGCCACTATTCTGATGGCAGTCTTTTGTGGCTGTGCTCCTTGGCGCACGGTGTATATCTCGCCATCGTAGCCGTAGCACAGCGTGCCGTCGTTGGCAGCTGAAAGGAATCGTACGGGATTCTTCTCGTGGCTGGTGATGCGTGTCTCCTTGCCATCGAGAGTGCGGTGGTAGATGTTGAGTGTACCGTTCTGCTCGCTCAGATAGTAGAACGACTTACCGTCGGCAGCCCATACGGGGTCGCGGTCTTCGCCGTCGAACGAGGTGAGCTTCTTGAACTTTTCGCCTCTCTTGAGCCAGATGTCGCGTGTGATAGGCGAGCGGTGGTGCTTTCGCCATTCGTCCTCATATCCCTTGCGGTCCATATAGAGCACGTCGCCAGACGAGTTGATGTCGAGAGCGTCCATTGTCACCTCAGAGTAGAGTTTGGGGCGTCCGCCGTCAATGCCTACAGCGTACACTTGTGGGAAGGAGCCTGCAAAGATTATCGAATTTGTGGTAGGCATCATCGACGATTTGAACAGTATTGTAGAGTTGTCCTTCCAGCGCAGCGGATATTCGTTGCCGCTGTGTGTTGTCACGCGGCGCGGTATGCCACCGTTGGCATCCATCACCCACACGTCGATGCTACCCTCACGGCTCGATGCAAAAGCGATGTTTTTGCCGTCGGGGCTCCATACCGGATAGGAGTCGAATGCAGCGTTTGATGTGATTTGTCTGGCTGTGCCTCCGTTGGACGATACCGTGAAGATGTCGCCACGATAGGAGAATGCGATTGTCTTGCCGTCGGGCGATATTGCCGGATGGCGCATCCATAGCGGATTGTCTTGCGCCTGTGTGGTAAAGCCGTAAGCGGTCAGGAGTGTGGTTAATAAGATTTTGTTCATAGTTGTTTTTTTGTTATATGTTTTTTGATATTTGTTATCTTCCCATGCCGCACCCTTTATTCTTGTCGGCTTTGTCGGCTCTCACCGAACCGGCATTCTGAGCGCTGAACTCTCTGTTTATTTCAGCCAGTTCCTTGCGTCCGAAGATATAGTCGTCGTATAGGTCGTCCATGTCGATGCCTTCGCATTCTGCGTCGCCGAAGCCTCCAAGTGCCTCTTTCACTATATCCATGCGTTCATCGACTGTTGTGTCCTTAATCAGTAAACTTTTAGTTGTCATTTTATATTTAATTTTTTAATTGTTAGAATGCGTACGAATTCAAGACTTCTTCACTCCCATTACTGCCTCTGCTTCCTGTGGGTTTTCGGGCCAGTAGTGTTTGGGGTATCTGCGTCGCAGCTCCTTGCGCACTTCGAAGTAAGTTGCTTGCCAGAAGCTTTCGAGGTCTTGAGTCAACTGTACCGGTTTGAATCCAGGCGACAGCAGTTCCATAAGTAGTGGTTGTCTGCCGTCGTCAATGCATGGAGTGCGTTTCATGCCGAAGCATTCCTGTAGTCGTACACTCAGCACGGGAGCCTCAGCCCCATGTCGGTATTCGATGCGAATGTGCGAGCCAGTAGGCACGGCGATGTGAGTAGGGGCGAGTCGGTTTATTTCCAGTTGCGTTTCGTATGAAATCGAGTTCCATAGAATTTCGGCGAGCTTCAGTTTCTTCAGTTCGGCAGCAGTCGACTTGATGTGTCCTCCCTCGTCAATATACAGCGGCAGCCAATCCTTAGCATTGGCAGTCAGATGCTCAGTCGAGATGTCGGGAATGTTCAGTTCGGGATGCCATGCAGCCACTTGAGCCACACGGTTTTGCAGACGAGTCACCTCGGCGTTGCTCCAGTCAAGCATGCTCATTCCGTCCTTCTTCACAGCCTCACATATTATATTTACCACATCCTCAGCCACGGCATTGTGTATAGGCTTAGAGCTTATGGTGAGCTTTCCTATTCTTCTTTCCGTTTGCATCAGCACACATCCCTGCTTGCTGTCCCACGATATGTTGTCGCGTTCTGTAATGATAGAGTCGTCAAGGTCGTCGGGATTGAGCGGAGCCGCCATGAATATGCGTCCTGCAGCGGTAGAGGCGTTGTTGAGCGAAGCTATCGCAAGCCACTTGTGTGCCGCTTGCGAGTCGTTCTGCTCAAGCTTCACGTTAGCGCCACTTGCCAGCCGGTAGCCGCCTATGTTGTCGATGCTCATGGCTATGCGCTCTGGATAGGCATAAGCCACCAGCATACCTATGTCAGTAGGCGCTACGTCGTTGTTGTCCTCAGCTACATGAGCCATACGTCTGTATTCGGCAGCTATTTGTGCTATGCGTAGCCATTTGTCAGTCTGCTTGTTTCTGCGAGCTTGTCGTAGAGTGGTGATTCTCAGCCCAAGGTCAGTCCGGGCAGATTCGCCCATAGGATCTTTCTCCTCAAGTATGGCAGCGATGTCGCAAGCCACACCCTTGAGGAGTTGGTCGGAAGCTTGCAAAATCATCCTTGCTATACGTGGATGGCAGGGTAGGGCAGCCATACGCTTGCCGAGCGTTGTTATGCAGCCTTTCTCGTCGATGGCTCCTAGCGATATTAGCAGGCTATGCGCTTTGACGACATTGCTCTGAGGCGGCATCGTGAGCCATGGCAGAGCCTTCACATCGTTCTCGCCGAAAGCAGCTATCTCCAATAGCATCGGAGCCAGATCGGCTTCCTCTATCTCTGGTTTGCGCTGTTCACCCATCAAGTGTTCGGAGGCTTTAGTCCACAGCCTGTAGCATATGCCCTCGGCAACACGTCCAGCACGTCCGCTACGTTGTGTCGCCATGTCCATGCTGATGCGCACCGTCTCAAGGTGGCTCAGTCCGGTGCGTGCGTCGAATATCATCTGTCGGCACAGTCCGGAGTCTACTACCACCCTCACGCCTTCAATCGTGAGCGATGTTTCGGCTATTGGCGTAGCCAGCACCACTTTGCGTTCGCCATCCCTTGACGGGGCTATTGCTTTGTATTGCTGCTGGGGTGGCAGGTTGCCATACAGGGGTATCACGCTTGTGGGCAGTAGCGCAGAGCCGAGCAGTTGCTGGCAGCGTTCTATCTCGCCCTGTCCTGGCAGAAACACCAGAATGTCGCCCTTGTGCCGGTTGTGTGCCTCTATCGTAGCCGATGCAGCCATTTGCGAAATGTCGCGACGGTCGGCATTTGCGTTGGCATATTTGATGTCAACGTCAAACATACGGCCCTCGCTCTCTATGAGCGGAGCCTTCAGCAAGTTGCATATTCTCGAAGCGTCGATAGTGGCCGACATAATGACAATCTTGATGTCTGGGCGTATTATCTGTTGCGTCTGGCGTGTCAGGGCCAGAGCAAGGTCGGAGTTGATGCTACGTTCGTGAAATTCGTCAAACACCACCACGTCCACACCCTCAAGCGTAGCGTCGTCCACCAGCATACGTGTCAGAATGCCCTCGGTGAGCACCTCGATTCTTGTCTGGCTCGACACCTTGTTTTCAAATCGTACCCTATAGCCTACGGTCTGCCCCACGGGTTCGCCTATCATATGAGCCATCCGTTCGGCTATCTGTCGTGCGGCAAGTCGGCGCGGTTCGAGCATCAGTACCTTACCTGTGCAGCTTGATGTCTTGCTCGCGTTACTTGGTCCGTTTGCGCTGTTATTCATTCCAGCCATTATGGTCAGAGGCAGCAAGGTCGACTTGCCGGCACCGGGAGGTGCTGTTACTACAACCGAGTTATGCTTCTCCAGCGCCTTGTTTATGTCCAAGGCTATCTGCGCCGCAGGCAGCGCAATATTGTGGCTTATTATTTCGTTTAAGTCCATTCTTTATGGATAATTACAATCTGTCGAGCACCAGCTTTATCAGGTCGTCGATATGGTTCTTGTATCCGGTGTCGGCGCGTCCTGCCCTACGATTGGCTATCACCATGCAGACCGTTGTGGCGTGGTGTCCCATCAGTCGGGCGAGTCCAGCCAGTGCCGAACTTTCCATCTCAAAATTGGTGATGTGCAGTCCGTTGTATTCGAAGCTTTCTATCTTTTCGTTCTGGTTAGGGTCGGCAAGCGGAATGCGCAGCTGCCGGCCTTGCGGTCCGAAGAAGCCTCCGCATGCCACGGTGATGCCCCTTACCATATCCTCAGCTATGCGCTCTACGAGCGTCTCGTCGGCCTTGATCACATAAGGATAAGGTTGGCACATATTGCCAGTCCATCCCAGATGGTTGATGAGGGCGCGTTCCATCTGTAGGTCGCACACGGCATTGCGTCCGGCGTAGAAGTTGAGCAGACCGTCAAATCCCACAGAATATTCCGAGCACACGAATGTGCCCTCGGGAGTGTTTAGTTGCAGACCGCCACAAGTTCCTATTCTCACTATTTCAAGGCTGCGCGTCTGTTCCTTCTCCATGCGAGTGTTGAAGTCGATGTTGGCAAGAGCGTCAAGCTCGTTCATCACGATGTCGATGTTGTCGCATCCAATGCCGGTAGACACCACGGTGATGCGCTTGCCCTCATACTGTCCGGTCACGGTGCGGAATTCGCGGCTTTCTACCTCACACTCTATATTGCTGAGATGCGAAGCTACCAGAGCCACCCTGCCTGGGTCGCCCACTAATATCACCTTGTCTGCCAGATGCTCTGGCTTCAGATGCAAATGAAAAACGCTGCCGTCGCCGTTTATTATCAGCTCAGAAGCAGCAAAATACTTCTTCTCCATATCTTGAATTTCGAATTATGAGTTACGAATGTCCGTTGACTTCTGTTGACTACGGGCGAAGCCAAAACTTTCTTTAATTCTCATTTGACACCCCCATTAGTTTGTAATCGACATTAGATTTTGCTTTCCTTCTGTCGTAGTTCGCCCAAAGCACGTTTCAGCGTTTGTCGTAGTTCGTCGGTCTGCAGTTCCAGTTGTTGTATTTTCAACCCAATCTGAGCCTTGTCACCGTCAGCAGCTGTATGATATTGTGCACGCATGGCAGAGAGTTTGGCCGTCTTGGAAGTCAGTTCGTTACGAAGACGTACCGTCTCGTAGTAAGCCATGCGCGTCTCATCCGACTTGAATTGATCGATGCTGTTGTAAGTGATGCGGTCGTTTATCACGAAGTTTATGCCATCAGCCTTACTATGTGTCAGACTGTTCTCTTGCTTCAGCTGATTGAGTTGTTGCATGGCACTTTCGCGCTTTTCGGGCGTAGGCCATGTAGCGCGTATTCTGTTCAGGCAAGCCAGGCTATGCAGTTCCTTCTCGCCCATGCTGAGAGCTTCATAATTCTGTCGGGTGTCGGTAGGCACGAAGGTGTAGACACACACCTTGCCTTCGGGCTGGTTTCGGGTGGAGGCGAACCATGCCAGCTTGTCAGCATCAGCAACGATATATGCAAAGTCGTCGGAAGGTGAATTGAAAGGCAAACCGATATTTTCGGCATTAAGGAAAGTGCCCTCGCCTGCCTCAATCTTTGTCATGTAGATGTCGCGCTTGCCCAGACCCTCATCGTCCGAAACTCCTGCAAAGTAAAGCGTCTGTCCGTCAGACGACATAAATGGGAAACTGATGTTCTTGAATTTGCCATTCACCGACTTCACCGGCTTCGCCTCGCCCCACTGACTGCCCACCATGTCGCGTGTGTACAGACGAGCAATGCTGTCGGTACCCATCTCGGTGTAGTAGCATCGGTTGCCGAATCCATTGACAAAAACATACGAGTCGTTGGCCTCGTCGGTGTTGAAGAAAGAGTTGTACTTGACGAATTTTCCGTAAGAAGCTGGCAGCGGTATCTCATCCAGCACATTGTTGATGTCCACCACGGTGCTGTCTATGACAAACACCTTCTGAGTGTTTGTCAACATATCGTCAAAGAGGGCCTTGGCTTTAGGGCTCATAGCGGGCATATTGTCCGTAGGCTTAGGTTTTACAATTGTAGACTTCGCTTTCGAGCGTTTGGTTTTGCGGCTTTGGGCGTTCAGTCCCGATGTGGTGAGTGCGAGAACCAGGAGTATGAGTAGTTTCTTGCTGTTCATATTATTATGTAGTTTTTATTTGTTTAGCTGTTATTTAATAAGGTAGAAGAGCAGATTTCGTGTAATGGGATTGCCAATCATCTTCCTGAAGTAAGCATACTTCTTGGTGTAGTTGCGGTCGGGCAGAGGGTAAAGCCCTTTGCGAGCCAGGCGTTCCATAGTCTTCACGAGGGTCTTCTTGTCGTGGGTGGTGCGTATCACGTCACACAGATAGTCCATGGTCAGTTGGGCTATGCGTCGGTTCATGGCAGGTCGGTCGGTTTCGGGCACCACAAGTTTCAGCATGTTCTGCAGCGTCTTCTCCGTCTCTGCCAGTCGATGGGCATGTATAGAAGCGTCGGCAGTCGACAAAGTTGACAGCCGACTCTCCATATAAGCGTTAGAATCGGTATAGAAGAAGCGCTCCGATTGTAGTAGCAGCTTGGTGAGAAACTCGTTTTTGTTGGCTATCCTTTCATTAAATTCCTCCGACACTATTACGTTCTTTTCAAACAGGTAGCCTATCTTGGCCGCTTGAATCGTGTTGCCTTTCATATATGTGCTGCCCTGCATAGGTCCCTCGTAAGTGAATGGAGTGGTAGCATTGTCGGGATTGTCAGTATTCTTATAGAATACCACATCGGGATTGTGATAGCGCGCTATGTCCAGACAATGCTCGTAGGGAGCCCTTATCAGTAGGTCATGACTGCCTACGAATTGCACATAGCGTGCAGTACTCATCCTCAGCCCCATAGAGTATGCTGCCGACACTCCCATATAGCGCTGGTGGATGTACGTTATCTCATCGTCCTTTCCCAACAGTATATTAAGAGCTTCGGTAGAATTCCCGTTGTCTACAACAATTATCTCTCTGTCTGCAGAAGCCAGCGACAACTGCGTTATGCTGTCAAGGCATTGACTCAGAATGGCAGGCTCTGCGTCGTGATTGTACACAATGAAACTTATAAGCGGTTTGGCGGGCATATTCTGTGTGTCTTTTTACGTTTTTTATTCTGTCTGATGTTGTTATTATTGCAAAGGTAATAATTTTTATTTCTATTCAGTTTGCAGGAAAGAAGTTTTTTCACATTATAAAAACAAATAATAATTATAATATGAAGTAAAGGCCTAATGCAAAACTGACAAAATGCGAACGCCGATAACGTTGTGTAGTAATGGCACGATATTTGTAATATTGATTTCGAACGAGTGAAATACTCAACATTTGAAATAAAAACTCAATATTTGATATTAAAAACTTAATAATACAAACAAAATTATGGCACAAAAAGGTAATATTGGAGTAACGACAGAAAATATTTTCCCTGTCATCAAGAAATTTCTTTATTCTGACCATGAAATCTTCCTTCGTGAAATGGTTTCCAACGCCGTTGACGCTACACAAAAGCTTAAGACACTTGCCGAGCGTGGCGACTTCAAGGGCGAACTTGGCGACCTCACCGTTCGCGTCACTCTCAATGCCGAGGAGGGTACACTCACTATCAGCGACCGTGGTATCGGTATGACCGAAGACGAGATAAACAAGTACATCAATCAGATAGCATTCTCGGGAGTCACCGACTTCCTCGACAAATATAAGGACAATGCCAACGCCATCATCGGTCACTTCGGACTGGGATTCTACTCTTCGTTCATGGTGAGCAAGAAGGTGGACATTATCACACGCAGCTATCAGGACGGTGCCAAGGCCATCAAGTGGAGCTGTGACGGCAGCCCCGAGTTTGAGATAAGCGATGCAGACAAGGCTGACCGCGGATCGGACATTGTGCTACACATCGACGACGATTGCAAGGAGTTTCTCGAGAAGCAGAAGATTCAGGAACTGCTCAACAAGTACTGCAAGTTTATGGCTGTGCCGGTAGCCTTCGGCAAGAAGACGGAGTGGAAGGACGGCAAGCAGCAGGACACCGACCAGGACAATATCATAAACGACGTAGAGCCTCTGTGGACCAAGGCGCCCAGCACTCTCAAGGATGAGGACTACAAGAACTTCTATCGCACACTCTATCCTATGCAGGACGAGCCGTTGTTCTGGATTCACCTCAATGTTGACTATCCGTTCAATCTTACGGGTATCCTCTACTTCCCACGCATCAAGTCGAACATCGAGCTGCAGCGCAACAAGATTCAGCTCTACTGCAATCAGGTGTTTGTCACAGACCAGGTGGAAGGTATTGTACCCGAATTCCTCACCCTGCTGCATGGTGTAATCGACTCACCAGACATTCCTCTTAATGTGAGCCGCTCATACTTGCAGAGTGATGCCAATGTCAAGAAGATTTCAAAGTACATCACCAAGAAGGTGGCAGATCGTCTTGCCGCAATCTTCAAGGACGACCGCAAGGACTACGAGCAGAAGTGGGACGACCTCAAGATATTCATCAATTATGGTATGCTCTCGCAAGACGACTTCTACGACCGTGCCAAGGACTTCGCTCTGCTAAAGGACGTAGACGGCAAGTACTTCACCTACAACGAGTACAAGACTCTCATCAAGGACAACCAGACAGACAAGGATGGCAATCTTGTATATCTCTATGCCAACGACAAGGAGGGTGAATACAGCTATATCGAGGCTGCCAAGAACAAGGGCTACAGCGTATTGCTGCTCGACGGACAGCTCGACACCCCAATGGTGTCTATGCTTGAGCAGAAACTTGAGAAGACACGCTTCACACGTGTAGATGCCGATATCGTCGACCGCCTCATCGTCAAGAACGACAGCAAGGAGAGCGAACTGGTCAAGGATGACAAGGACAGCCTCACCGAGACTTTCCGCTCGCAGCTGCCCACAATGGATCGTACCGAGTTCTATGTCGACGTACGGGCTCTCGGAGCCGACAATCTACCTGTAATTATCACCCAGAGCGAGTACATGCGCCGTATGAAGGAGGCAAGCAAGTATCAGGCAGGTATGGCATTCTACGCTCAGATGCCCGACGCTTTCAATCTCGTTCTCAATAGCGACCATCCTCTGATTAAAGGCGTGCTTGACGGCGAGAAGCAGGAGTGTGGCAGCCAACTCAGTCCAGTAGACAGCGAGATAAAGGGTCTTGAGGCACGTCTTGCCGTGCTACACCAGAGCCAGAGCGCCAAGAAACCCGAGGAGATAACACAGGAAGAGAAAGACGACGTCAAGAATACCGAGCAGTCTATCCAGGAGCAGCGCACCAAGCGTGCCGACATCATCGCAGCTTATGCCAAGGGCAACAAGGTGGTACACCAGCTTATCGATCTCGCCCTGTTGCAGAACGGTATGCTCAAGGGTGCAGCCCTCGACTCGTTCCTCAAACGCTCTGTTGATATGATTAAGTAATGAGTCCCTATTTAAAGCGGGTTCAATAATATTTATAGTGTTGAGGTGTTGAGATGTTGTGATTTCATGTAGAAGTCTTATCGTCTCATCACCCCAGCACTATTTCTTTTTATCCCTTTATCTTATCCTTTTATTATCTTTTCTTGTCCAAACGTTTGTATTTTTTTTCAAAGTTTTTTGTAACTTTGCACAGACAAACAGATTGTGTTATCACACAGCGTTTTTTTTTATTTCAGATTTTTATTAATGGATAAGATTAGAATTAAGGATATTGCCGAGAGAGCTGGAGTTTCTGTAGGAACAGTAGACCGCGTTTTGCACAACCGCCCCAACGTGTCAAAGCCAGCCAGAGAAAAGGTGGAGCAGGCGTTGAAGGAAATGAAGTATCAGCCCAACGTCTATGCAAGTGCGTTGGCTTATAACAAGTCGTACGTGTTCATTGCGCTCATTCCGCAGCATGAGTCAGAAGCCTATTGGGAAGAAGTGGAACAAGGCCTGAAGAAGGCCATGGAGATGCGCCGCGACTTCCATATAGATGTCAAGCTCATGTACTACGAACGTTTCAACAACGAGTCGTTTGTCAATTGCTATACCCAATGTCTTGAGTCTAATCCCAATGGAGTAATCATCGTGCCGATCGAGATCGACACCACCAAGGTGTTCACAGACAAACTCCACGAGCGTCAGATACCCTTCGTCATGCTCGACTCATACATGCCCGACTTGAAACCCCTTTCGTTTTTCGGTCAGGACTCTTTCTGCAGCGGCTATTTCGCTGCCAGAATGCTCATGCTCATAGCTTCAGGCGAAAAGGAGATAATGATTATGAAGCTGATGAAGGACGGTCATGTCACCAGTAAACAGCAGGTCAACCGTGAGGTGGGCTTCCGCCATTATATGCACGACCATTTCCCCAGCATCAATATCCTTGAGCTTCACCTCCCATTCAGAGGCACACGCAGCGAGTACGACACCATGCTGCGCGATTTCTTAGAAGCCCATCCCAATGTACATCATTGTATCACGCTCAATTCCAAGGCTCACATCATGGGTGAATATCTCCTGCGCACCAATCGTCGCGACATACAGATAATGGGCTACGACATGGTAGCCAAGAATGCCGAATGTCTGCGCCAGGGTAGTATCTCGTTTCTTATAGCCCAACACGGCTATCAGCAGGGCTTCAGCTGTGTTGATACACTCTTCAAGGCTATCGTGCTGCGCAAGAAGGTACAGCCCGTCAACTATATGCCAATAGAGTTGCTCACCAAGGAGAATGTCGACTTCTATCGTCGTACGCAGCTCTAACAAGTGCGCACCCCTACACACAACACACATAAAATACTGAAATGAATAATCGTAAAGGATTGTTGGCTTTAAGCCCGTTGTTTGTCTTCGTTACCATCTATCTGGTCGCATCCATCATTGCTCAGGATTTCTACAAAGTGCCCATTAGTGTGGCATTCGTCATAGCGAGTATTTACGCCGTAGCCATCTCTTATAAGGACGGACTGCGTCAGAGCATAGATACCTTCAGCAAGGGAGCCAGCAAGAGCAACATTATGCTTATGCTGTGGATATTCATACTGGCAGGAGCCTTCGCCCAGTCGGCGAAAGCTATGGGGGCGGTTGATGCTACGGTCGACGTTATGCTCTCGCTCCTGCCCGACAACATGCTTCTGCCAGGACTTTTTCTTGCCACCTGCTTCATATCACTATCCATAGGCACCAGCGTAGGCACTATTGTGGCGCTTGTGCCTATAGCAGCTGGACTGGCACAGTCCACTGGCTCGTCAGCAGCCCTGCTCACCGCCGTTGTGGTGGGTGGAGCTTTCTTCGGCGACAACCTCTCGTTTATATCCGACACCACAATTGCTGCCACCAGTTCGCAGGGGTGCAGCATGAGCGACAAGTTCAAGGTGAACTTCTTCATCACCACTCCCGCAGCCCTCGTTATTCTTGGTGTCTATACCTTCATAGGTATGCATATGAGCACCGCTGCAACCCCTCATTCCGTCGACATCCTGCGCGTAATACCATATATAGCCGTTCTTGCTACAGCCATTGCCGGACTCAACGTGCTGCTCGTGCTCACTATAGGTATAATACTCACAGGCATCATCGGCATAATTAGTGGTAGCATGGGCGTGTTCGACTGGTTTCACTCTATGGGTGACGGCATTATGGGTATGGGCGAACTCATCATCGTCACTATGCTCGCAGGAGGCATGTTCGAACTGGTGCGCCACAATGGTGGTATCGACTACATCATAGCAAGGATCACCCGACATATACATGGCAAACGTGGCGCCGAAGGCATTATAGCGTCGCTCGTCGCCATAATAGATGTCTGCACAGCCAACAATACCGTAGCTATAATCTCTACTGGGGGCATTGCCAAGCGCATCTCGCAACAGTTTGCTCTCGACAACCGCAAGGTGGCAAGCATACTCGACACCAGTTCGTGCATCTTGCAATGTCTCATACCCTATGGAGCGCAGCTGCTTATGGCGTCGGGACTCTCCAAACTTAGTCCGACACAAATCATACCTTATCTGTATTACCCATTCGCTTTGGCTGTCTGCGTGTTATTCACCATAATATTCCGACTGCCCCGAAGATACAGCTAATTACACCTCAGCACAACAACCTATCACCCCTCAACATAAACTATGGACGTTATCACACGAAACTTCTTCCGGCTACTACGCTACGGAGCATTCAACGAATATGAGCCCGTAGAACAAATGTCGGCATACAAATGGAATCTGCTGCAACGTATGGCGCAGACGCACTACGTCGAGGCTATAGTAAATTCGACACGCGGCAACACCCGTTTGCAATGCCCGACGTTGAGCGTGCCTGATGCCGGACTCTCACGTCTGTGCAACGGTTTTCTCAACCGCCGACTCCGAAAAATACGTGCTGCTGAACCCGACTCTGCCGAACCTTCTATTGAGACCCTCAATATGCTCGACATTATCGTGCAGACTACCGAACGGTTCATTCTGCATGGCGTAACTTATGCCTATATCCTTAATATGGGCATATTCCTACGCAACTATGGCGACCGCATCGACTACGTAAAACTCGAAAATTGGCTACAGCGGCTCAATATCCTTTCGATGGCAGAGTTTGAAGCCAGTATTCTCGTCTATACATTAGGATTTCAGCAAGACGAAATACCATTCATGCGCCGTGTCATTCCTGCTGCCTACGATATGGCAATTAACACCCTGCAATCAGAGAATAATGACGTAAGTGGCGAGTCGGTCAGCGGACGGCATATCTTCACACTCAACAGCGGAGGCAAGCTTACTGAAACTTTTGTCAACTGCCAGCGTTACTTCTTCTATGCGCCACTTGAGTCGGTCAGTATATTCTTTTCGCAGATAGCCAGCTATATTGCAAACATGGAGGAGTAGGAGACTGTGGCGTACTCGTCGTGGCCTGTATGTGCTTAATGAAAGTTAAAAACAATATTTCCCATGCAACATTTCATGCCGTACTGCATTAACACTAACAGAATGCAACACTAAGTATGAACAATAAAAACGAAAAACAATTATGAAGAATTTAACGATTTTGGGCCTTTCGGCAATGATTTTGGCCTCATGCGGCACTACACAACACAAGCAGGAAGTCAACAATAATATCAATGCCGACATTCAAGTCTCTAAAAATAACAACAATATGGACAATGATTATCTGATATTATCCGACGCACAGAAGAATATTGTTGACCGTAGCAATCAGTTTGCCCTCGACCTCTTCCGTACTCAGGCGGACATGGAGTCAAAGGTGATTTCGCCCGTAAGTGTGTCGTTTCTTATGGGAATGCTTGCCAATGGAGCTGACGGCATCACAAAGGATGAGATTCTGACAGCTATGGTCGGCGACAAGAATATCTCTGTCGGCGAACTGAATGATACTTACGCTGCCATTCTGCGTATGGCAGCCAATGGCGACAGGCTCACAACAGTCAACATTGCCAACTATATCGCTGTCAACAAGCAATTCAAGCTGAAGAAAGCCTATACATCTGCAATCAGCAACTTGTATTCTGCCAATGTGGAGAACCTCGACTTTGCTTCGCCAAAGACTCTTAAGCATGTCAACAAGTGGTGTTCTGACAATACGAATGGCATGATTCCTTCCATTGTCGACCGTCTTAATCCCAGCGATGTTGCCGTACTGATGAACGCCATATATTTCAATGGTACATGGACTGAAAAGTTCAATAGGAAATATACTCGACTTGAGAACTTCCAGGGCTACACTCGTGACATCAAGAAGGTTGACATGATGCACCAGAAACATCAGTTTCGCTATGCCGACAACAGCCAGTATTCAGCCGTTGAACTGCCTTATGGCAACGGTCAGTATTCTATGACCGTGCTGCTGCCCGATGAGGGTGTTTCTATTGACGATATGCTGAAGCAGTTCACGACAACCGAGCTCTCCAAGTTGCAACAGCAAATGACAGAATGCTTAGTCGACCTTAAGTTGCCTCGATTCTCTACCACAACAAAAGTCGGTCTCAAGGCCCCATTGTCAAATATGGGCGCAAAGACTATGTTTAGCGACAGCGCCGACTTCGGCCGTATGGCTGACGCAGGACTATTCGTATCTACGATGCTACAGAAGGCAAAGATTGAAGTCAGCGAAGAGGGTACCAAGGCTGCTGCAACCACTATGGCTGCTATCGCATTGACATCTTTGCCTCATGAGCAGCCACGCCAGGTTAAGTTCTACGCAAATCGTCCCTTCGTTTACATGATTACCGAAACGAATACTAATGCTATATTGTTTATCGGACAATATACGGGAGGAGATAATTAAAAAATATATATAATAATGAAAAGTGAATATATCAAACCACAAGTGTTGGTTATTGACATGGGGTCGTTGCAGCTGCTGAACAACTCAAATGGTGTCAGCGATGACGGCAAGAAAGCCACATTCAGCGATGATGCCCCTACAAGTTCTGACCCCTGGAACGAAGCACTATAGTGAATTAGTATCTTTGACATTCCTTATTTCGACCTCGCACTCCCCGAAATCTATCATGGCATTGAACAGTCTTATCCGTTCGGCCTTAAGAAGGTCGTTGATGGTAATTTCTGCCTCTTTAATTATGCCTTTGTCCAGAAGAAAGGCGCGTCGTGTGCCTGGTAGTAGCGGGTGTCGGGGCGTTAGCCAGCTGTTACCGTCAAAGATTGCAAGATTGGTGAAGGAGGTGTCTGTGACGAGATTGTTCTTTACGATGATTATCTCGTCGCAGTCGCCCCTTTGGGCTGTCAAATTGTTGAGTGCTGAGCGGTCGGTACTCTTGTAGCTATAGTTGATGTTGTCGTCGTAAACCACTTGCAAAGAGCGGATATTGCGCATAGAGTAGGGTACGTGTTCTATGAGTTCCACCCCGCTCTTTCCGTAGACAACACGAGTCTTGACCAACGTCATGTTGTTATTGGCTACAATCAACTTTGCCAGACAAGGCATAGGTTGGAGAGACCGCTCAGGAAAGAAATGGCGTATGGTACGCTCCATTCTTGCCTGGTGGTAGGGGAGGTTAATTACCTTGCCATTCTCAATCTTTATTGTTTCTACAAATTGCTGTTGCATGTTGTGATACCATGTTGATACTTTACTCTAACGGATTTTGGTAACTTACTGACAATCACGTTGTATGACTCTTTTATTATTATCTTGACAAATTCTGTTTCCAACTGTTCGAAGAAAACGTCGCTCCAATGCGTTTTGTTCCAATGGAAGGCTGGCGTGATGGCAGAGAATTGTTCGCGCAGTTCCTCGTTCCTTTCAGGTGAAAGTTTACAGGCAAATCTTAGCATGGTTTCCTCGATGTTGTATTTGCCCCCACCAAGCCAAAGGCATAGGAATATTTTGCCCTCAACTCGGAATGTTATATTGTCATCGCCAAACGGCTGGTCTTCAGTTACGCCGTATAGAGACAATGTGAAATCTCTGACTTCTTCGATGTTCATAGGTAAACGCTTTGCTTTTTTTGACCACAAAAATACGATTATTATGCCAAAACGGCAAGGATTCAAGCGAAAATCCTCGTTAGTTCTCGATAGGTCTTCGATAGCTTCTCGATAGGTCTTCGATAGCTTCTCGATAAGTCTTCGATAGCTTCTCGATAAGTCTTCGATAGCTTCTCGATAGGTCTTCGTTCGTCCTTCGTTCAACCTCCGTTCCGTCTTCGTTCGCCAATCGAAACGCGAATGAGAATCGTTCGGGAACCGTTCGGGATTCGTTCGGGATGAGAGCTGTGTATTAACGTAGGATGAACTATGGATTAACGGGCAACGATGAGGTAATGAACGAAGAAAGGAAAACGTATGGGCTGGCGTTGTGATTTTTTACATTCAATATCGCACGTATATCCTCATTTTTCATTATCTTTGCATCCGTTATAACAATTCAGAGGAAAATAAATACAAAACGTTAAATTATAAAATGTCAAACAAGTTTGTTGAACACAAGGGTTTCAATCTTGTAGAAACCAACAAGGAAGTTTTGGACAAGTGGATGGCTGACGATGTCTTCCACAAGTCGATCGACGAGCGCGAAGGCTGTCCGCAGTTCGTATTCTTTGAGGGACCTCCCTCTGCCAATGGCCATCCTGGTATTCACCACGTATTGGCACGCGCCATAAAGGACACATTCAATCGCTATAAGACAATGCAGGGATTTCAGGTTCACCGCAAGGCAGGCTGGGACACACACGGACTCCCCGTAGAATTGGGCGTAGAGAAGGAATTGGGTATCACCAAGAAGGATATTGACAACAAGGCTTCGGAGAAGTATATTTCTACCGAGGAATACAACCGTAAGTGTCGTGAAAATGTGATGATGTTTACAGCCGAGTGGCGCAAGCTGACCGAGGAAATGGGTTACTTCGTAGACCTCGACCATCCGTATATCACATACGACAACAAGTATATTGAGACGCTGTGGTGGCTGCTCAAGCAGCTCTACAACAAGGGACTGCTCTATAAGGGCTACACCATTCAGCCGTACTCGCCAGGCGCTGGTACAGGTCTGTCGTCGCACGAGCTCAACCAGCCTGGCTGCTATCGCGACGTGAAGGATCTGACTGCTACCGTACAGTTCCTAATCCGTGACCCGAAAGAAGAGTGGACAAAGTGGGGTAAGCCATACTTCGTAGCATGGACTACAACTCCGTGGACTTTGCCTTCGAACGTTGCGCTCTGCGTTGGTCCTAAGATTGACTACGTTTCGGTAGAGACATACAACCTCTATAGCGGCGAGCCAATCACTATCGTTATGGCTGAGAATCTTGTGAAGGCTTACTTGAAGCCTGAGCAGGAATGTACCGAGGGCGAGTTGGCTCCGTTTGACAAGGAGAAAAAACAATGTCCGTGGCGCATCACAGGCCATTTCAAGGGTACAGAACTTGAGGGCATGCACTACGAGCAGCTTATGCCGTGGGTGAAGCCATGTGAGAAGGTGGACGGTTTCGCTCCGAAGTTTGTGACTGAATATGCTGAGTCTCATCCGGAGAAAGTGTTTACTGGCGAGGATGGTCGCGACAAGTTCGTGGAGATGGAGAGCGAGGCTTTCCGCGTAATTCTCGGCGACTATGTTACAACCGACGACGGAACTGGTATTGTCCATATCGCTCCGACATTTGGTGCCGACGACGCCAAGGTGGCAAAGGATGCCAATATCCCGGCTCTTTACCTCATCAACAAGAAGGGCGAGACA
This sequence comes from uncultured Prevotella sp., assembly GCA_905193385.1. GTDB lineage: Bacteria > Bacteroidota > Bacteroidia > Bacteroidales > Bacteroidaceae > Prevotella. The sequence continues at coordinate 39,435 of CAJJOL010000018.1, read as the reverse complement.
CGCCCGATGGTTGACCTCCAGGGCAAGTTCTACCTCTTGGAAGAGCTTGACGGCAACTTCGTGAAGACTTGTGTAGACAACGAGAAATACGCTCACCACGCTGGCGACTATGTGAAGAATGCCTACGACCCGCAGTTCAACCAGAACGGTGTTTGGGACAAGAAAGCTTCGGACAAGGCTGAGGACCTGAACGTTGTGCTCTGCTACGAACTGAAGCAGGAGGGCAAGGCTTTCAAGACCGAGAAGCACGTACACAACTATCCACATTGCTGGCGTACAGACAAGCCTATCCTCTACTATCCGCTCGACAGCTGGTTTATCAAGGACACGACACGCAAGGAGCGTATGGTGGAACTCAATAAGACTATCAACTGGCAACCCGAATCTACAGGTACCGGACGTTTCGGCAACTGGCTTGAGAACCTCAACGACTGGAACCTCTCACGCTCACGCTTCTGGGGAACTCCGCTGCCTATCTGGCGCGACGAAAACCGTGGCGAGAAGTGCATCGGTTCGCTTGAGGAACTTTATGCCGAGATAGAGAAGTCTGTGGCTGCTGGTGTGATGAAGAGCAACCCGATGAAGGACAAGGGATTCGTACCGGGCGACTACTCTAAGGAGAACTACGACCGCATCGATCTCCACCGTCCTTACGTAGACTATATCGTGCTCGTAAACGACGAGGGTAAGCCAATGCATCGTGAGGCCGACCTTATCGATGTTTGGTTCGATTCGGGTTCTATGCCTTACGCTCAGCTTCACTATCCGTTTGAAGGCGAGATGTCGCACGGTACAGAGGAAGACCGCAAGGCTCTTGTCAACAGCCAGTATGAGGGCTTTGCCATTGCGCCCAAGTTCTATCCAGCCGACTTCATCAACGAGGGTGTCGACCAGACACGTGGATGGTTCTTCACTCTGCACGCTATCGCTACAATGGTGTTCGACTCGGTGGCCTTCAAGAACGTAATTTCTTCGGGATTGGTGCTCGACGCTAAGGGCAACAAGATGTCAAAGCACTTGGGCAACGCCGTAAATCCGTTCGACCAGATAGAGAAGTACGGTGCTGACGCCGTTCGCTTCTACATGATGACCAACTCGGAGCCTTGGGACAACCTCAAGTATGACGAGAAAGGTGTAGACGAGGTGCGCCGCAAGTTCTTCGGTACATTATATAATACATACTCGTTCTTCTCAGGCTATGCCAATGTCGATGCTTTCGATACCCAGGCTGCTCAGGTGCCCGTTGCAGAGCGTCCGGAGATTGACCGTTGGGTACTCTCTGTACTGAACACTCTCATCAACGGTGTGCAGAAGGAGATGGAGAATTTTGACCCCACTCGTGCTGGCCGACTCATTGAAGACTTCGTCAACAATGACCTCTCTAACTGGTATGTACGCTTGAACCGTAAACGTTTCTGGGGTAAGGAAATGTCGCAGGACAAGCTTGCTGCTTATCAGACTCTCTATACCTGTCTGACTACAGTAGCCAAGCTGCTCGCTCCGTTCGCTCCGTTCTTTGCCGATCAGCTCTTCTGCGACCTGGGCGCAGCTCAGCTTGAGGGTACAACATCAGTACATCTCGCCAAGTTCCCCGTTGCTGATGAGAAGCTCATCGACCGCGAACTTGAGGAGCGTATGGGTATGGCACAGAAGATTACCTCAATGGTTCACGCTCTGCGCAAGAAGGTAAACATCGCCGTACGTCAGCCGCTACAGGCTATCATGATTCCTGCTGTCGACGACGAGCAGCGTCGCCATATCGAGGCTGTTAAGAACCTTATCCTCTCGGAGGTGAACGTTAAGGAACTGCGCTTCGTAGAAGGCTCTGGCGTATTGGTGAAGAAGGTGAAGTGCAACTTCCGCACCATGGGCAAGAAGTTTGGCAAGCTGATGAAAGGCATCGCTGCTGCCATGTCGGCTCTCGACCAGGAGCAGATTGCCCAACTCGAGACTAATGGCAAGATTGCCGTAGAGGTAGAAGGCAACGCCGTAGAGGTAGAGGCTGCCGATGTTGAGATTATCTCGGAGGATATCCCGGGCTGGCTCGTAAGCAACGAGGGTAAACTGACAGTTGCGCTTGAGATAGAACTCAACGACGAGCTTCGCAACGAGGGTATGGCTCGCGAGCTTATCTCGCGCATACAGAACCTCCGTAAGGAGAGCGGACTCGAGATTACCGACCGCATCCACGTCACTCTCGCTCCTAACGAGAAGGTGGAGAAGGCTGTGGCAGGCTTTGCCGACTACATCCAGTCGCAGGTGCTCGCTCTCGACATTACTCTCGCCGACAACGACGGCACAGAGACCGAAATCGACGGCTTCATGATCAACATCAAGATAGTTAAGGCTTAAACATAATAGGGCAGAAGGGTGCGGCTGAACAGGTCGCACCCAACTGCATTTTACTATATTCAACCTAGTTATACCACTAATAATCCTAACAACTATGGCAGAAAAATTACGTTACTCAGACGAGGAACTTCAGGAATTCAAGAACATTATAAACGAAAAACTTCGCTTGGCACGTCGCGACTTCAATTCGATGATACAGCAGCTGATGAATGCAGACGGCAATGGGGTGGAGGATACCTCGCCTACATACAAGGCTCTGGAGGAAGGCAGCGCATCGCAGTCGAAGGAGGAGATAGCACAAATGGCCAACCGTCAGCAAAAGTTCATTCAAGGACTTGAGGCGGCACTTGTGCGCATCGAGAACAAAACCTACGGTATAGACCGCATTACCGGTCAGCTCATTCCGAAGGAAAGACTCCGCATCGTGCCTCACGCCACCTTGAGTGTCGAGTCGAAGAATGCACGAAAGAAATAATATGGAAAACAAAAAGAAGTACATCACCAACGGATGGCTTGCCGTTGCCATCGTGACCCTGATTCTTGCCATCGACCAAATTATAAAAATTGAGGTTAAGACCAATATGACATTGGGCGAGGCAATACGTGTTACCGACTGGTTCTACATAGAGTTTATCGAGAACAACGGAATGGCATACGGAATGACATTCTTCAACAAACTGGTGCTGTCGCTATTCCGCACTTTTGCCATTGGTGCCATATCATGGTACATTTGGCGTGCAGTAAAAAGCGGACTGTACAGCCGTGGCTACGTCGTTTGTCTGGCTATGATACTGGCTGGTGCCGCAGGCAATCTTATAGACTGCCTGTTCTACGGTCTTGTCTTCGATGCCTCGACGCCATTTAGTGTGGCTGGTTTTGTGCCGTTCGGTACAGGATATTCTACATTCCTGCACGGCAAGGTGGTGGACATGTTCTATTTCCCGATTATACGCACTACTTACCCCGATTGGATGCCGATGGTGGGCGGTGACGACTTTGTCTTCTTCTCGCCGATATTCAATTTTGCCGACTCGTGCATAAGTGTTGGAGTGGCAGCCTTGTTGCTCTTCTTCCGAAACGATCTGGAGCGAATGTCTTTAGCTTGGAAAAAATGACAAATACAAACATTGTATCACATACGGCTTGCCGAGCCGGAAAGTGTAGTTTGCTGGCAGCATGCATGGCTCTATTTATGGCGTTTGTTCTGACGGGATGCAAGCCTGGTATACCCGGACGCTATCTGCAACCCGACGAGATGGCCGATATCTTGTACGACTATCACGTGGCAGAAGGTATTGTGCAGACCGACTACAACTCGCCCGACTCGATAGCTATGCGAGCCTATCGCGTCAGTATTCTGCAGAACCACGGAGTTACGGAAGCCGACTTCGACTCGTCGATGGTGTATTACACACGCCACACGCGTGAGTTGCAGCAGGTGTACACCAAGATTGCCGATCGACTTGATCGTGAGGCTGTAGAACATGGCGGACAGGCAGGCCTTGGCGATATCACGGATAATGCCGACACTACTAATGTATGGAAACGCTCATCGGCATTCGTTCTGTCGCCCTATGTCGCAACAAATCGTATGTCGTTCGAGATAAAGGCCGACAGTTCGTACCATATAGGCGACCGTATGGTGCTCGACTTCGACACTCAATTCCTATATCAGGACGGAATGCGTGATGCTTCTGTTGTGCTCGCCGTAACCTATGCCAACGATAGCGTGGAGTATGTCAACAACAGCATCAATTCGTCAACACATTATCATATGCAGATAATGAACGAGGGACGGTTGGCTATAAAGTCTGTGCGTGGATTCTGGATGTTGTCGAGCGACAGGTCGATGCCTACATCGTCGGCCACTACATTCAAGCTGTTTGTCGTGTCTAACGTACGACTCGTAAGGATGCATGTAGCCGAACCCGCTACCAATCCGGAGGGCGAAAGCCTGAAGACCGACTCGATTGGTCGTCCGGGCCTTGACAGCCTGAAGCGTCTGCCTCCTCCCACACCTCTAATGAACCGCCGACTATGACACGCATAGTGGCAGCTAATAGGGTGATTGACGAGGATGGCAACGAGATGAAGCCCGGAGTGGTAGAAGTGGAAGGAACGTACGTATGTAGTGCCTATCCGTTGTATGGCGAACGTCCGTTTACCGAGTGGCTGGGGGGCACTGTCACCATCGGGCGCTCTGCCGACGGAAAGCTGTATGCCTACAAGGACGGAGTGATAATCACCGACAATCAATAAAACTTATAATTATAAATCAAACATTATATTATGCTTAGTGTAAACGAATTGGAAGACCGCCTTATTGACCTCGCTTTTGCCGAGGATATAGGCGATGGCGACCACACAACCCTTTGCTGTATCCCCGACACAGCAAAGGGCAAGTCGCACTTGTTGATAAAGGAAGACGGCATCCTTGCCGGAGTAGAAGTGGCAAAGCGTGTATTTGCACGATTCGACCCTACTATGCAGGTTGAAGTTCTCATAGGCGATGGTGCCCACGTCAAGAAGGGCGACATCGCTATGGTTGTTACCGGCAAGGTGCGCTCTCTGCTTCAGACCGAGCGTCTGATGCTTAACATCATGCAGCGCATGAGCGGTATCGCTACAATGACAGCCAAGTATGTAGAGCGCCTCAAGGGTACAAAGACTCATGTTCTCGACACTCGTAAGACTACTCCAGGACTGCGTATGCTCGAGAAGCAGGCTGTAAAGATTGGTGGCGGCATGAACCATCGTATCGGTCTGTTTGACATGATTCTGCTTAAGGACAACCATATTGACTTTGCCGGTGGTATAGCCAACGCAATCAACCGTTGTCACGAGTATCTCAAGGAGAAGGGTCTTGACCTGAAGATTGAGATAGAGGTGCGCAATTTTGATGAACTGCAGCAGGCTATGGATTGTGGCGGCATCAACCGTATCATGCTCGACAACTTCTCGGTGGAGAATACAAAGAAGGCTGTAGAGATGGTTGCAGGCAAGTATGAGACCGAGTCGAGTGGTGGCATCACTTTCGACACAATTCGCGACTATGCCGAGTGTGGTGTCGACTTCATCTCTGTAGGTGCCTTGACACATTCTGTCAAGGGACTTGACATGTCGTTTAAGGCTTGCTGATTATGAACATATCAAAGCAAATCAAGACTTTTGCCCTTGCCGCCATTATGTCGGCATCGGCAATGGAGGCTTCTGCCTGTACCAACCTTATTGTTGGCAAGAAAGCCAGCGTTGACGGTTCGGTACTCGTATCCTACAATGCCGACGACTACGGTATGTTCGGCCACTTGTGCCATTATCCTGCAGGCACTCATCAGAAGGGCGAGATGCGCAAGATATTCGACTGGGACACAGGCGAGTATCATGGCGAAATACCCGAGGCTCCCGTAACGTATAATGTTATCGGCAACATCAACGAGTTTCAGCTCTCTATTGGCGAGACCACTTATGGCGGACGTGAGGAGATGATAGACACGACCGGTATACTCGACTACGGTTCGCTCATCTACGTCACTCTTCAGCGTGCCAAGACGGCTCGTGAGGCCATTTCGGTAATGACCTCGCTCGTAGAGAAATACGGCTATTGCTCAAGTGGCGAGACATTCTCAATCTGCGACCCTAACGAGGCGTGGATTATGGAGATGATGGGTACCGGTCCGGGCAGTAAGGGTGTAGTATGGGTGGCTATGCGAATACCTGACAACGCTATATGCGCTCATGCCAATCAGAGCCGTATCGGCAAGTTCGATATGAGGGACAAGAAGAATGTCGTCTGCTCGAAGAATGTCATTTCCTATGCCCGTAAGATGGGATGGTTTACCGGCAGGGATGCCGACTTCTCATGGAAGAACACCTATGCCCGTCCCGACTTCTCCGGCCGCCGGTTCTGCGACGCTCGTGTCTGGAGTTTCTTCAATCATTATCAGAAGGGGTTCGACCGCTATTTGCCATGGGCACTCGGCAAGGATCCCAATGCTGAGGACATGCCGCTTTGGATTGTCCCCGACCGCAAATTGAGCGTCCATGACGTGCAAATGGGTATGCGCGACCACTATGAGGGCACAGCCATGGCACTCGACACAACGAATGTGGGAGGAGGAATCTATCAGATGCCTTATCGTCCCACACCATTGCAGTTCAAGGTTGACGGCAAGACTTACTTCAACGAACGTCCGATTTCCACCCAGCAGACGGCTTTCTCGTTCGTATCGCAGCTACGTTCGTGGATGCCGCGAGAGATTGGTGGCGTCATTTGGTTCGGCAACGACGATGCCAACATGATTGCCTACACTCCGGTATATTGCGGCAATACCGTACAGCCTGAGTGCTATAACACTCCAGGTGCCGACGCTGTGACCTTCTCAGACAAAAATGCTTTCTGGGTATGCAACTGGGTGAGCAATATGGTCTATCCACGCTACTCGCAGATATTCCCCGAACTTCAGGCTGTGCGCGATTCGCTTGAGTCAAGCTACTTTGCCCGGCAGACCGATTTCGAGAAGAAGGCTATGAATCTCTATGCTACAGACAAGCCGGCTGCTCTGCGTATGCTCAACGAGTATAGCGTGGAGAAGGCCCAGCAGATGCTGGCGGAGTGGAAGAACCTTGCAATACGCATCATCGTAAAATACAACGATATGGGCGTGAAGCAAGAGAAGGACGGCAAGATTCTCAAGAGAGTGATGCGTCCGGGCTACCCCGAAAGCTTCGCAAGAAAACTCGTTAAAGAGACTGGCGATTGGTATGCTGTGCCAGCGGACAAGTAACGGATGCTGAATAAGCATACTTATTGTCAAAGACAATATCAGGAGGTTTTGGTTGTTATGCCAAAACCTCCTTTTTTGGTTAAACAGGGTTTTGAAGACATAAATTTATTAATTGCATTCATGCTACCTTACGTTATTGACTCTCACGCCTGAGAGATTGCAAAAGCCAAAAGTGCGAAGAGCGCAGCGAAGGAGGTGCTGAAGGCGGAGCATACCGCTGAAAAAAGGAAAAGCCCTTGTCCTACGTTGGTTGGGTGCAAGACAAAGGCTTTATCTATTAAGGCGGATTCGGATGGAGTCCGCTTCAATGCAAAATATACTTTCTGTTTAATTTGGCTACTTTGTACTCGTTACGAATTATTGCAAGCATTGCAATAATTCTAATTTACACTTGTTATTATAGTAAGGAAGTACCAACTTTGTTGCTTAAATAATGTACTTTATGTAATCACAATAAAGCGATATAAAAAGATGAAACAAACCGATAAAGATATAAAAGAGATACGAATATATCATAGCCTTTGGAAGAATACTCTTCTGACTGTTGGTTGTTTCGCTTTTGCTGCAGGTGGATATTTCATACTCCATGACGCTAATACCTCATGGCCAACAAAAGAAGATTTATAAAAATTGATTCTAAGGAATATGTAAATTGTTCTCGATATCAATACTTGTTTGTCTTCAAAAAATACTACCTTTGTACGTAGAACTAATATAAAATATAATGAATAAGATAACGATGCTTGGCACGGGTAGCGCCACTGTTTCCCATATTTACAATACATGTTTTGTTCTATCCACAGATACCACACTGCTTCTTGTTGACGCTGGAGGTGGTAATGGCATACTTACGCAGCTGGATAAGGCAAAGATTTCTATCTCTGACATTCATCACCTCTTTGTCACTCACGCTCATACCGACCATGTGTTGGGCGTAATTTGGATTGTACGTATGGTAGCCCAATGCAAGGGGTATGAGGATAAGCTGCACGTCTATGGCAACGACAAGGTGATGAAGGTTGTGCGTACTATTATTGACATGATTCTGGCTAAAAAACAATTGGCTAAAGTTGAGGAGCGTGTTGTGTTTCACGAACTTACGGATGGTGAGAACTTCAACGTCGGCGATATTCAGATGACCTGCTTCGACATCCATTCGACGAAGGAGAAGCAGTATGGATTTCGTGCCGTATTGCCAGACCATACCATACTGGCGTGTCTTGGTGATGAACCATACAATCATGCAAATCGCCCTTATATAGAAAATGCCGACTGGATAATGTGCGAGGCTTTCTGTCTTTATGCCGACCGCGACATATTTAAGCCTTACGAAAAGAGTCATAGTACGGCTCTTGACGCAGGAAGACTTGCGGCTGAACTTCATGTCAAAAACCTCATTCTATACCACACGGAGGAGAAGACTCTTGCTACACGTAAGGACTGTTACACAAAGGAGGCTGCCATCGGATTTGGAGGAAGAATAGAAGTGCCTGATGATATGGAAACCATTAAATTGAATGGCTGATAAAGCGCGTATATGAAAACTGAAAATCGCCTGTTGATAACAGGCTTTGTCACAAAAGGTTCTTATAAAGAGACTGAACTTTAGCAAGTTCAGAGAATTCAGAAGTTAAAGAAGTTTTTCACAAAGCTCAAGGAAACTGCGCTCCCTACGGTCGCTAGAATTTATAGCCATTACTCTTTTTGCTGAATATTCAGCTATAAGACATACGGCTTTAAAATCTATAACTTCTGAACTTGCGAAAGTTCAATAAAGAGATATATAAAAAAGGCTGACACTTCAGAGATGAGGTGTCAGCCTTTTTTTGATGAATATTAGTCAAGCCACTTAACGTAGCAGAAGTCCTCACGATAAACGAGGTTCTCGTTCTTAGGATACATACGCACGCAGCTCTTGAATGTGCCGGCTACGTCAGGCTCGAATGTAGCCTCGAATGTGTAGTTGTTGCCCTCGTGGCCTACAACTTCAAACTCACGCTTAGAGAAGATGTGCTCCTCGCCGTTCTGGTCGGTCTTGATAGACACGAGCTCAAGTCCGATGGCGTCGTTCAAGCCCTGCTCGTCAATGACGTAGCGCAGAGTGTACTTCTTGCCAGTCTCGGCGCCGTAAAGCACGGAGTCGTCCTTGCTGACTACGCGGATTGAGTCCCAACGCTGGGCAACGGCTTCCTTCCAGGCAGCAAGCTCCTTGGCGAGGCGGTTGTTGTCGGCAGACAGCTTCTTGAAGTTGGCAGCCTCCTTGGTGTAGAACTTATCATAGTAGTCGTCGAGCTGACGCTTCATTGTGTAATGAGGAGCGATAGTGGCGATAGAGTTCTTGATGGTCTTGATCCAGCCCTCGCTGAAGCCCTGCTTGTTGCGGTTGTAGTAGAGCGGCAGAATCTCGTTCTCAAGGAGAGAGTAGATTGTGGCGGCGTCGAGCTGATCCTGATAGCCCTGGTTCTGGTATGTGCGCTCCTGCTTGAGAGCCCAGCCTGCACCCTGACGATAGCCCTCAACCCACCAGCCGTCGAGTACTGAGAGGTTGACAACACCGTTCATTTCGGCCTTCTCGCCTGATGTACCGGAAGCCTCAAGAGGACGTGTCGGAGTGTTCATCCATATATCAACTCCTGAAACCAAGCGGCGTGCAAGCTGCATGTCGTAGTCCTCAAGGAAGATGATCTTGCCGAGGAACTCAGGACGCTGGCTGATCTCGAAGATACGCTTGATCAAGCCCTGGCCGGCACCGTCAGCCGGGTGGGCCTTACCTGAGAAGATGAACTTGACCGGACGCTCCGGATTGTTCACGATCTTAGACAGACGCTCAAGGTCGGTGAAGAGAAGGTGGGCACGCTTGTAGGTAGCAAAGCGACGGCAGAAGCCGATGTAGAGAGCGTTAGGAGTGATGCTCTCGAGCAATGTCACTACGCGTGAAGGGTCGCCCTGGTTCTTGAGCCATGTAGCGGCAAACTTCTCACGGATGTAGTCGACGAGCTTCTTCTTGAGAGCCATACGTGTCTCCCAGATTTCTGCGTCGGGCACATTATAGATAGAGTGCCAGAGGCTCTCGTTGCTCTGGTCGTAGATGTAGTTCTTGTCGAAATACTTGGCGTAAACCTTGCGCCACTCTGTATCTGTCCATGTGGGGAAGTGAACGCCGTTGGTGACGTAGCCTACGTGGCTCTCCTCAGGATAGTAGCCCTTCCAGATAGGAGCGAACATACGCTGGCTTACCCATCCGTGGAGCTTGCTTACGCCGTTGACCTCCTGGCATGTGTTGCAAGCGAATGTAGACATACAGAAGCGCTCTGAGTGGTCATCGGGGTTTGTACGACCCATGCCGATGAACTCGTCCCAAGAGATGCCGAGCATGCTGGGATAGCCGCCCATGTACTTGCCGAAGAGCGACTCGTCGAAGTAGTCGTGGCCAGCAGGCACCGGAGTGTGAACTGTATAGAGTGAAGAAGCGCGAACGAGCTCAAGAGCCTCGTTGAACGACAGTCCTTCCTTGATGTAGTCGATAAGACGCTGGAGGTTGCAGAGAGCTGCGTGGCCCTCGTTGCAATGGTAGATGTCCTTCTTGATGCCGAGCTTCTTGAGTGTGAGCATACCGCCGATACCGAGAAGAATCTCCTGCTTCAGACGGTTCTCGTTGTCGCCGCCATAGAGGGCGTGTGTGATAGGCTTGTCAAACTCTGAGTTCATCTCGTTGTCGGTATCGAGGAGGTAGAGCTTGATACGGCCTACGTTCATCACCCATACATAAGCGTGAACCTGATAGTTCATGTAAGGAACGTCAACTACCAAAGGTTGGCCGTTCTCGTCGAGAACGCGCTCTACGGGGAGTGAGTTGAAGTTCTGGGCGTCGTACTGGGCAATCTGCTGACCGTCCATTGACAAAGTCTGCTTGAAGTAGCCGTAACGATAGAGGAAACCTACGCCACACATGTTGACGTTAGAGTCAGAAGCCTCCTTCATGTAGTCGCCGGCGAGCATACCAAGACCACCTGAGTAGATCTTGACAACCTGGTTGATACCATACTCCATACAGAAGTAAGCCACAGAAGGACGTGTTGCATCAGGAGCAACGTCCATATACTCGCGGAACTTCTTGTACACAGCCTTAACGCGCTCCATGATGGCCTTGTCCTTAACGATAGCCTCCTTGCGCTCGTAGCTCAGGCGGTCGAGAAGCATTACCGGGTTGTGACCTACCTCTTCGTAGAGGGCGTTGTCAAGGCTCTTCCACATATCACGAGCCTCATAGTTCCAAGCCCACCACATATTGTGCGCGAGCTCGTCAAGACACTTCAGCTCTGCAGGAAGGGTAGACTTGATAGTAACTTCCTTCCACTGGGGAGCGTTAGCATAATCTGCTTTAATTTTCATAGATTTTTTTATTTATAATTTAAGTTTCGCAAGCGAAAGTAGTTAAGAAGTTAAGGAGTTGTCGCACCCTACGGTCGCTAAGGAGTTAAGCCATTAGTTTTTTTGCTTGATATAGCATTATAAGCATTTGGCTTAACTTCTTAACTCCTTTAACTACTGAATTCTCTGAACTTGCTAAAGCTCAGTTTATAATTTGATATTTATTATTTTTCTTTTCTTGCTTCAGCTTTGCGCAATGCAAAATCGTAGGCATTGTAATAGTACTCAATGAAATGAGTCCAAAGAGCCTTTTCTGACAGAGAGCGTGCGTTGTTGCGCATACGTGTCTGCTTGGTCTTGGTTGCATTGGCATACTTGATGACAGTCTTCTTGATGTCGTCTGCCACCTCATTGTAGTTGTAGTCGGTACGATGGATTACCTCCACGCCGTTGTCGAGTGTCGACTTGCCTCCGCACTCTGAGTGTGCCCATAGTCCGAATCCTGCAAGGTCGGTAGTGATGCAAGGCACCTTGAATGCTACAGCCTCAAGCGGGGTGTAGCCCCACGGCTCGTAGTATGACGGGTAGACACAGAGGTCGTTGCCGAGGATGACATCGAAGTAAGAGAGGTTAACGATACCGTCGTCGCCTGTGAGATAGCAGGGGATGAATATCAGCTTCACCTTCTCGCCCTTCTGATTGTGCATTCCGAGCCAGTTCATCATGCCAAGGGCACGGTCGTTCTGCTGCTCGTTGAGCCAGTGGGTGATGACCGGAGTGTCGAGCGGAGTGTCAAACTTTTCGCCCTGAGCCATCTTTTCAAGACGTTCGGCAAGGTCGTCGCGCTTGCAGTTGACCCAAGCCGGCACCTCAATGAATGCTACAATCTCTTTGTTAAGCTCGTCGGCAGAAAGACGCAGACGATTTACAGCTTCGATGAATACATCAATTCCCTTGTTGCGCCACTCGTAGCGTCCGCTTGTAGAGATTATTATAGCGTCGTCGGCTACTTCGTCGCCTGTGAGGGCGCGTGTGATGTCGAGCAGACGCTTGCGTGCAGCCTCGCGCTTGCGGTCGAAAGCCTTGTCCTGCGGTACGAAGTCGTCTTCAAATCCGTTAGGCAGAACCACATCAACAGGCTTGTCGAGCAGTTCGGCACACTCGCGTGCAGTAATCTCACTCACGGTGGTGAAGCAATCTACATAGGCAGCTGTCTGCTTTTCGATTGATTGCTTGCTCTGCATATTGAGCTCGTCAGCCATCTGGTCGCCGTTGTAAGCTTCAAGATATTCATAGAGGGGCTTGTTGTTGCCAGCGATGCTTCGTCCGATGCTTGTAGCATGTGTAGTAAAGATTGTGGCAACTTGCGGCAGACGGTCGTTGATATATAGAGCGCCCAAACCGGTCATCCATTCATTGGCATGGTATATGGTCTTGTTGGCACGCTTCTTCTTGCTTATGTAATAATTGTAATAGCTCTCCACTACGAGTGCTGCTGCATACGAGAACATAGAGGCTTCGTCGTAGTCGCCATAAGCGTGAAGGCTGTCAACGTGGTATTTCTCCCACAATTCGCCATATATTTCGTCCTTTTTGGCGAAATAAGGCTGGAAGTCAACCAATACGGCTACGGGATTGCCAGGAACAGTCCAGCGACCTATCTTTATGTTAAGACCTTGTTTGGCTGCTGCTGTACGCCAAGGCTTAAGAAGTGTGGGGTCTTCCTCAAAATACGGGCTTTGCTTCTCGCCCCAACAATCGGGACCGATGAAAACCAAATTGTCGCCAAGCTTCTCTTTAAGGGTCTTTGCACGGGTGGAAAGAACTGCATAAATACCACCTACTTTGTTGCAAACTTCCCAACTTGACTCAAAAATATAATCAGGAAATAGTCTCTCTTTTTTCATAAAAAAGTTAAATATTTGCTGCAAAAATAGTATATTAAAAGCAAAAACACGAGGGTTTCATACTTTTTTTTCGGATTTTTTAGGTATTCTTGATATGAATTCGTTATATTTGCATAGTAAAAGGGTGAAAGTTTGCTGCACAAGTGAAAAACCTGTGGCTTTCAGCCGAATAAATATTCATAAAAACAAAACAAAAAAATGAGACGATTTCTTATACTTCTCCTTACGTTGGTTTCCGTTTTAATAGGAACTGCACAAAACGTCAAATCCGAAAATGTGTTCCATACTTACATTTACAATGACGAGTACAAGGTGTATATGGACGTGAATCTATACGATGCAAACATAAGTGTTCCTGGTCAGGATGTGTTCGGGATGGTTCCGGGATTCTTCGGGGCGTTGCGCGACTCGCGTAAGTGGCTTGTTACCGACGCCAAGATTGTTGGCAAGAACAAGGCAGAACTGGATATTATCAACGATTACGGGTCGGAAGACCTTACAGCCACGCTCACCTACAATCCTAAGGACAACACTTATGTGCTGAAGCAGACAGGCGGAAGTCGCCTTAAGATTGTGGTGAACCGCAAGTGGCTGAAGATTCCTACTGAGATAGTCTTGGTTCCGCATGAGCGGATGCCAGACTTGTGGTAAGTGAAGAGGGCGTGTCAAAACTCACAGCAGTACGCCCCGAAGGGGCAGAAGCTCATAGCCCAGGGCAACACCCTGGGTAAAAGTATCGCAAATCATAATGCGCCCTGTAAGGGCAAAAGCGTTAATTATCAATGCTTTTGCCCTTGCAGGGCGTTTTGCTATTTTCAATCCGTACACCCAAGGCGCTGCCTTGGGCTATGTGCTTTTGGGGCTTTCAGCCCGTTTTGTTTGACTTTTGACACGCCCTCATGTTTTTAGAAACTGAAATTGAAATCTGCTCCAAATGTTACGGGTGCTCCCTTTTGGCCGAAATAGCGCTTGGTGCGCGATGCCGAACTGTCCATGGCAAACGTACAATAACGTGTGTTTGTAAGGTTCTTTACCCACAGGTTTACTGTAAAATGCTTGAACCCGAACTTGGCGTGAGCGTTGAGAAGCGCATAGAACTTCTGTTTGTAGCTGTTAGCCTCGTCCCAATAGATTTCGCCCTGGGCTGTAGTACCTGCACCTATCACTACGCTCTTCAGAAATGACTGCTGTGGAAGTATTGTATAGTCGGCATTTGCCGAGAGAGTGTGTTCTGGAGCGAACGGCACTCTATTACCTCTATAGTCGTTCTCGCCATCGTTGTAGTTGCGGAATGTGGCATTAGTATAGCCGTATGCCACAGCCCATGCAAGAGCGTTGTTGAACGAACTTCCGCGTAGAGTCATTTCGCCACCAAAACTACGGCTACGACCTGCATTGACCATCATTCTTCCGAATCCGTATGTACCTGCCATTACAGATAGTTGCTGGTTCTTTATCTGCATGTAGTAGGCAGAGAGGTCAAGATGGACAGCCTGATTGAAGAGATTGAGGTGGGCACCCGCTTCATAGTTCCAGCTCTCCTCAGGCTTGTATGATATAGTATTGTTCACCTTTGAGTAGTCGTCGGCAGAGTGGGGGATGTCGTAGTTTCCATCCTTGATCTTCATGCGATTGGCCATGAGTTCGGTCTGCAGAATGTCGGAGAACATCTGTATGTTGTAACCACCTGCTCTGTAGCCCTTGCTGACTGAGGCGTAAAGATTGCCGATTTCTCCGCCATTTGACTGCGAGACTTTGCCTAAATCATATGTTAATGCCAACTTAGGCAACAGCTGATTGAAGGTGTTGTGGGTACGGCTGTTAAAGTGAGAACTGAGCGTGTTCACAGCTTCTTGTCCCATAATTTTGGCATTGGCTGTCATTATGGCACGAGTGTCGTAATGGATTGATGTGCGCGAGAGGTCGTAGCGCAATCCGAGAGTAGCCCTCAAGCGATTGGACAGTTGCAGGCTCGACTCGTGAAACAGGGCTGCGTTGAGCTGAGGAGTACGGAACGTGCCTGGCACATCAATACCAATGCCCATGCTTACGCCACCAGCTTTTTCTATCATTGTTTTGGCGACACTCTCAAGCATTCCTTTGGCTATCATCCCATTAAGTATGCTATTATAAATAGTCCCGGCAATAGCTTTTCCCATCGGTCCGGTCATACTCTCGCCAAATCCTACAGGTCCGTCAGTATGGAGCCATTGGTAGCTGAAGAAGGCACCCGTGACACGACGCCAACGGTTATCGTCATGATTCTTTATTGCAAATTCCTGAGTCACGGCATTCATGAGCTGGCGTTGGTGCAGCTGCATAAAGTCGAGTGCCGTATAGTCCTGGTCCATCTGCATATTGTCGTTCAGATACTGATAGCTCGTAGTAGAATTGATGTCGGCATTACGACCCTTGTAGTTGACGTTAAGTCCTACCGAGAGCAGATGGCGACGATAGTTGTTGGGCAGATTGGTAGAAGGGTCTTGGGCGCGACCTGTGGCCACGTCGTATTCGCCGTATGCAAATCCGTTCTGTCGCACCCATTGATAGTCGGCTGTGAGCGAAATCATAGTGCGGGCTGTCTGCTGGCGGATCAGCTTCAGACGTGCTCCTGCCTCGTTTCCGTTGTCGGCACGCTTGCCCGTAGCTTGGTTGTATTGAAATCCATTCTGTCCGTTATAGAAAGCAGATACAGAATATGCTCCCAATCCTTCAGCCTTGCCATAATGGCTAAGCTGTGCCATGCGCCAGAAATGGTTTCCAATACTCATCTGTACATCTGTCCCTTGATAGTACAACGGACTCTTGGTGTAAATCCTTATTAATCCTCCCTCGGCATTCTGTCCGTAGAGCGTGCCTTGCGGACCGCGAAGCATATCAATACGACTGATGTCGTAGATATGGGTGTTGAAGGCACTCTTGCTTACCAGGGGTATATCGTCTACATACATGCCAACGGCAGGGCTGTTGACTCTGGCTCCGATACCACGCACATATACAGATGATGTGTAGCGCGAGCCATAAGCTGGCATTACAAACGAGGGGACTCTTGAAGAAACGTCCCTTAAGTCGCGTGCTGCAAATGAGCTGAGAGTGCTTGCCGAAAGCGATGTTGAGCTGACGGCTTGGCGGCGCAATCGTTGAATGTCTTTGGGGCGAGAGGCTACTATTACCTCATCGATGTCGTAGACACGGGAAGTGTCAGATAGGTGTTTTTCGTTAAAGTTGAAGCTGTCGGCTACTGCCATTGATGGCAGAAAGCATAGAGCTGAAAATACATAGAGTTTTGAATCCATCTACAATTCTTTTACATGATTTAATTTGTTTAACGGTTGCAAAATTAGTCATTATCTTCAATCTGCACAATCATAACTTATGATGAAAAGAATGATAACAAACAAGAGCAAAGCTAATTTGCTACAAATAAAAAAATATTTTGATTGCATAAATCAAAAATGTGCTCAAAATTCCGTAACTTTGCACAAGAGAATATCAAAAACACATTTATACATACAGGTAATGAAACAGACAAAGATTGTTGCTTCTATTAGTGACCGCCGTTGTGACGTTGACTTCATCCGCAAACTTTTCTTTGCGGGCATGAATGTAGTGCGTATGAACACGGCACACGCCACTCCAGACGGGATACGTACTATAATACGGAATGTGCGAGCTGTATCGCCACACATCGCACTTATGATTGACACCAAGGGCCCTGAGGTGCGCACGACAGGTGTTGAGTCGCCTATAGAATACAAGACTGGTGACATGGTGAAGATTTTCGGACGCCCGGAGATGGACACTTCACACGACATCGTAAACGTGTCGTATCCAGACTTCGCTAAAGATGTTAAGGAAGGCGACCATGTACTTTTTGATGATGGCGAGCTTGATATGCTTGTTGTCGAAAATGTAGGTCCGATGCTTGTAGCACAGGTGCAGAACGACGGAGTGCTCGGTGCACACAAGAGCGTAAATGTTCCGGGCGAACACATCGCTCTGCCTGCAATTACCGAGAAAGACCGCCAGAATATTCTGCTTGCTATTGAAGAAGACATTGACTTCATTGCCCATTCGTTTGTGCGCTCAGCAGCCGACGTTCTGGCAATTCAGAAGATTCTTGACGAGCACAATAGCGACATCAAAATCATTTCGAAGATTGAGAACCAGGAAGGTGTTGACAATATTGAGGAGATTATTGACGCTTCGTACGGTATAATGATTGCCCGTGGCGACCTTGGCATTGAGGTGCCAATAGAGCGCATTCCAGGCATCCAGCGCCAGATTATTCGCAAGTGTGTGATGATGAAGAAGCCGGTAATAGTGGCTACACAGATGCTTCACACCATGATTAAGAATCCGCGCCCTACACGTGCTGAAGTTACAGATATCGCCAATGCTATCTACTCTTACACAGATGCCCTTATGCTTTCGGGCGAAACTGCCAGCGGTAAGTATCCTCTTGAAGCAGTTAAGACAATGGCTGCCATCGCCGAGCAGGCTGAGAAGGACCGCAACGCTATGGGAGAGTGGGAAGTGCCGATGAACGAAAATTGCTCGCAGCGCGAATTTCTTGCTCATGCTGCTATCGATGCCACTCGTCGTATTGGTGTGGCTGGTATCATAACTGATTCGCTTACAGGTGAGACTGTACGCCATCTGGCTGCTTTCCGCGGACCTAACCCCGTGCTCGCCATCTGCTATAAGGAGAAGACCCAGCGCTGGCTCAATCTTAGCTATGGCGTAATTCCTATCCATCAGAAGGAACAGGCCTCGGCTGAATATATGTTTATAGCAGCCTTGCGTATGCTTCGTCAGAAGGGATACATCACTCTCGACGACAAGATAGCTTACCTTAGCGGTAGCTTCGGATTGGGCAATCCTACTGGCACTACATTGCTGGAAATCAATCAGGTCAGCCAGGTATTCGACAAGTCGTATGAGTTCCACTTGCCACAGAAGGAACAGTAAGAACAATTTCATTATGAATCTATAAGAGGGTGTCAAAATGGGCTTTATAGGAATATAATAAGAAGTTAATCCATCTAACTCCCATTTTGACACTCACTCTATATAAATTTGTTATCAGATAAAGATAACAAGAATTATTATCACTCCAAATGTCTGTATGAACCTTAATCACGACAAGGTGTTTCAGTTGTTTCAGTTTCAGTTCGTTTTTAAAGGGTCAGTTATCTCTCAAACCCTCTATTATATACTTATAACTAATTAATAATCAATATATTATATAAGAATAAGGAAATGTCACACCCCTTCAAAATAAACTGAAACAACTGAAACTGAAACGCTCACCTCCATCAATTTCTCTCTAAAGAGCTGATAATCAATAAATTGTCACGTTGCGCTAATGTAACAAATATAAAAACAACCTCAGTAGACCTATGCCACGACAAGGAAAAACATCGATTGCATAGCTCTTTTTGTCTCGCAAGCATCAAATTATATACAATAGCCCATCGTTCTTTTACTATTCCCAATCCTTGGTGCACACGTAAGTGAGGCCGATTTCACCCGAACGCATCCCGAAACCATCCCGAAGACCCACAAAACGGGTTTATCCGACATTTGAATGATATTATTGCCTTATAAGGACAAACGGCGAGAAGGCTATAGCTTCCTCGCCATAGCCTTCTCGCCGTTTGTATTTTCTGTAACGTGATTTTAATCATTGACAACAGTCAACTTGTCTTCGTCTGCTTTCTTGTCAACGATGATGGCATCACCAGTATTGATTTCACCAATCAGAATCTTTTCGCAGATTTCGTCCTCTACGTATGTCTGAATGGCTCGCTTAAGCGGACGTGCGCCAAACTGCGGATCATAGCCTTTTGAGGCAAGGAATGTTTTAGCTGCATCTGTTACTGTCAGAGCATAACCATTCTTTGAAATTCGCTTGACGAGTTTGTCAAGTTCTACATCAACAATTCTTCTTATGGCCTTAGCGTCAAGCTGGTCGAATGTGATTATCTCGTCAAGACGATTCAGAAACTCTGGGGCAAACTGACGCGAGAGAGCCTTCTGAATGATAGAGCGGGCATATTCCTTCGACTGCTCATTGGCTGCACCATTTATCGACATGGCATTAAAACCTATACCATGGCTGAAGTCCTTGAGCTGGCGTGTGCCGGCATTGGAAGTCATGATGATAATCGTGTTGCGGAAATCGACTATTCGTCCGTTGCCATCGGTCATACGTCCCTCGTCAAGAACTTGCAGTAGCAGGTTGAATACGTCGCCGTGGGCTTTCTCTATCTCGTCGAGCAGCACGATAGAGTAGGGGTGGCGACGTACACGCTCGGTAAGCTGTCCTCCTTCTCCATAGCCAACATATCCCGGAGGTGCGCCAACAAGGCGCGAGGTGTTGAACTTCTCTGAATACTCGCTCATGTCAATGCGTATCATGGCATCCTTAGTACCGAACATTTCCTCTGCAAGGCGTTGGGCCAGATAGGTCTTGCCTACACCAGTTGGACCGAGAAACATGAATACACCAATCGGACGGTTGGGACTGCCCAGACCAATACGGTTGCGCTGTATGCTTCTCACAACCTTGTTGATAGCCTTCTCCTGAGCTATGACCGAATTGTTGAGACATTCACCAAGACGGCGCAGACGGTCGCTCTCTTTCTCTGAGATGCGCTGCAAAGGTATTCCTGTCATTGTAGACACGACGTTGGCTACATCAGCAGAATCGATAGTTTCGCGATTTCCGTCATCGTGTGTAGCCCACTCTTCGTTGAGTCTCTTCAATTCGGCTTCAAGCTGGCATTGGCGGTCGCGATAGCTTGCTGCAAGTTCAAAGTCCTGATCGGCTGCTGCAGCATGTTTCAGTTGCTCAGCCTGGCGAATTTCCTTTTCCTTGTCGACTATGGCTGGCGGAATGACAGCATGTTGCAGATGAACACGCGAACCGACCTCATCGAGTGCGTCTATTGCTTTGTCGGGATACTGACGCCCGGTTATGTACCGACCGGTAAGTTCGACACAAGCCTTCAAGGCTTCGTCTGTATAGCGCACGTGATGATGGTCCTCATAGCGCTCCTTGATATTATGGAGGATTTCGAGAGTTTCTTCGGCTGTACTCGGTTCTACCATAATGCGCTGGAAGCGACGCTCCAAGGCCCCGTCCTTCTCAATCGAGTTGCGATATTCGTCGAGAGTAGTTGCTCCAATGCATTGTATGAGTCCGCGCGAAAGTGCAGGCTTCATTATGTTGGCTGCATCCATTGACCCTGGTGTGCTGCCAGCGCCTACAATAGTGTGAATTTCATCGATGAATACAATTATGTCGGGATTGTCCTCCAATTCACGTAGCAGGGCTTGAATGCGTTCCTCAAACTGTCCGCGGTATTTTGTACCGGCTACAATCGAGGTCATGTCGAGTCGAAGTATGCGCTTGTTGAACAGCAATGGTGACGTGTGTCGGCTTGCAATCTGCTGAGCCAACCCTTCGGCTATAGCACTCTTGCCGACTCCAGGTTCGCCTATAAGTATCGGATTGTTCTTCTTGCGGCGACATAGCACCTCTGTAACGCGTCGCATCTCATTAGTACGCCCTACAACGGGGTCCAGTTTTCCGTCCGATGCGGCCTTTGTCAAGTCTGTTGAAAACTTGTCAAGAACAGGAGTTCCGGTCTTACCACTTGTCTTGCTCATATCGGCTGTTCCAGCTGACGAAGTACTGTCGCCACGTCGGCTGTTTCGGCCTGTCATATTTTCGTCCTCTTCCTCTGACAGCCCTATGCCGTCTACAGTTGTCTTAGAGTTTGGTTTCAGCAGATATTTCATTGCCAATTCATAGTTTATTCCGTATTTTCCGAGTACAGCCTTTACGCCGTTTGAGGCGTTGTCGTGCAGAATGGCCAATACAATATGTTCGACATTAACGGTTTGTGAGTGAGCCAATCGGGCTTCAAGAACCGAGAGCTTCAATATATTATTGGTCTTGTCGTCAAGCGAAGTAACATTGTTTGCCTGAATCTGAATGTCATCATGTGCCTTGGATTCTGATGATGACAACGACTCTATACTTCGCTTTAATTCATGTACATTAATATCCAAGTCTGTAAGAATCCCCGTCATCGGATTCTTACGCTCACGCAAAATAGCCAACATCAGATGTTCTGGTCTGACGCTGCTGCATGAGAGTCTTGCTGCCTCTTCGCGGCTATAAGCAATAACTTCGGACACTAATGGCGAAAATTGATTTGTCATTTCTATATTATCCTGTTTGTAAAAGAGGGAGTGTTAAAACCTTTTTGTCTTGACACTCCCTTATTATGTTCAATTATGTTGTATATGCTCCTATTCTGTGTAGAAGTTGATAAGCTCGCGTAGAGCCTTCTGGCAAGCCGGACAGAATTCCTTAACGTCGTTGCTGCGCATACGACAGTCAGGCGTAGCACGATACACTCCCTTAAGACTGTAGCCGGCACCTTCGTAGAGACCTATTTTATTATCAGGAGCCTTTGTCTTCTTGCCTTTCTCAATCATATTCTCCCATTTGCCATGGAAGTCAACGAGAGTTGTTATGTTCTTCTCCCATGGCTCCACATCGTGCGGATACATAGGTATTTGCTCTTGTTCGTAGGCGTACTCGTCGGCAAGTCCGGCAAAGCTGTGTCCGAACTCATGCACAACGACCTGTTTGTACATCGGATGGTGGGTCATAGACAGGTTGTACGAGTTCAAGATGCCGCCTCCGCCGTATTCCTTGGTATTCACAAGCACGATGATGTGCTCATAGGGAGTACCTGCCAGTACGTCGTGCAGACTCTTGAGATTGAGCGTTGTAAGATAACGGTCGGAATAGAATGTGTCAAAATGGCTTCCAAGCGCAGTATTGCGCCAAATGCCCTTTGAAGGCTCGCTCGTTCCGCTGTCTACTGAAGGCGACTCGACAGCAACGATATTGAAACGGTTGCGCATCGACTTGAAAGGCTCATGCTCAAACAACGCTTCGGTTGCAATCTTGGCATCCTCAATAAACACGTTCATCTCGTCCAGCTTGTATCCTTCGGCTACGTAAGCAATATGGATGCATTTTGTAGTGTCAGCAGCCTGCTGTATCGTAGTGAAAGGTGTTCGGTTCTTGAATCCTGTATGTCTGATAAGGATGTCAGCAGGATCTACTGTGTGCGTCATTGTTCCTGTTATCTCATGGCGATTGTTGCGCAGATCGACAGTTACGTCAACCTTCTCGTTCGGCATAGGGATAAGGAATACGTTCTCAAATGCCTTGTCGGATGTCTTGGCTTCGTCATACGACTGCCACTCCTGGAAGAGTGTAGAGAACGAGTTGCGGTAAATCACCTCTGAAGTGCCGTGCTTACGTACTGTTATCTGTCCGTTGCCTTCTACAGGTAGTTGTGCCAGATGCTTGCGCTTGCCATACCAACGTGGTGACATGTTCAACTTGTCGAGCGAGATGCGTTGTGTGGTAGCATTGCCCGAGAAAATGTAGTCGATGCGTAGGGTTGAGTCACGGAAGGTCTCAGCAAAGTTTATCTCCTGAGGCTTGTTCTGTCCCATCGATTCCGTTGCGCCCAGCGCGGCAAGTGCAAGGGCAAATAATATTTTTTTCATATGTTTCAATATTATAGTAGTTTATACATTCGTTAATTGTATTTGTAGCATTTCTTCCATTAGCGTCTTTATGTAATGGCGTTGCCAGTCAGACTGATGAAAAAGTTCATCGTCGTATCTCAGCAAGTCAATGTCCATAATCACTTCGCCTCGGCTTCTTGCCATACGTGTGTCGCCACATTGCCTTTCTATTTGCTTCAGCTTGCTGACGACCTCCTCTGTGTCCAATGTTGAATTGAAGACTACAAGCATATTGGCGAAGTGTACATTCGTATTTCCCATTCCGATTGGAAGCGTCAGCATGACGCGTGAGAACCGGCAGTCGGCGAACGTGCTGTCAAGAATCTCTCTGGCTTTTGCTATGTTCGACTGATGGTTGACGTTCGTGCCGACGCAAGCAATTATCAAATGCTCGTGTGTCTTCTCCATATTACTCTGTCTGTTTTTCTATAACATACCCTTTGTAGAGGGCAATTCAAAGTGGTGGATGTCGCGTCGTACAGCCATGTGCAGAGCGCGTGCAAAGGCCTTGAATATTCCTTCTATCTTATGATGCTCGTTTGTACCGCGTGCCTCAATGTCAAGATTCATGTGTGCAGCGTCGCTCAGACTCTTGAAGAAGTGAAGGAACATTTCGGTAGGCATGTCGCCTATGCGCTCGCGCTTGAATTCGGCATTCCAGTTGAGCCATTGACGTCCGCCGAAGTCGAGTGCTACCTGGCAAAGGCAATCGTCCATGGGCAGACAGAAACCGTAGCGCTCTATGCCTCGTTTAGAGCCAAGACACTTCTCTATACATTGTCCGAGTACTATAGCTGTATCCTCGATTGTGTGGTGTTCGTCCACATTCAGGTCGCCCTTGCACACAATGTCCAAATCTACATGTCCGTGTTTGGCTATCTGTTCGAGCATGTGGTCGAAGAATCCGAGTCCCGTGTTTATGTTGCATCTGCCGTGTCCGTCGATGTTCATAGCTATACGTATGGAAGTCTCCTTAGTGGCACGTTCTACAGAAGCCGTGCGTTCGCCAGCAAAAAGTATTTCGGCAATCTTAGGCCATGTCATTCCGTCACGACCGAGAACAAGCGACTTGCAGCCGAGGTTTTCGGCAAGCCTGGCATCCGATTCGCGGTCGCCAATCACATACGAATTCTCCAAATCATACTTGTCATTATTCATGTATTCGCGCAGCATTCCCGTCCCAGGCTTACGCATGGGCGAGTTGTCCTCGGGGAAGTGGTCGTCGATGTGTTGGGCTTCAAACACGACGTTCTCGGCTGCCAATGTCTTTATTATGAAGTTGTGTACGGGCAGAAAGGTCTCGGTAGGAAAACTATCCGTACCCAGTCCGTCCTGATTGCTTACCATTACAAACATGAAATCCGTGTGCTCATGTATGAATCTAAGGCTGCTTATAGCATCTTCAACAAAATCCAGCTTCTCAAAGCTGTCAACCTGTTCGTCAGCAGGTTCCTTTACAATAGTTCCGTCTCTGTCAATAAAGAGAATCCGGGTCTTTTTCATTTCGTTTTCCATACTATCTTCTTCTAAATTCTGCGCATATTATAGCTGTGGCAACAGCTACGTTAAGACTGTCGGCTGTGTCACGACCTTCTGGATAGTTGGGGATACGCAATCCCTTGGTTATGAATTGCCTGATTTGGGGCGAGATGCCTTTGCCTTCGTTGCCCATTATTATTATGCCGTTATGCGACAGCTGTTCTGAATACATATTATTTCCTTCAAGAAGTGTACCATAAACTGGTAGAGTAGGGGGAATGGCTTCGAAAAGCTGCTTCAAGTCCATATACGACACTCTCACTCGCACAATGCTGCCCATCGTGGCCTGCACAGCCTTTGGATTGTACACGTCGACCGTGTCCTTACTGCAGATAATGTCCTCAATGCCAAACCAGTCGGCTATGCGGATGATAGTGCCCAGATTGCCTGGGTCTTGCACTCCATCAAGTACGAGTGTGAGTTTTTCGGCAAGTGAAGGCAACTCCTCAGCAGTCATTTCTGCAAACTTCCTGAATACCGCAATAACCTGTTGTGGATGACACAGGAAACTTACTTTTGTGAGTTCGTCGGACGAAACTACGATTCTCTCGCATTGCAAGCCGGCCATAAGTTCGTGTTCCTGTGCAAACCACTCCTCAGTCGCGGCAATTACCGACAGCTGGTCTTTGTGTCTTGACATTATGTCGTGCACTATTTTCGGACCTTCAGCTACAAAGGATTGATGCGCATCGCGGTTCTTTTTCATCTCCAGGGAGTGTAAAAACTTTATCTTGTTCTTGCTAAGCATTATGGCGTTTTCTATTTGTCAGTTACTATTTGTTCGACAAAGATAAGCATATTAATTAATAAATTAGTATCTTTGCATAAGTTTTTTCAATGTTTTATGTCACGACAATCATCTCTAAACAAAATACTTGCGCTGCCGTTTATTGCAGTCCTGTTCATGGCTTCGTGCTCAACAACCAAGTTTGTGCCTGCCGACGACTACCTTCTTAAAAACGTTAAGATAGAATGTCAGCAATCTGACATTAAGGCTTCATCACTTATGCCGTATGTCCAGCAACGCCCCAATTCCAAGTGGTTCTCGCTGTTCAAGGTGCCATTGTCGCTATATAGTATGTCTGGTCGAGACTCTACGCAATGGGGCAACAAATTCTTGCGCGGTTTGGGCGAATCTCCTGTTATATATGATTCTGTCAAGGCTGCTGCTTCATGCAATTATATGGCTATGTATATGCAGTCTGAAGGCTATCTTCATGCTAAGGCCAGCTACTCCGTAAAGCGCAAAGGACGAAAGATAGAAGTGAAATATAACGCCATTCCCGGTATCTATTATACCATAGATTCTGTTAACGTAGTCGTTGAGGACGATAGCGTACGCAATACGCTGCAGCAGCTTGGCGCGCTTAATGTCAATCTGAAGCGTGGCATGCGATTCTCTATACATGCTCTCGACGATGAACGCAAACGTATCACTAATCTGCTTACCAAAGAAGGGTATTACAAGTTCAATAAAGACTTCATTAAGTTTGAAGTAGACTCTACATTAACTCCTGGTAGGGTAGATGTCACTATGCGTCTTCATAAGTATAAGGCTTCAAATAATAGTCCGGAAACAAATCATAAGAAATATTATATAAATAAAGTTGACTTTATCCCCGTCAATTCCGAACGTATCGCTCTGCGTACCAAGGTGTTACATAATAATACGACAATAAGACGGGGCAACAAATATTCGGCTGTCGATGTGCAGAATACATACAACAACTTCTCGCGTCTGAATGCTGTAAGATTTACAAATATTCATTTTGACGAGAATGAGAAAGACGGACAACTTGATTGTGGTATTAAGGTAAGCACACGCAACCCCAATACTATATCGTTCCAACCAGAAGGGACAAATACAGAGGGCGACTTTGGCGCAGCTGCAACTTTGACTTATTCCAACAACAATATATTCCGTGGAAGCGAACTTTTTTCTGTTCAACTTCGTGGTGCCTACGAGGCAATAAAAGGGCTTGACGGATACCAAAATCAGAATTATGTCGAATATAACGTTGAAACCCGACTGGCATTTCCGCGCATTATTGCACCTTTTTTATCGCAAAGTGTGCGTTACAATAATAGTGCCAAGTCGGAGCTTATGTTCAGCTACAACATGCAGAACCGACCTGAGTTCCATCGGCGCGTTCTTACATCGGCATGGCGATATTATTGGAAAAGTCTTAGTGGGCTGGCTTACCGTTTCGACTTAATCGACATCAACTTTGTACACATGCCGTGGATTTCATCCACATTCAAGAGCAATTATCTTGACGACACTACCTATCGTAATGCAATCCTTAAGTATAATTATGAGGATTTATTCATCGTAAAAACAGGTATTAACGTGTCGTATAACACTAACAACCAAGCATTTAGAACAAATATTGAGGTGGGAGGCAATGTGCTGAACGCTATTTCGCATATTACAAAAGCCAACAAAAATTCGGATGGCCAGTATACGCTATTCAAGATTGCATATGCACAATATGTTAAGGGCGATTTCGACTACACACATCTTCTGCAACTTGATGTGAAAAACCAACTTGCGCTTCATTTCGGACTTGGAATCGCTTACCCTTATGGCAACAGCAATATTCTGCCATTCGAGAAAAGATACTTCTCGGGGGGGGCCAATTCCGTAAGAGGTTGGAACGTAAGGGAACTTGGTCCTGGAAAGTTCCGTGGTTCAGACGGCAAGATTGACTTCATCAACCAGACTGGTGACATGAAACTGGACATGAACGTCGAATTGCGTACTGCCTTATTCTGGAAATTCAATGGCGCATTCTTTATTGATGCTGGAAATATTTGGACTCTTAAAAATTACAAGGACCAACCAGGAGGACAGTTCAAGTTTGATACATTCCTCAAGCAACTTGCTGTGGCTTACGGATTAGGGTTGCGTGTCAACTTCGATTACTTCATAGTCAGACTCGACTGTGGCATGAAGGCTATAAACCCGGCATACACCACATCAAACGAGCATTACCCAATAGCAAATCCTAATCTTGGAAGAGATCTTTCTGTGCATTTTGCTGTGGGATTGCCTTTCTAAAATATATATATTGCCTTTCTATATGATAGGATAGAAGATACAACAAGAACAATGTTATCTTACTTCATATAATAATGATAATGTCCTTCTTGTTGTATCTTCTGGTATCAAACATCTCTATTTATCATAATGGGCGTTACTTACAAATGGTATTCATAAATAAACAACTATAAATTGCACGTTTTGTACGATATCGTATGATTGCCAATTGCGAAAGTCGTAACTTTGTAATATAAACAAAAGAACTTCTCACCCGAACGCATCCCGAAGGCATCCCGAAGCCGACAAACAAAAACTCCCAACTGAAGAGGGTTAGTCACCAGTTGGGAGCTTTCAGTTTATAGGAAGCCTCCTACGTTATTTATCCAGTCGTTTTTACGATTATTCCTCAGCGGCTTTGAGCTGCTCGGCAACCTCATCGTTGATACGCTTAGCGAACTCTTCTTTGGTCATAGTAGCCTGCTCGCCACCACCCTGCTTACGCATAGAAACAAGACCCTCGGCAGCTTCCTTCTCGCCAACTACAACCATATAAGGTACACGCTTGAGCTCGTTGTCGCGAATCTTACGACCGATCTTTTCATTACGATCGTCTACAACGGCACGGACGCCCTGCTTATCAAGGAACTTCTGCACCTCCTTGGCGTACTCGTTGTATTTCTCTGAGATAGGCAGCACAGCCACCTGATCAGGTGTAAGCCACAATGGGAAGTGACCAGCAGTATGCTCGATGAGCACAGCTGTGAAGCGCTCCATTGAACCGAATGGTGCACGGTGAATCATAACCGGAGTCTGCTTAGAGTTGTCCTCGGCTGTATACTCCAGCTTAAAGCGCTGCGGGAGGTTGTAGTCGACCTGGATTGTACCAAGCTGCCAACGACGGCCGATGGCATCCTTAACCATGAAGTCGAGTTTAGGACCATAGAAGGCTGCCTCGCCAACCTCCTCGTGTACCTCAAGACCCTTCTCACGGCATGCCTCACGGATAGCATTCTCCGACTCTGCCCAAATCTCCTTGCTGCCGATATACTTCTCTGTGTCTTTCGGGTCATGGAGAGAAATCTGAGCCTCGTAGTTCTCGAAACCAAAGATGCTGAACACCTTGAGGATGATGTCAATAATGTTCTCAAACTCCTGCTTCACCTGCTCTGGACGTACAAAGATGTGGGCGTCGTCCTGTGTGAATGTACGCACACGTGTAAGTCCGTGCAGCTCGCCACTCTTCTCATAGCGGAATACAGTACCGAACTCAGCAATACGCAAAGGCAGATCCTTATAAGAACGTGGCTTGCGTGCAAAGACCTCACAGTGGTGAGGACAGTTCATAGGCTTGAGCATATACTCCTCGTCCTCCTCTGGTGTGTGGATAGGCTGGAAGGCGTCCTTGCCATAGTGAGCGTAGTGGCCAGAAGTGACGTAGAGGCTCTTGCCTCCGATACCCGGAGTGATAACCTCCTGATAATTGTACGGTTTGAGGAGCTTGCGCAGCAAGTCCTGCAGACGCAGACGGAGGTCGGTACCCTTTGGCAACCAGATAGGCAGACCCTTGCCCACACGCTCAGAGAACATGAAAAGCTCCATCTCCTTGCCAATCTTGCGGTGGTCGCGCTTCTTGGCTTCCTCAAGCATCTGCAGATACTCGTCGAGCATAGACTTCTTGGGGAACGAGATGCCGTAGATACGGGTCATCTGATCGCGTTTGGCATCGCCACGCCAGAAAGCACCGGCAACACTTGTAATCTTGACAGCCTTGATAGCACCAGTATTCATAAGGTGCGGACCACGGCAGAGGTCGGTGAAGTTGCCCTGGGTGTATGTTGAGATAGTGCCGTCCTCAAGGTCCTGCTCAATGTGCTCACACTTGTAAGTCTGACCGTCGGCCTGGAATTCAGCCAATGCCTCAGCCTTAGGCACCTCGCGACGAACAACCGGCTCGTTCTTCTTGGCGAGTTCCTTCATCTTAGCCTCAATCTTCGGGAAGTCGGTCTCGGAGATGACGTCGCCTTCCTTAGGCATAACGTCGTAGAAGAAACCATTCTCAACAGCCGGACCGAAGCCGAACTGAATGCCAGGATAAAGCTCCTTGAGAGCCTCGGCAAGAAGGTGGGCAGATGTGTGCCAGAAAGTGTGCTTGCCCTCTTCGTCCTCAAATCTGTAGAGGGCGATGGTAGCGTCCTGATTGATAGGACGGTTAAGCTCCACTGTTTCGCCATTAACACCGCAAGATACAACGTTGCGAGCGAGAGCCGGCGAAATGCTCTCGGCGATTTGTAACCCCGTTACGCCCTGTTCGTACTCACGAACCGAACCATCGGGAAATGTGATTTTAACCATAACAAATTAGTTTATTAATCAAAGTTGATGCAAAGGTAATGTAAAAATGCGAACACACACAATTTTATAGGCAATATAATCGTCAGAAATGGACTTTTTTAATAAGACAGCAGTCTGTCGACTCATCATTTTTAGGTATTTTTGAAAAAGTAGTGGACAAATCAAGTCACGTATCATTATTTATATGTAATTTTGCGTTTCGGGAAAAAATAACAAATATAGAAAAATGAAACTATCAGATTTAAAAACTGGCGAACGCGGTGTCATCGTAAAGGTCATGGGACACGGAGGTTTCCGTAAGCGCATAGTTGAAATGGGATTCATCAAGGGAAAAGTGGTGGACGTATTGCAGAATGCACCACTTCAGGACCCCGTTAAATACAAAATCATGGGATACGAGGTGTCGTTGCGACGTACCGAGGCCGAGATGATAGAGATTATATCAACCGAAGAGGCGGCTGCAATAGAGAAAAATGCCACCTCACAAGTATCAATCCCAGCTGAGACACCTGAGATTGATAACGACAATGAAGCGGAAAACACAGAAAAGCTCACCGACTTACAACTTCGTGATGCTGCAATGAAGAAACGACGTACCATAAATGTGGCACTCGTGGGCAACCCCAACTGTGGCAAGACATCGTTGTTCAATTTCGCAAGTGGAGCACACGAACGTGTTGGCAACTACTCGGGAGTTACTGTAGACGCAAAGGTAGGACACGCTACATTCGAAGGCTACGAATTCAATATCGTCGATTTGCCTGGCACCTACTCGCTTTCGGCCTATTCGCCAGAAGAGCTCTATGTGCGTAAGCAGATAATCGAGCAAACGCCAGATGTGATTATCAATGTCATCGACACAAGCAATCTTGAACGCAACCTGTATCTCACCACCCAGCTCATAGACATGCACCTTCGTATGGTGTGCGCACTTAATATGTTTGACGAGACCGAGAAACGAGGCGACAATGTAGACTATGCTAAGTTGGGTGAATTGTTTGGCGTTCCGATGATTCCTACAACTTTCACTACAGGACGCGGCGTGGAACTGCTTTTCCATATTATTATTAATATGTATGAGGGTCTGGACTTTCTTGATGCCAATGGTAATCTCGATCCCGAGGTGGCTGAGGGTATCAGACAATGGCACGAACAATATAGCAAGACTGATACCGGGCAACCAGACCACGACGAAGACTTCGCCTCGGGTGTCAAGCCTAAGCATAACGTTTTCCGACACATTCATATAAATCATGGTATATATATAGAAGAAGGAATTAAAGCCATTCAATGTGAGATAAAAAAAGAGAACGGGTTGCGTCACAAATACTCAACACGCTATCTTGCCATAAAGCTTCTGGAGAAGGACAACGATACCGAACAGCTCATCAAGAGTACTACCGCTCATCCTGAGACGATTCTTGCCGCTCGCGACAAGGCCATGGCAGATGTGATGAAATACACTCACGAGGACAGCGAGACAGCCATAATGGATGCCAAATACGGTTTTATTCACGGAGCATTGCAGGAAGCAGGCTATAAGACAGGAACCGAACGGGACACCTATCAGGTGACACATCTCATAGACAGCATCATTACAAATAAGTATGTGGGCTTCCCTATCTTCATACTGATGCTGTGGGTGATGTTTGAAGCAACCTTCTCGTTGGGACAGTATCCTATGGGATGGATTGAGTCGGGAGTGGACTGGATCGGCTCGGTCATCTCAGAGCGCATGATGGACGGTCCGATAAAAGATATGCTTGTAGACGGCGTGATAGGCGGTGTGGGTTCGGTAATTGTGTTCCTGCCACAGATACTCATACTCTACTTCTTCATATCGTTTATGGAAGACAGCGGCTACATGTCGCGCGCAGCCTTCATCATGGACAAACTGATGCACAAGATGGGACTGCACGGCAAGTCGTTCATACCGCTGATTATGGGATTCGGATGTAACGTACCAGCCGTAATGGCAACTCGCACAATAGAAAGCCGTCGCTCACGACTCATAACGATGCTCATATTGCCACTCATGAGTTGCTCGGCACGTTTCCCCATATATATAATGATAATAGGTACGATGTTTGCCCCGCAATATCGTTCGTCGATAATGATGTCGCTATATGTAATAGGCATTATCATGGCAGTGATAATGAGCCGCCTGTTCAGCAAGACCTTGTTCAAGGGCGAGGACACCCCGTTTGTAATGGAACTCCCACCCTACCGATTCCCCACAGCCAAGGCCATCGCACGCCATACATGGCAGAAGGGCAAGGAATACCTGAAGAAGATGGGCGGTATAATACTCGTGGCAAGTATCGTGGTGTGGGCATTGGGGTATTTCCCGCACAACGAGAACCTGACACGCGAACAGCAACAGGAGCAAAGCTACATCGGAATGATAGGACATGCCATCGAACCGGTATTCAAAGCTCAGGGATTTGACTGGAAATTGGACGTAGGACTGATTTCGGGAGTAGGAGCCAAGGAGATAGTAGCATCGACAATGGGAATACTCTACCACAGCGACGACGCAGCCGAGGAAGGTAGCGAGCAAGCCTACTCACATCTGTACAGCCAGATGACAGCCGACGGAATAACACCTCTTACAGCCTATTGCTTCCTGCTGTTCGTACTGCTCTACTTCCCCTGCATAGCAACAATAGCGGCAATAAAGGGCGAAACGGGTTCGTGGCGCTGGGCAACATTTGCAGCTGTGTACACCACATTTCTGGCTTGGATAGTTTCGGCTGTTGTCTATCAGATAGGAAGTGTTTTCATATAAGCATTGGTGTCGCACAAAATAAATCAAAATAAGTGACGTAAATCATTAAAAGATGTTATAATATCATTAATATAAGACATAAACACTTGCCAAGTATGGAAATAAAAGCTATCTTTGCAATGTGTTTTTCATGGTATTAGATTATTAAGGTTAAGAAAGCATAGGTTGTCGTGAGACAATCTATGTTTTTTGTTTTTATGAATACCGCTTCGGTACTTATGTTTTTTTGTATGATGCAGATAAGTAAAATCAAACTTTTTTCGGTTTTAATTTTGTAGTGCGCTTAAATTACACTATCTTTGCATTATTGAAAACTTCTTTGCACATTAACAAAAAGAATAAGTTAAACATCTAATAAATATGAACAACAAGGAATTGATGAATCTTGCAGCTGACAACATACGTCTGCTCGCCGTGTCAATGGTAGAAAAAGCGAAATCAGGACATCCCGGTGGAGCCATGGGTGGCGCCGACTTCATAAATGTCCTTTTCTCTGAGTTTTTGGTATTCGACCCCGAACGGCCAGAATGGGAAGGTCGTGACCGCTTCTATTTGGATCCGGGTCATATGTCGCCAATGCTCTATTCTGCACTTGCATTGCAAGGCAAGTTCACCATAGACGAGCTGAAGACATTCCGTCAGTGGGGCTCGGTATGCCCAGGACACCCTGAGCGCGACATCATGCACGGCATCGAGAACACATCAGGTCCGCTCGGACAGGGACACACATATGCTGTAGGTGCTGCTATTGCCGAAAAATTCCTTGAGGCTCGTCTGGGTAAGACCATGATGCAGCACAAGATTTATGCCTACATATCAGACGGTGGCGTACAGGAGGAAGTTTCGCAGGGCGCAGGCCGTATCGCAGGTTTGCTGAAGCTCAACAACCTCATCATGTTCTACGACGCAAACGAGATTCAGCTCTCTACCGAATGTAACGTCGTAATGAACGAAAATACACGTATGAAGTATGAGTCATGGGGATGGAACGTACTGGAAATCAACGGCAACGACCCTGACGAAATTCGTGCTGCTTTGATCCTTGCTAACAAGGAGACGGAGCGTCCAACACTCATTATTGGTCACACTATCATGGCAAAGGGCGCACGCAAGGACGACGGTTCAAGCTATGAGCACAGCGTTAAGACACACGGCGCTCCTCTCGGTGGCGATGCATACACAAATACTGTTAAGAACCTCGGTGGCGATGTAGAGAACCCGTTTGTGGTGTTTGATGACGTAAAAGAACTGTACGCTAACCGTAATGCCGAGTTGCGTGAGATAGTAAAGGCACGCCACGCTGAAGAAGCTGAATGGCGCAAGCATAACCCTGAACTGGCTGCCAAGATGGATGACTGGTTCTCGGGCAACGCTCCTAAGGTAGACTGGAGCCAGTTGGTACAGAAACGCGACGCTGCTACACGTGCCGCTTCGGCTGCTTGCCTCGGTGTTTTGTCAGAGCAGGTAGGTAATATGGTAGTTTCATCGGCCGACCTCTGCAATAGCGACAAGACCGACGGATTCCTCAAGCATACACACAATCTTCAGGCTAATGACTTCACCGGTGCTTTCTTCCAGGCTGGTGTATCAGAGCTCACAATGGCTTGCGTATGCATCGGTATGTATCTGCACGGTGGCGTAATTCCGGCTTGCGGAACATTCTTCGTATTCTCAGACTATATGAAGCCAGCTATCCGTATGGCGGCCCTTATGCGTGTACCAATCAAGTTTATCTGGACTCACGACGCATTCCGCGTAGGCGAGGACGGACCTACACACGAGCCGGTAGAGCAAGAAGCACAGATTCGCCTTATGGAGAAGCTCAAGAACCATAAGGGCGAGGACTCAGTACGCGTATTCCGTCCGGCAGACGTAGACGAGGCCACAGTATGCTGGAAGATGGCTATTGAGAACATGTCTACTCCTACAGCTCTCATCTTCTCACGTCAGAACATCACATCTCTGCCAGAGGGTAATGATTATGAGCAGGCTCGCAAGGGTGCTTATGTAGTTAAGGGTTCCGATGCCGACTTTGACGTCATATTGCTCGCTTCTGGCTCTGAGGTTTCAACACTCGTAGCTGGTGCTGAGTTGCTCCGTAAGGAAGGAATCAAGATTCGTATCGTGAGCGTACCTTCAGAGGGTCTGTTCCGCACGCAGAGCAAGGAGTATCAGGAGAGCATCTTGCCTACTGGAGCTAAGGTATTCGGTATGACAGCAGGTCTGCCCGTAACCCTGCAGAGCCTCGTAGGTGCAAACGGAATGGTTTACGGAATGGAGTCGTTCGGATTCTCAGCGCCATATAAGGTGCTCGACGAGAAACTTGGTTTCAACGCTGAGAACGTATATAAGGAAGTAAAGAACTTTTTGTCTAACAAATAAAACTAATAACTATGGAAATCAAGACAGTAGGTATTGCCTGCGACCACGCAGGTTACGCATTGAAGAAGTTTGTAGTAGAATATCTTGAAAGTCATAACATACCATTTAAGGACTATGGTACATACAGCGATATGAGCTGTGACTATCCTGATTTCGCACACGCTTTGGGTGAAGCAATCGCTAAGGGCGATGTTTATCCTGGTATCGGCATTTGTGGCAGCGGCGAAGGAATGGCAATGACACTCAACAAACACAAGGGAGTACGTGCTGCTTTAGTCTGGACGCCGGAAATTGCAGGATTGACTCGTCAGCATAACGATGCTAATATTCTCGTTATGCCAGGAAGATTTATCGACAACAAGACAGCCGAGAAGATTATGGACGAATTCTTCAAAACTCCATTTGAAGGTGGTCGTCACGAACGTAGAGCTAAGAAGATTGACTTGTAAGAAATCTGAACGATAGAATATTTAGGAGGGCCGGACAATTAATGCCGCACCCTCCTATTTTTACATATTATAATTAAACCAAATGAAAGGAATACTAATCTCTGCTTCATTATTAGCATTAACATTGACAGCTGGTGCACAGAGTGGTTTTATTTCAGACACTAAATACCGTGCCGGAATGGAAAATCTGTTTAACCAACGCATCAAGACTGTAGGAAAAAAATTCTACAACACTCAAAAGGAAAAACTGACAGCCGACGAAGAAGAGGCACTAAAATTTCTGTACGCCTATATGCCATTGGCAGACGTTACAGATTATCCAACATCGTTCTTTGCCGACAACGTGCGCCTTTCGTTCAAGGCTCGTAATGAAATGGCGTGGGGCAAGAATGTACCTGAACTATTGTTTCGTCACTTTGTGTTGCCAATAAGAGTGAACAATGAACCGCTTGATGCTTCACGAGCTTATTTCTACAATGAACTGAAGGAACGCATCAAAAATCTCTCTATGCATGATGCTATTCTTGAAATAAACCATTGGTGTCACGAGAAGGTTACTTATCAACCGGCAGATGCACGTACTTCATCGCCTTTGCAGACCCTACGTACGGCTACTGGACGCTGTGGAGAACAAAGTACATTTGCCGTGGCTGCCTTTAGAGCAATGGGAATACCTGCTCGCCAGGTTTACACTCCGCGTTGGGCACATACCGATGACAATCATGCATGGGTAGAAGCTTGGGCTGATGGAAAATGGTATTTCCTCGGAGCCTGTGAGCCTGAACCTGTGTTAAATCTCGGATGGTTTAACGCTCCTGCATCGAGAGCCATGCTTATGCACACACGCGTATTCGGCAACTACAACGGCCCGGAGGAAGTGCTGTTGCGTACAAATAACTTCACCGAAATAAATCTTACTTCCAACTATGCACCTACAGCAGAAGTGAAATTTGAAGTAAAAGACACCGACGGAAATCCTGTAAACGGAGCAAAGGTGGAGTTTAAGATTTACAACTACGCGGAATACTATACAGCCGTGACCAAGCGAACAGATGCTCAGGGACGTACATCACTATCGGCTGGTAAGGGTGACTTGCTGATTTGGGCTTCCAAAGACGGAAAATACGGTTACAGCAAGGCCTCGTTTGGCAAAGACAACATTGTGACAATAACCCTTAATCACAGCGTTCTGTCGGATAAGTCGAAGACTTCATTCGATGAGGAAACATTCAATATCGTACCACCGGTTGAGAACGTTAAGACTCCGTATGTAAGTGATGAAATGCGTAAGGAGAACAACCGACGCTTTGCTTACGAGGACTCAATACGTAAAGCTTACACAGCAACATTCCTTACAAAGGAACAAGCGGAAAAAATCAATCCTCGCGCTACAGAATATCTCGTTAAGTCACGTGGCAACAAGCAGACCATCATCGACTTCCTGGCTCGGCACAAGGATAATGAGAAGCGTGCACTCGGAGTTCTTTCAACACTAAGTGACAAGGACTTGCGTGACATTCCAATGGAAATTCTCGAAGACAATTTCACAGCCAAGACTAATCAGTTGTCGCCTCGTGTGGAAGATGAGATGATCTCAATACCATTCAAGAACTACTTTGAAAAGGCCTTTGCTGGCAAGACAGCCGACATGTTCCGCAAAGACCCAACAGCGCTTGTTTCTTGGATAAACAAAAACCTACGCATAGCTCCTGAGTATAACGCATTGCATATTGCACAGACACCAGTAGGCGTAATGGAATCCAAAACAACCGATGAGCGCTCACGCGACATATTCTTCGTAGACGTAGCCCGTAGTCTTGGTATTGAGGCCCGCAAAGATGCAATTACTGGCAAAGTGCAATATATGAAAGACGGAAAGTGGATGGACGTTAAGTTTGAGTCGAAAGAGCAGGCTGCAGCTCCTACTGGCAAACTCGTACTCACATACAAGCCGTCGGCATCTCTTGATGACCCTAGGTACTACAACCACTTCACAATCAGTCGAATTGTAAATGGTTCACCAAAATTGATGAACTTTGAAGAGGGTCAGGCAGACATGGGCAATGGTACCTGCTGGAGCAACACATTCAAGAATGGCTACTCGTTCGACACGGGTACATATATGCTCACTACTGGTACACGACTAGCTAGTGGTAGCGTACTTGCGGCCACACGTTTCTTCAACATCGAAGAAGGCAAGACCACTACCCTACCGCTTGACATACGTCACGATGCTAATGACGTGAGTGTAATCGGTCAGTTTAACTCGGAGTCGATTATAAACAAGGATGGTAAAGACGTGAGTATTCTTTCGCAGACAGGTCGTGGCTACTATATCCTTGCCGTTCTTGGTGTCGGCCAGGAGCCTACCAACCATGCATTGCACGACATAGAGAAGGAACGTGCGGCATTCGAATCATGGGGCCGTCCCGTTGTTCTGCTCTTTGAGAGTGAGGCCGATGCCAAGAAGTTCCAGAAAGATGAATTTGGGTCTTTGCCTTCTACAGTACAGTACGCCATTGATAAAAATGGTGCAATACGTGAACAGATTGCACGTGAAATGAAACTGCAGAATAAGACTCAGATGCCTATGTTTATCATTGCAGACACATTCAACCGTGTGGTGTTCTCATCACAAGGCTATACTATAGGCCTGGGCGAACAGATGAAGAATGTGTTCAAAAAGCTGTAATGAAATTATTGGCTTAATATATTAATGCAATAGAAAGGAGGGCGTGTCAAAACTCCCAATATAAATAAAAAAAACTCGTTGTACGTTCTTGTGTGGATGTACAACGAGTTTTTGTTTTTCTACAAAAAGGAGCCTTGTAAACAATTTATATGGCGTTATATGGTTCAAATAAATCCTCAAATAAGAGAAAAGTCCTCCCTTGGTCATTTTTGCCACCATTTTCTTTATATTAAAGGCAATGGCAAAGAAGGCAAAGTCCATTTTGACCTTGTCTACACCGATATGGCGAAAACGACGATATGCCATGTTGTATTTAATTTGTCCGAAAACCGCTTCCGGCTCAATACATCTTTTGCCTCTATGCCTTAAACCTTCCTCTGAGGTGAGCAGTTCACTAGCTTTCTGTCTGTAAGCTTCCAGTTTGTGATTCCGTTCAATCACACGTCTGTCCCCAGATGCATCGAAACACAGACAACGTAGCGGACATCCTTCACAGTTCTGTGCTGTATATGTTGCCCTATTGGAGACGTATCCACTCGCACTTGTCTTGTGGCTGGTTCCAGTGCGTGTCATGTGTTGTCCCATCGGACAAACGCAATAGTCCTCCTTCTTGTTGTAATAGAAGTTTTCCGAGCGGAACGGATCCGGTACATACTGCGGACGGTGCTCTATATGGAAGCGGTTGTATTTCACATAGGCAGCGGTGCCGTTCTGCTCCATAAACTCGTAATTCTCCTCGGAACCATAACCAGAGTCT
Organism: uncultured Prevotella sp.; assembly: GCA_905193385.1. GTDB lineage: Bacteria > Bacteroidota > Bacteroidia > Bacteroidales > Bacteroidaceae > Prevotella. The sequence goes on along the minus strand of CAJJOL010000018.1, from coordinate 392 downwards.
GCCACTTCCGTTGACGCAAAGTGTCCGTAACGCTCACGGAACGACTCCATGAATGGGATGTAGGTAAGGGTGTCTGTAGGGTTGGGGAACAATGCAAAGTTGGTGATGAACTGGTTCTCGGTTGCAATCTGAAGATTGTACCCGGGTTTTGTCAGCCCGTCGTTTATAGCATCCTCCTTCATGTGCATGAATGTAGCATCCTTGTCGGTCTTTGAATAAGAGTTGCGGTCACCGAGAGTTTCAAGATGTTGGTTGTATTCAGCCAGTTTCTCGCTACGTTCCTTGAGTTCCTTGGCTAACTTGCGCCTCTTCTTCTTTTCTTCCTTGTCCATTTCCACTTGCGGGTCGGACAGCGAGGCATTAAGTTCTGCGGATATTTCGGCAAGTTGTGA
>CAJJOL010000017.1:0-62014 GCA_905193385.1 uncultured Prevotella sp. | reverse complement strand
CCTGCGATTGAGAGTTGGTCAATTATGAGTTGTTTCGCACCCTAACAATTTAACACTTAACATTTAACACTTAACCAAAGTAATTCGTGGATAATTCGTGGTAATTCGTGTTCTATGAAAGAATTGTGAGTTTGACACTAATCTTGCTCTGCTATTTCGAAGTCTTCACGATGTACGTTGCTGATGGCTACGGCATAGCCTCCGAATTCCATTACCAGTTGACGATCGCGCAATATGCGCACTACGTAACCTTCTTGTCCGCGTAACACTCCTGTCAGTACTCTGAGCTTGACATGGTCTTTGGCAAACTTCACGAATGGATCTCGCAGGAACGTGACTCTTTCGGGCTCTTCTGACATTATCTTCATGAACGGACGCATCAGGCTGTCGGCTATGGTGGCTGATATGCTGGATAAATATATAGCCCCAAGGCGCATGCGGTTCTTCGGTTAAGGGTGTTCCTCCCACTTTCGAAGCCGATTTGTCATCAGCCACGACTATGTGGATGCCCTTTGGTAAACGCTTGTTGTTGTACATATCGATTACGTGGGCTGCAGAAGAAGAAAGCGAGCAAACCTGCGTCTTTTTCTTTTTCTACTTTATGTTATTGTTGGCAGTCATCTTCAGGGACGACTGTGGCTATCGACCTCTTTTTCTTTTGATGGCAATTGTATCTCTGTTTATAGTTTTTTGCACGTTTTTTACTCTTAAATTCGCTAAAAATACGAATTTGGAGATAAATTTATATAAAAATAGCCGTTATTTGAGGAAAATGTTTGGTTGAATAAAATAAAAAGAGTATATTTGCAACAAATTTAGGCTGGTATTCATAAAATAAACGAAGATGGCTACAAAAATACAGCAAATATTAGAGACGGCACCCAATGAATCGGTCTTGTTTGGTTCGTGGCTTTCAAGTCAAGGATTGGATGCACGTGGTCAGTATGCTTATATGAAAAGTGGATGGCTTGACCGTATTTCGAAAGGAGTTTATAAGATACACGGGACAGAACCAAGCCTGTTTGCTGCTGTATCGTCATACAACACTCAACTTAGTAAGAGTTGTGTTGTAGGTGCATATACAGCTTTGGAACTCCGCGGATACTCCCATTACCTGTCAATGGGGAAACCTATGGCTTATCTGTTTACAGACAAAAGCAACAAGTTACCTTCATGGTTACTAAAAGAGGAGTGGGATATGACTATAAAATATATGACTACCTCTTTTCTGGGTGATGAGCTGTTGGGGGTAGAAACCATGACAATCAATCAACATGATTTGCTGGTGTCATCTCCAGAGCGTGCCATGTTGGAGTGTTTGAACTTGCCGGATGCATCATCATCTTTGCTCGATATCTATTATATCATGGAGGGCTTGACGACATTGCGTCCCAAGTTGGTTCAGACATTACTGGAGGCTTGCACGTCACAGAAAGTGAAACGACTGTTCTTATATATGGCAGAAAAGGCTGGCCACACCTGGTATAAGGCTTTGAAACTGGAGAATATTAATCTTGGAACATCCAGGTTTATGATTACTCCAATAGGAAAGTACATCAATAAGTATAATATGACAATATCTAAAGAACTAGCAGAATATGAATAATTTGACGTTATCAATAACTACTATAGGTGATTTACTCCTTCGTCAAACCATAACTATAACGGATAACGGGGAGCCAATCAAAGGCGTAAAATTGTGTGTGCCTATTTATCAACGTCCATACAAATGGACTGCTCGTAATGCCATTCAATTGCTTGATGATATTATTGATGCAAAGAATAGCAACAAAGAAAGATACAGAGTCGGCACACTTATCCTTCATAAAGCAAAGGGTAAGAACCTATATGATATTGTTGATGGTCAGCAACGAACAATAACTTTCTCACTTCTTCTAACAGCATTAGGAGAAAAAGGTATAGAGTTCTTGCAACAGAAGATATATGATAATGAACACAATAACCATAACATTGCTAACAATTATAATGCACTTTACCGAAGGGTTGGATTAAAATCTGAGGAAAGCGAGTCAGCTATAGAACATCAACGAGAAATGGAACGTCTTAAGGAGTACATTGAGAATAGGTGTGAGTTGATAGTTGTGATAACCTCCGATGTATCAGAAGCGTTCCAATTCTTTGATTCTCAAAATGCTCGAGGTAAGGCTCTTTACCCTCATGATTTACTGAAAGCGTACCATCTTCGTGAAATGAATGACATTAGTGATGAAGAAACAGAAAAGATGGTAAAGGATTGGGAACAGGTCTCACAAAGTGGTTTAGCCGATTTCTTTGGTAATTATCTATATCGTATTAAAGAATGGGTAAGTGGCAACAAAGCCAATGTCTTAAATGAGCATAATATCCAGATGTTCAAAGGTATTACACGTTCTGCAAGGACACCTTATGCCCAATTCTATAAGAGTGCCTATTGCTATGCTGACATGGTTAACTCTTCTGCTATGCCTTTTGTTTCGGGAACTCGAAATGTAAATGCGTTCCAGCTGAACACACCAATAATTGCAGGCAAGCCATTCTTTGAATATACAAAACACTACTATAATATACTCAAGGATATACAGAACAACAATAAGTATGAGGGGTTCTATATCAACGATAATATTATAGTTAAAACTCTGGATCGATATTTCAAAAAAGGTATAGGTAATGGCATAGCACGTCTGATGTTTGATACCTCTGTTCTACTTTATGTTGATAGATTTTGTCCAGAAACATATCCGACGAAAGAAGATATGGAACTATTTGAACAATTTGTTATATATGCGTTTATATGGGCTTATTCATTGAGAGCGCAATACACTAACCTCGGCTGGCTTTCTGCACAGAATTATATTATGGGGTGGAGTGATAAAATTAATACATTCAATATGTATAAGCTGATTGCTAAACAAGATACGCCAGCCTCTTTACTAAGTGCTTTGGCAGATAAACTTAATCCGCTTTCTAATGAGGACATTAAAGATGGTTGGGCGCAGGAATGCTGTGAGTATAGTGGCAATGGTGAAATATTGAAGAATCTTAAGGATGAAAAAGATGGTGTGTATAAAAACTATCTGTATTTCTTCCAATTAAATGGTTTCTATAAATAATAATGGCTATGAAAGATTTGAAAACTATTCTTGAAGAATGTTCGATTAACGACATCTATTTCTCGAACAGAGGGACATCTATCTTATACAAAATACCTATCTATCAGCGTAATTATGCTTGGGAACGTGAAGAAATACGTGCTTTGATAAATGATGTATATGATTCGATGACGAAGTCAGTTTACTATATCGGTACTCTTGTCACATACAAGCGTGACGAGAATATCTATGAAGTTATTGATGGTCAACAGCGTCTGACAACAATTTACATTATCTTGAAGGCTTTGGGTATTGAAACGATTGGAAACCATCTTACTTATTCTGCAAGAAAGATTTCTGCTACGACAATAGAGAAAATGCCTAAGTTTAGTGAAGAAAAAGATCAGGGTATTGTTGACGGATTCAATTATGCAAAGGAAGCACTCAAAGACATTGTTGGCGAAAAGAAGGCTGACATGGAAGCATTCCAGGATTTTTTCTTGAACAAGGTACATATCATTCACTATCGTGTGCCGAAAGATGTGGATTTAAATCACTATTTTGAGGTCATGAACTCTCGTGGTGAGCAGTTAGAAAAGCATGAGATAATAAAAGCTAAACTCAGCAATCAATTAACAGGTGATGACGACGCGATGCAGAAGTTTAGTCGTATATGGGAGGCTTGTAGCGACATGGGTTTCTATATTCAACAGAAACTTCCTGATATAAATGTCTTTGGTAAAACTATGGAAGATTTTGTTATAGAGTCTTTCGACGAGTTCCCTAGTTCTAATGTAGGCTCATCTTCGTCATTAGGTATGAAAACTATTTCAGAACTTTTATATTCACCTATAAGAATGATAGATAAATATGGAGAATTTGACAATAACGATCATTTCCAACCGATAATAGACTTTCCGAATTTTCTATTGATTGTCTTGAAAATTACAAGGTCGTGGAATGAAGATGATTTCGATCCTTTGAGTTTTACGCTTGACGATAAAGAACTCATTAAGGAGTTCGAGAAGGTAAATCTTACCCCAGAGTTCGTTAAGGACTTTGCATACAATCTCCTCTTGGCTAAATATTTTCTTGATAATTATGTGATTCATCATGCAAATGGAGAAGACAGAGTCTTAGAGAATCCCTGGAAGTTGCAATATTATTATAAGAAAGGTAATAAGGCTGCTTATCTAAAGGATTTGTATGAGGATAGAAAAGCACAACAAAACGAAGTAATCCAATTACTTTCCATGTTTGAAGTCGCTTTCACACCCAAACAAAGAAAGAACTATTTGTTCTATTGTTTATACCATTTGTTCGAGGATTGTGACCTTGATAACTATGTGGAGTTCTTAAGAAAACTGGCAGATAAATATTTCTTCGATGTGTATCTTGATGCGAGCAAACTCAATGATATGAATCAGCCCAAACCTAATAGTTTTGATGATACTATTCTTAATGGAAGTGAACTAAACGTTAAATTAGAAGATGTTGAGCGAGATTTTGATAGTATTTATTCTATTGGTTCATGCAATATACCTCTTTACGTATTTAACTATACGGATTATAAAATTTGGAAGAAATATGCAGAGGAACTTCGTGGAAACAAAGCAAAGAAGGACTCTCGTAATAGAATAGACTTTTTCAAAGCATTAGGTTGTAGTGACTTTGAGTTAGATGTTTTCAATAACTTCTATTTCTCACGAACTAGAAAAAGTTTGGAACATTATTATCCACAAGCCAAGGCTGGTGATGATATGCCAATTAGTACGCATGATATAAATTGCTTTGGCAATTTTGCCATGATAGGGTCTGATGCAAATAGTTCTGGTTCGAATTGGAATCCAATTGATAAAAAGAATCGCTATCTTGATACAAAGTCAAACCCAGTGAGTATAGCTTCTTTAAAGTTCCGAATTATGCTACAGATATGTCAGGATAATTACGATGCAGGAATTAAGAACAAAAATATTAAGCGTCTATTTGGTTTAGAATGGAATGTCGAAGATATGGTTCAACATCAAGAGAAAATGCTCGAGATTATTATGAACTATTAATCTCGGTAACAAGAAGTGTATAAAAGGTTTATTATTCAAAGAACTTGCAGAATATGAATGATATAAGATCAAGTGTTTACGCTCAGAAAGTAGAACTGCTACTCCGTCTTATTCCGATAGTGATGGAAGAGGAGGTGTTTGCCATACATGGTGGTACTGCCATCAATCTTTTCTTGAAGGACTTGCCACGTTATTCTGTAGATATTGATTTAACCTATATCCCATTGGCTAACCGTCAGACAAGTTTGGATGACATCAATTTGCATCTAAAATCCATTGCTGACAAGGCAAAGAAAGCATTCAAAGGGATGCACGTTGTTCCCAACTTCAATACATGTAAACTGTTATGCGAGTATCGAGGTAAGCAGGTGAAGATAGAGGTCAACCAGACCAAGAGAGGTATTGTAGGAGGCGAGGTACAAACTATACCATTGACTGAGAAGGCACAGGAAGAGTTTTCTCTCTTTTGTGAGGCAAATGTTGTGCCCCTAACTCAATTGTATGGTGGCAAGATTGCAGCAGCACTTTCGCGCCAACATCCTCGTGATTTGTTTGATGTAAAGTATATGGATATTCCTTTGAACGATTGCCGTGAGGGACTCATTTTCTGCTTGCTTGGGAGCGATAGACCAATACACGAGTCTTTTGCTCCCAGTCTGATAGACCAACGAGAAGCAATGGAAAACCAGTTCTCTGGTATGACAGATATTCCATTTACATACGAGGAGTTTAAAGAAATCCGTACAAAACTCATTAATGATGTAAAGTCTCTGATGACAGAAGCGGACAAGAAGTTCCTGATTAGTTTCGAATCTGGTCAGCCTGAGTGGGATGGATACGAATTTGAGTACTTTAAAGATTATCCATCCGTACAATGGAAGTTACTCAATTTGAAGAAACTGGCTAAGCAGAATCCGCAGAAGTTGCAAGAAGAGGCTGAGAAACTATGGAATGTGTTCGGTATTTCTTATGACTAAAATGGACAGAAAATTGTAGTTGTAACAACTAAATTATAAAATGTATGTTGTATTTTGACGAGGTTGGATATACAGGGCCAGATTTAACGAATAAAGAACAACCTTATTTTGCTTTGGCATCTATTAGGATGACAGATGATGAGGTCGCTTGCATGAAGAAAGATATTGGCTATTGTGAATGGGGAAAGGAACTTCATTTCAAAGGCATGTATACTAATCCTCATGGTAGGGCGATGCTGGATAAAATATTTAACCATCCACTAATGGATGATAATCATGTACTTCCTTCATTTGCATACAAAAGATATTGTATCTATGCCAATATTGTTAATATACTAGTCGAGACTATGTATTATAATCAGGGGGTAAATTTATACGAGAGAGCTAAGAATCTGATATTGGCTAATGGCTTGTATTATTTTGCTACTTTGCATCCTAACAAGGATTTGGTGACTGAATTTGAGATTTTTTTTGTTACTATGGTTAGGGAATCATCTGTTGAATCTATTGCAAATTTCTATAGGACTACAGACAAGCTGATGTATAATGCTGATACAAAAGATGGTTTCTTCGAAATGCTGTCAGAGATACCTCCTACAATACAATATATTAAAGAGGCTTTAACCGACAAGAAATTTTATATTGATCTAACAATACCATTGTTTTCCGTGTCAATTCAAGAATGGTATGAAAGAACTAGGGAAAAAGATACTGTTCTTTTTGATTCTTCTGAACCATTCTATGCAAATAAAGAGTTTATGGAACACCTAAGAGATATGGATGTGCCAGAAACTGTTGTGGGATATGGCAAGGGTAAGCACGTCTATCCTCTGCCTGTTGGCAATATGGAAATCGTTAAGTCTCACGAGGCGTTTGGAATACAGTTAGCGGATGTGTTTGCAAGTGCATTGTGCTTTGCTCTTACACCGCGAGAAGATAAGTTCGTGAAGTATCAAGATAAGATAAAATCGCTGCCAATATTCCAAAATATTAAGCTAAATATAGCACCTTCTACTAATGACTTTATTGAAGAAAGGATGAAGGAAACTGCCGAAATTGATCCTTTGGATTTTCTTTGCGAACATAGTGATGAGATAACCCCCGAACAAAATTAATTTTTTATGGATTATACAGAATTAAGTAATAGCATCAGAATGATGATGAAAGCGCAAGGCGTAAATGAAAAGTATATTGATAAAGAGGAAACATTATACTATGATGAATCAGGTAACATTAAACACCTGATTGTAAAAGAGGGTAAACTAAATGCAGATTCAGATACAGTATTTGTGTTGGGTGGTGTTCAGGCGGAAGATACTATTTCTTTGGAAGAGTTAAAAACTGCATTAGGAAAAAGTTTAGAAAAAGAAATGAAATCAACAAAGGACTTGAAAGGGTCTTTTATTGAAATATTGCGCAAGGATAATTTTAGAAAAATACTCCAACTGATTCAAGACAAAGGATGGCATATCCATTTTAGTATCGTGCAGATACTATATTACGGATTTGTAGATATTGTCGATTCAATAGATGGACTAGATGTTGATCTTTTATTTGCATTCAAGGCAGAGCTATACAAGGTCTTGAAAAAGGATCCAAATACAACTGTTTCAATATTCAAGAAATATAAATATCCAAATGTTGCGACAAAAGACATCAATAATTTCTTGTCAGAGATTCTAACCCTTATTGAGAGTGTTATTACTGAAGATGCGAAAAGATTCATTATTAATCCTTTCCTTCTTGTACTCAAGAGTTGTATTGAGAAAGCAAAAGAACAAAAAGAATTGACTTTTATTCAGAATGAAACTACTCACGAATGGGTTGGAGAATTTGAGCAATTTTATAAGCAACAGATTCTCAACTTTCCGAAGAAAACCTTGGTGTTCGATGAAGAAAAACAAGTTATGAACCAAATTGCAGAAGAAAATATTATTATCAATGGTAAAACTCTTAATAACTATAGTTTTAAGGAGTCTGAATCGGATGCAATGATACAAGTCTGTGATTACGTGGTTTCTATTTTACGTAAATATATAATATTCCTTGACAGATTAGAGTCGGAGGTTGATGCTGATATCCAAAATTTTGATGAAAATCAAATGAACAACTACAAGCTTTTAAATAGAATACTAGCAGCCTCTCTTGATTATAATCCGTTGTTTGTACATTTTGTTGCTAGTCAGCATACTGTTGCCAAGTATCATATGTACATAAAAAAGTATGGTAAAATAGAGTAAAAGAGTGACTTTACAGTATATTGCTTTTTTTGTTCTACTTTATGTGGATTGTTGTTTTTTAAAAAATGAAACTTCGTTATAACGCATGGGTAATAATAATCTTTTCAAACTTATGACTCTAGATGCCACCATGAAAACATCTGACATTGAAGAGCGTTTTGAACAAATAGCAAAGATGCTGTTTGAGAGTTTTGCTATTCAAAAGGGTGAGAAGAAGTGTCTCTTTAAAGAGATTGAGTTTTACTTCTATAACAAGAATCATCGCGATATTATCACTCATCCACGGGTGTCAAAACCTTTATGTTGGTATATTAATGACTTCGGAGGAATAGATCTTAATTTCGAGAGTAATATTAAGTTTGAAAACCGACTTAATAGTAAAGGGAAGAATGTCAAGAAGTATGTACTGGATGAAAGTGCATATTTTGGGGGTGCCTTAATTCGCCAGTTGAAAGAAGTAGAAAGCGGCGAGATTCTGAAAGGTCCATTGGCTTGTGCTGAATTGTTTAGGTGCTATGATGCAACTGGTGTTGACTACGAATTTCCTGTTCTTGTGGATCATAATAATGACGTGATGAGTTTCATCCGTAAACCTCGTATTAATCTAATTAGATCAAATCAGTCAGTTGAAGCTAAGGTCAACAATATCCTTTACCAATATCATGACAATGTACGACCTGATAATGAAACGTTACATCAAGATTTCAAGAATTTCAAAGATAGGCTTTATGGATATGAACAATAGATTGCTGTAATAGTCAAATAGAAATGGTAGAAATTGCAAAAGAATGTGGCGCTTTACATTGTATAAGTTGGAATGTATATCTTCCAAAATAACATGTGAAAACGTAAATCACCACCTATGAGATATTTTTGTCCCTCGGCTATTTTCGACTATCTCGGGGGACAGCTGGGGGACAAAATGGGTGATAATCTGCAAATATCGAAGTTAAAAATCAAAAATCTGCAAAAACAGACAAAAAATTAATTGCTTGAATAAAGCAAATTATGAGCAATATTTGCAGATAATATGCTTTTCTTTGCAAAAAATCACTTTCCCACGCAGAATCTACTTTCCGATGCAGTATGAGCTAAATATGGAATTGAGCGTTTCTTGCGGGGTAATTTTTTCTTCGCCGGTAATTTCACCCAAGTGCTCAATAACCATTCGGAGGTCTTCGGCAAGCAAGTCGCCGCTAAGTCCAAGGTTCATTGAATCGATGACACGTTGTAGGCTTTCGTCGGCATGGAGCAAAGCGGAATAATGCCTAACGGATGTTATGACGATGTCGCTCTCGGAGAGTTGAGGAATATTGGCTGCCTCAACTATTAGCTGCTCAAGCTTGGATATATTTGTGCCATACTTTGCGCTAATGTCGACCGATGAGGAGTTTTGAATATTGAATGTTGAATGTTGAATTGTCGGCTTCGCCGATGAGGAATTGTTCCATGATGAATTGGTGAGATCCATCTTGTTGCGCACAATGATGAGTTTCTTGCCTGCAACACGCTTCTTTATATCCTCTATCTCTGAAGCTTCAGGTTGCCTGTCGACAAGCCAGAGTACAATCTTGGCTTCCTGCATCTTCTGGTAGGTGCGCTCTATGCCTATATTCTCAACAACATCATCTGTATCGCGGATGCCAGCTGTATCGACGAAGCGGAACTGTATGCCATTGATGACAGTGGAATCCTCGATGAAATCTCTTGTCGTACCATGTACGTCGCTCACAATAGCCTTCTCCTCATGCAACAAATGATTGAGGAGCGTGCTCTTACCCACATTGGTGTTGCCAACGATAGCCACGGGAATGCCATTCTTAAGAGCATTGCCCACCTCAAAGGAACGGGCAAGCGCAAGGAGGCGCTTATGGATGTCATTGGCAAGGGTGTAGAGTTCGGAACGGTCGGCAAACTCCAACTCTTCATGATCGGAGAAGTCGAGTTCCAATTCCAATAGCGATGTGAGCTTAAGCAGATGGGCACGAAGATCAGCCAACTCGTTGCTGAAGTGACCCTTGAGCTGACTCATAGCCATGTCGTGTGTTGCCTTGTTGGTAGAGCTGATAAGGTCGGCTACCGCCTCTGCCTGCGAGAGGTCCATCTTGCCATTTAGGAAAGCACGCTGGGTAAACTCGCCTGGTCCGGCAGGTACGCAACCATTCTCTGTAAGCAGAAGCATAACCTGCTGAAGCACATAGGCAGAACCATGGCACGAAATCTCGACAGAGTCCTCACCTGTATAAGAATGAGGCGCGCGGAATATGGACACGAGTACCTCGTCGACAACATCGCCATCAGAGTTGACGATATTGCCGAATGCGAGGGTGTAAGCCTTGCGCTCGGACAAAGAAAGACTGGAGCCGATAGGACGGAATATCCTATCGGCTATACTTATGGCTTCGGAGCCTGAGATACGAATAATGCCAATAGCACCACCAGGGGCGGTAGCGATGGCGCAAATGGTATTGTTGTTGAGCATTTAGATATTTACTTAAATACGTTAGTTCTTAAAACTGTGAATTGGAGCCGGAATGCGTCCACCACGGTCTACGAACGGCTGGCATGAGAAGGTGTTGACTGGCATGATGGGAGCATAACCCAAGAGTCCGCCAAAGTCGACCTTGTCGCCAACCTTCTTGCCAATGGCAGGAATGACGCGCACGGCTGTGGTCTTCTGATTAATCATACCGATGGCTGCCTCATCGGCAATGATACCAGCAATAGTTGTAGAGGGTGTGTCGCCGGGGATGGCTATCATGTCGAGACCTACAGAGCAGACACATGTCATAGCCTCAAGCTTCTCGATGGTGAGGGCACCTGCCTCTACTGCATCAATCATGCCCTGATCCTCGCTTACGGGGATAAACGCACCACTAAGACCTCCTACATAAGAAGAAGCCATGATGCCTCCCTTCTTCACCTGGTCGTTGAGCAAGGCAAGGGCTGCCGTTGTACCAGGAGCACCAGGATGCTCGAGACCTATCTCACGAAGAATGTCGGCAACTGAATCGCCTACTGCAGGAGTTGGAGCAAGTGAAAGGTCGATGATGCCGAACGGAATGCCAAGGCGACGTGATGCCTCCTTGGCTACAAGCTGACCTACACGTGTTATCTTGAAAGCTGTGCGCTTGATGGTTTCGCATAGCACTTCGAAGCTCTCGCCACGCACCTGTTCCAAAGCATACTTGACTACACCAGGTCCGCTTACACCTACGCTTATGACAGCATCGGGTTCGCTAACACCAAGGAAGGCTCCTGCCATAAAGGGATTGTCGTCAGGAGCATTGCACAAGACAACAAGCTTGGCACAACCGATTGACATACGTTCTTTGGTAGCCTCGGCTGTCTGACGCACAATGTCGCCCATAAGACGCACGGCATCCATATTGATACCTGTCTTGGTAGAACCTATATTTACCGAGCTGCAAATGAGGTCGGTCTCGGCGAGAGCCTTAGGTATGGAACGTATCATAAGCTCGTCGCTATGAGTCATACCCTTGGAAACTATGGCAGAATAGCCTCCGAGGAAGTTGACACCTACAGCCTTGGCTGCACGGTCGAGTGTACGTGCAAGTTCTACATAGTCGTCGGATGTCTTGCAGGCATTGCCACCCACAAGAGCTATAGGAGTGATGGCGATGCGCTTGTTTACGATAGGAACTCCAAGCTCCTTGGAAATCTGCTCGCCCGTACTGACAAGGTTCTTGGCGAGACGTGTTATCTTGTTGTAGATGTTCTGGCAGAGCGTAGGAAGACTGTCGCTCACACAATCCATGAGACTGATGCCCATGGTGATGGTGCGCACGTCGAAGTTCTCCTGCTCTATCATCTTGTTGGTTTCGATAACCTCATTGATATTTATCATGACGTGATTTTTTGTGTGTGATTAGATTCTGTGCATTACATCAAATATCTCCTCGCGCTGGCATTTCACCTGCACGCCTACACTCTCGCCAAGCTTGGTAAGTTCGTCGGCAGCCTGAACGAATGGTTTCTCCATTTTTGCCATATCAACAATCATCATCATGTTGAAATACTCCTGCACGATGGTCTGCGAGATGTCAAGAATGTTGACATTGTTGTCAGCAAGATAAGTACACACTTTAGCAATGATACCCTTGGTGTCCTTGCCTACTACTGTAATGATGGTTCTGTTCATAATTAATGTTAATTTGTTACTATTCTTGAAAATATTATTTTAAGGGTTGTGTTTGCTTTATAACTGAAGTTCCATATCGATTACATCAAGAAGTCGTCCAAACTTCTCGCCGACATTGTGGAAAAACGATACTTGAGTGAATCCCAAACTCTTGTGAAACTCAAGGCTTCCTGTGTTTTCGGCTGTAATGCAAGCTATAAGAACCCTGTAACCCAAACTGCGACACTCATCAATGACGTGCTGCATCAGAGTGGTGCCAATACCAGAATGAAATGCGTCGGGACTGAGATAGACGGTTGTCTCAAGTGTGCGTGCATAGGCGGCACGCTCCTTCCACTGATGTACATAGGCATAGCCTACTACCCTACCCTGATGCTCATAAACGAAGTAGGGAAAACAGGAGGCTATGTCGTGGATACGATTGCGCATCTCGTCGACTGAAACAGGTTCGGTATCGAACGTGATGGTCGTGTCGACTATATACCTATTATATATTGCCACAATATCAGCAGCATCCTGTATCCTGACTTTTCTAATCATTTCGGTATTAACTTGCGAAAGTTCAATTTCTAACTTATTTATTGGACATAGCCTCTTTGACGTATCCATGGCGGTAGGCATAGAGCAACTGCTGCAAGTCGTTGATCTGCTTGGACAGTTCGCGACCTATGTCGGTATCGGCTACACGCATACGATGAGCTGACATCTCCACAATCTGGGTGGTTGACTTAATGTCGGTACATTTCTGTATGGCATCGAGGGTTGAGGTGAAAGGCTCATGCTGTACGAGTACAAATCCACGGCTGTGGTAGACAAGCGTGTATCCTGCAATACCAGTCTCCTTATGGTAAGCCTGTGAAAAACCTCCATCTATGACCATAAGCTTGCCATTGGCCTTGATAGGGTTCTCGCCATTGCATACATGCACGGGGACGTGACCATTGATGATATGGCGGTTCTCGCCTGTCACTCCGAATGCATCCATAATGTTGTCGACAATCTGCTCGTTGTCGCGCAACTTGAAGTAGTTGCCTTTCTCTTCATTGTGCGTTGCCTTGTCGGCTATGAAGTAGCGCTCGAAGGTGGCCATCTTCGACTTGTCGAAGAGCGGGCTGTCAGGACCACACCACAGATATAGGAAATAGTCGGTGGCATAGTTGCGTTCTTCAATACTTGAGTCGGACTGGAATGCTGTACGTATCATCATACCGATATTGTATAGCAAATCCTTGCCCGAACACTTCATGTCCTTTGCAATTTCGACTTCCTTCAATGTGCCGTCGGCATTAAGAGGAATAGAGGCATGGAAAAGCAGATTGTTGTTGTATATAGCATACATACAACCGTGCTGAAGAAGCATACGGATATGCTTGTGCAGCTTCTCTGACACCTGGAACGAATGGTTGAGCTTGTCCATAAGCTGCTTCTCCTCAGGTGTAAGGCGGTCGGGATGACGAGGGTCGATGGTTGGGAAGGAGTTGCTCTTAAGCTCATACTCCTTGCCATCAAGAAGTATAGTGCCCTTCTGATAGTCAATATTATTGAACAGCAGACGGTCGGACATATTCCAAGCCGGATTGCGCTTGATGATGGCTGCCTCCTCCTTAAACTGTATGATGGTAATGGCCTTGTGCATAAGGGCTGCCAGACGGGTGGTCTTCTGGTCGATACGTGCCGAATCGGCTGAGGCTATCTTTGGAACGAACTCCTCGCAAGGGTCGTCTCCATAGGTTTCCATAGCGAATGTGGCAAGGGGCACAAGGTTTATACCATAACCCTCTTCGAGTGTGGCAAGATTGGCATAACGCAACGACAGACGAATGACATTGCATTGACAAGCACGATTGCCTGCCAAGGCTCCCATCCACAATATGTCGTGATTGCCCCATTGGATGTCCCATGAATGATATGACGCAAGAGTGTCTAATATGATGTGTGCACCAGGACCACGATCGTAAATGTCGCCAAGTATATGAAGCTGGTCGATAGAAAGGCGCTGGATTACGTTGGATATAGCCACTATGAAGTCGTCGGCACGACCTGTAGATATAATGGTGTCGATGATGACGTTGACGTAGTCGGCCTTGTTGGCATCGTCGGTACGCTCATGCAGGAGTTCCTGAATAATATAAGAGAAGTCATGAGGCAACGACTTGCGAACCTTGGAATGGGTGTACTTGCTCGCAACGAGACGACACACAGAAACAAGTTGGTGAAGCGTGATGCGATACCAATCGATGATATTGGGTTCTACCGCCTTGATTAACTCAAGCTTCTGATCGGGATAGTAGATGAGCGTGCAAAGTTCCTTCATGTCTGACTCGCGCATAGTGTTGCCGAAGAGTTCGTCAACCTTACGCTGGATGTTACCCGAAGCATTCTTCAAGATATGCTGGAATGCCTCGTACTCGCCATGAATGTCTGCAAGAAAGTGTTCTGTACCCTTGGGGAGGTGCAGAATAGCCTGAAGGTTGATTATCTCCATGCTTGCCTCAGAGATATTGGGAAACGACTGAGACAACAGATGAAGATACTTCATGTCCTGCTGTTTAGGGGGATGTATGTGTGCCATTTTAGTATAACCTGCTTTTATATTAGTTAATGATTTGTTTTTTCATTTCACTCACCACTTTTCCATCAATGCTGTCGATAGGCATAAAGCCTTCTGTAAGACTACTGTTGGATTCGAGCAACGCCATTGTGTAAGAGGCAAATTTGGACAGATGCATTTCATCAAGTGTATTACGCATGGATTTCTCGTCGTAATCGCTTTCTGTCAGCACTTGTGATGTCTCATCAAGTAATGACTGAGGAATGTTGAGCATCTTGAATCTCTGACGTATGTACATCAGACGTGTACATACGTCATGTATAGACTTGTCCTGGATATTGTATTTTGATAACTGACGACTTATACGATTGCGAACGGATGTGTCGTTTGACTGTATCGTATCGACATAAAGAGAACGGAACGACGCTACCATATCGTCAACCGAGATTGTAGAAGTAAATGCCGCATTCGTGATGACATGTATGGCGGAAGACTTGACTATGCCTGTCAAAAAATTCTGTTCTGTCTGTCCGCAAGCATGTACTACTGCACCTAAACGGACAATACGACGTATGGCATATAAAACATTAGGGGTATGGACCTGTCGACCATTACGATTTACTATACCAAGCATACCATTTATTGAGGTAAAGACAACGGGAATATCCTTGCTTCGATATTGCTCCACCAGCCGTACATTATGTATATTCCAAATGCCAAAAATGTGGACGATGTCGGGTGACAAGTCCACAATATCTATCTGATCACAAACTGTAAGTCCGTGAACCAACATCTGCCACATCTCCATATTGATGCAAGAAGGGCTTGGCTTGGATGGTATGACGTATTTTATTCTCATATTATAATTTATGAGTAGTGAAATCGTATTGGTCGGCACGTGAATAACGAATGTTGGTAGACAACTGACGCCACACTATTGAAAGCTCGTAGAAGACTGTACGCCATGCAGGAATATCCTCACCATACTTTATGTACACCTTGCGAGCTATGAGCGAACGCAACACGATTGTCAGGACTATATACAAAGATGCTGTAGCAAGCAAAATCCATCGTTGGGTCATTGCTGCCACAATTATGGATGCTATCAGAACAGCATAATTGGCATACATCATAGTCATATCGAAGTTGAACAGAATGCGTGGGGCTGCCGAACGGCTCAGAAACTTGCGTATATGAGCATAACATACATCACGATAGTGCCATTGCTTGGATGTAGGACTGTCTTCGCGTATCCATACATTCTCATCAGTAACAACACGTGTCTGCCCACGTTGGGCATACTTGTTGATGATGAAGTCGTACTCGCCATTCACAAGCTGAAGATTGCCACGATAGCCTTCCTGCGATATGAATTCAGAGCGACGGAACGCTATGTTTGTACCATTGACGCGATATGCCGTAGAACGTAAAGCACGACGCAACATATAGCACGACGTACGCAGACGGGCAAATCGATAATAGCCTCGTGAGGCTGAATCGTAGTTGCTGTAGCCTATAACAAGATTGGCATAGCTGTCCATACGTGAAGCAAGTGTCTTGAGCCACAGGTCGGACTGAGGACGACAATCGGCATTGACCATTACTATCCATTCGTTGTGTGCTGCCTTTACGCCTAATGCTACAGCAAGCTTCGACTTGCTCATAAAGAGCGAGCGGTGTGGAATGTATGTAGCATACAAATGGCCTTTCGACGCATATTGTTCAACAACAGTTTCTGTTGGCAAATCGCCTTTCTCACCTACTACGATGACTTCATAGCCTGGAGCATAGTCTTGTGTCAGTATGAGTGGCAGATTAGCGTCCAGAGCCTGTGCGTTGTTATTGGCAAGCACAAGCACCGTAAGCTGTGGCATGTCGCTATCGTCGACAGAGTGAGAAGCGTCCGAGTCGTCAGCCTTATCCGTCTTGCGAAAGAACGGATTGGCTACGACCGACACCACCATAAATATGGTGATAATAATGCATGAAATAATTGATAATGTATCAATAATCATATCTTATCTGAATTCTTCAGAAATGTATCCTACTGGCAAAGGACGGCAATTGTAACCACTTGCCATTATCTCGCCATAGGCTCCCGCAGAACGTATTGCAAGCAAATCGCCACGATGACACGTGTTGAGGTCGATAGCTTTGGCAAACACGTCGCTCGACTCGCATATAGGACCTACTACATCGTATGTCTGCTTGGACTCATCGCTGCTGATGTTCTGAATCTTGTGCAGAGCCTGATACAGAGCCGGACGTATCAAGTCGGTCATTCCTGCATCAACAATAGCAAACTGCTTGTACGAGCCCTGCTTGACATAGAGCAAGCGTGTGATAAGCGTACCGCATTGTGCCACTACCGAACGTCCAAGCTCGAAGTGCAAGTGCTGGTCTTCACGCAGATGCAAATGCGAAGCATAGGTATTGAAGTAGTCCTTGAAATCGGGTATAGGCTCACGGTCGGGATTGTCGTAGCTTATGCCTAATCCACCACCCACATTTATGTTCTTAAGAAACACATTACGCTTGGCCAACTGACTCTGCAGTTCGTTGATACGATTGCACAAGGCCTTGAAGTCGCCCATGTCAAGTATCTGAGAGCCAATATGAAAATGGAGTCCGATAACATCGACATTGTCCATTGACATAGCCTCATCAATCACCTTGTCCATGTCTTGCATAGCAATACCAAACTTGTTCTCGGCAAGTCCGGTAGTGATGTTGGCATGGGTGTGCGCACCAATATTAGGATTGATACGGAACGCTACACGAGCCGTCTTGCCAAGTTTCTGTGCAAGACTGTTTATTACCTCAAGTTCGGCTATCGACTCCACATTGAAGCAGGCGATGTCGTTCTGGAGTCCGAGTTCTATCTCCCAATCACTCTTGCCTACACCTGCATACACAATACTGTCGGCAGGAAATCCTGCCTCAAGTGCCGCCTTTATTTCGCCGCCACTCACACAATCTGCTCCCAGACCATATTGTTTTATTATTTGCAGAATCTTCTGATTGGCATTAGCCTTAACTGCATAGTGGACATGATAGTTGGCATGTTTTCCACTTTCTTCCTTTATGGTCTGAAGTGTCTGACGCAGAAGTTGTGTGTCGTAATAGTAGAACGGCGTACGTATATCCTGAAATTTATCTACGGGGAACATTTCTTAATGATTTATATCTTTTACTTTTTGTTGAACAGAAGGTCTGAAAGGTTCTGCAGAGCACGAGCCTTGTCAGCTTCTCTTATTAAGAAGGAAATGTTGTAGTTGCTTCCTCCGTATGATATCATACGTACCGGAACAGTCTTCATAGCATCGAGAACGATAGTCTCAAAGCCCAGGTTGCTCCAGTCAAGATCGCCTACCACACATACAATACACATATCAGAATCGACAGTAACAGTACCATACTTTTTCAACTCGTCGACAATCTCATTGAGATGTGTAGTGTTGTCGATACTCATCGAAACGCCTACCTCACTTGTGGTAATCATATCGATAGGAGTCTGATAGCACTCAAAAATCTCGAATACCTTACGCAGGAAGCCTGTAGCGAAAAGCATGCGCGATGACTTAATCTTGATGGCTGTAATGTTGTCCTTAGCGGCAACAGCCTTAATCTTACCCTTCAGAAGCACATTATCGATAATGGTGCCTTCAGCCTTAGGATCGAGAGTGTTCTTAAGGCGTACGGGAATGCCGGCAAACTTAGCAGGCTGTACACATGTAGGATGCAGAATCTTTGCACCAAAGTAAGCCAACTCGGCAGCCTCCTCGAAGTTGAGCTGACGTATTGCCTCGGTATTGTCTACAACACGCGGGTCGTTGTTGTGCATACCGTCGATGTCGGTCCATATCTGAATCTCCTCGGCAGGAAGTGCTGCACCTATGAGCGAAGCTGTAAAGTCGCTTCCGCCACGCAGCAGATTGTCGACCTCGCCATAAGCGTTGCGACAGATGAAGCCCTGTGTAATATATATCTGGTAGCCCTCATTCTCCTTCATAATGGCACCCAGCTTCTCCTTAATATACTGTGAGTCAGGTTCGGCGTTCTTGTCGGTTCTCATAAAGTCGAGAGCCGAGAGCAGGCACACTTTCACACCCTGCTCCTCAAGATAGTTTGCCACCATATTGGTGCTCATTATCTCACCCTGAGCAACGATGTTCTTCTCCTCAAAGCTTGTGAACAAGTCCTTAGTGAAAGAACGCAGATAGTTGAATTCCGAAGCGAGGAATTCCTTTGTACGCTGCTTATATTCGTCTGTGGAGTATAGTTCCTCCACATGTTCCATATATTTTCTTTCGAGATTGTTGATTACATCATTAGCTCCATCCGAATTCTTCTTGTAGAGATAGTTTGAAATCTCGACAAGCGAGTTGGTTGTTCCCGACATTGCCGAGAGGACAATAAAAACCTGTTCGCCCGATTCTGACACCATTGACGCTACCGCCTTCATGCGTTCCGGTGTTCCTACGGAGGTTCCTCCAAACTTCATTACTTTCATAGTGTGTGTATTTTTATTTGTTATTTTCCTTATTTGTTTTATCTGTCATCTCTATCAGTTTTCCATTCTCGCATTTGTACACGTGTCCAGGAAAACGTTCAATCAATCCGTGGTTGTGAGTTGAGATTACAACCGGAGTGCCGGTATGGCTTATTTCATATAGCAGTCCGACTATCTTCTCTGCTGTATCCGGGTCAAGATTGCCGGTAGGCTCATCTGCGATAATCACCTTAGGATGGTTGAGCAGAGCTCGTGCTATGGCTATGCGCTGTTGCTCACCACCAGACAGTTCGTGCGGACATTTCATCTTCTTGTCCTCCATGCCTACAGCCGCCAGAACGTTGTCTATACGGTCGTCAATCTCCTTCTTGTTCTTCCATCCTGTAGAATGGAGCACAAACTCCAGATTCTTGTAGATGTTACGGTCGTGAAGCAACTGGAAGTCCTGAAAGATGATGCCCATATCACGGCGTAGAGCCGGTACGTCCTTGCGCTTCAACGTTGTCAGGTCGCGACCGAGCACATTGGCTGTCTCGGCATCGTTCTTGTCGATGTCCACCTCACAATATAGGGTTTTAAGCAGAGTCGACTTTCCCGACCCCACTTTTCCTATTATATAAATAAACTGGTCAGCATCCACATGAAAGTCAACGCCTTCGAGAATCATTTCGTCAGCCTGATAGATATTGACCTTGTTATATTCTATCAACATAATATGTTTTTTGAATTCTTATATTTTAATGTTTGTGCCAACTTGGAGCATGTCGCTCCTTAAGTTCCTTGGCAATGTCTTCTATTCGCAGTCCCTTGCTTGTAAGCAATACTATCAGGTGATAGAACATGTCAGAAGCCTCATATATGAGTCGGTCGTTAGTGCCGTTGGTAGCCTCGATTACAGCCTCAAGAGCCTCCTCGCCTACTTTCTGTGCCATACGGTTCAATCCATCCTTGAATAGCGATGTAGTGTATGAGCCTTCGGGCATCTCCTCGTGTCGCTTGTTGATGAAGTCCTGCAGCTCAGTCAGGAACAACAGAGGGTTGGCATCATTGGTCTCACCCCAACAAGTGTCAGTACCGAGGTGGCAAGCCGGTCCGGTAGGATTAACCCTTACCAGAAGCGTGTCGTTGTCGCAATCAACTTTAATGTCTACAAGATTGAGAAAATTTCCGGATGTCTCGCCCTTAGTCCACAAGCAATTGCGTGAGCGACTCCAGAAAGTCACCTTGCCCGTAGCCATTGTCTTCTCGTAGGCTTCGCGATTCATGTATCCAAGCATCAACACATTACGAGTTGTATTGTCTTGTATAATAGCAGGAACGAGTCCGTCCGTTTTTTCGAAATCTATATTCATAACCAATATTTTAATGAGGTTGTTTTATATTCTTGTTTTTACACCCTTTTCATTCAGAAACCGTTTGAGTTTCTTTATGTTTATCTCGCCGAAGTGGAATACACTTGCAGCAAGAGCAGCATCTGCCTTACCTATAGTGAAAGCATCGTAGAAGTGCTGCATACTGCCTGCTCCACCACTAGCTATGATTGGTATTGGCAACGTTGATAGTTGTGCCAATGCCTCGTTGGCATAGCCAGTCTTCACTCCGTCGTGATTCATACTCGTAAAGAGTATTTCGCCAGCTCCACGATCGGCTACTTCAGCAGCCCAATCAAAAAGGCGGTGTTCGGTACGCTCTCGTCCACCCTTCACATAGCAATACCATTCGCCATTGGCCTCCTGACGTGCGTCAATAGCACAGACACACACTTGCGAGCCGAACTTTGACGATATTTCGTTTATCAGTTGCGGGTTGCGTATAGCTGCAGAATTGACACTGACCTTGTCGGCTCCTGCATACAGCAGTCGTTCGACATCCGCGAAAGCATTAATACCACCACCCACAGTAAAGGGTATGTTTATTACTTTAGCTACCTTTTCCACCATCTCGGTGAATGTATTGCGTCCTTCTACACTTGCTGTAATGTCAAGAAACACAAGTTCGTCGGCTCCTTCTGCACTATATCGTTTGGCAAGCTCCACAGGGTCGCCAGCATTACGCAGATTCTCGAAATTGACACCCTTAACGGTTTCTCCGTCTTTCACATCAAGGCATGGTATGATTCTTTTGGCAAGTCCCATAATCGTTCATTATTTTATGAGGTGACTTATACGGTTAATGTCTATGCGGCCTTCGTAGTATGCCTTTCCGAATACTACAGCAGGAATACCTGCCTCATCGAGAGCGATAATGTCATCAGCCGACGACACACCGCCACTTGCTATGAGATGCAGATCGGGGAAGTGCTTCATTATCTTCCGGTACAGTTCTATAGATGTACCTGCAAGTGCGCCGTCCTTTGAGATATCGGTACACAACACCTTGCTAACACCTTTGGCTTTGTAGAAACCAATAAAATCGAAAATGTCACGTTCGGTATGTTCCAGCCATCCGTTTATGGCAATCCTGCCGTCAAGAACGTCAGCACCCAGAATTATACGTTCCGGTCCGTATCGTTTCAGCCATTCGGAAAACATCTGCGGATTGGTATATGAGATGCTTCCTATTGTCACCATCGAGGCTCCATTATCGAATGCCGTATCCATGTCGTCCTGTGTCTTAATGCCTCCGCCGAAGTCTACCGTAAGGTTTGTAGCTTTACATACTTCGTTTAGTACGTTAGCATTTACCACATGTTTCGATTTCGCTCCGTCCAAGTCTACCATATGCAGTCGCTTGAATCCGGTCCGTTCCAGTTCGGCAGCCATATCTATTGGCTTGCCATACACTTTCTTCTGCGAATAGTCGCCTTTTGTCAGTCTCACGCATTCACCATTGATAATGTCGATGGCAGGTATCAGTTCTATCATACGCGTTCAATGAAGTTTCTTAATATCTTTTCGCCCACACCACCGCTTTTCTCCGGATGAAACTGTGTTGCGTAGAAATTATCCTTTCTCAGAGCTGCGCTGAATGGCAGAGTATAGTCAGCCACAGCAACAGTATATTCGCAAACCGGCACATAAAAGCTATGTACGAAATACACGAAATCGTCTTCGCTAATATGTTCAAACAGCTCTGTTTTCAGGCTATATATATTGTTCCACCCCATAGCCGGCACTTTTTCCGAATTGTCAGTCGGTATAAACCGCTTCACATCTACAGGAAATATTCCAAGACAATCGGTATTGTCCTCTTCCGAATGTCGGCACATAAGCTGTTGCCCTATACATATTCCAAGTACAGGCTGCCGCAAGTCGCATATCAGTCTGTCGAGCTTGTGTTCTTTCAGATACTTCATTGTCTCGCCGGCAGCCCCCTGTCCAGGGAATATTATCTTGTCGGCCGATTGCAAGACTTCTGGAGAATCTGTTATAACAGGATTGCACCCGATGCGTTGCAAGGCGTTCACTACCGACCTGATGTTACCAGCATTATACTTGACTATAGCTATCTGCATAAGCTTTGTGTTTTGTTGAGATACATAAGGCTTCATGCCCATTAAGCATGAAAATTTGACATATTAGGGGTGCTATCCTCGGCAAAGTTACAAATTTTTCTGTGTTTAGAATATGATTTTGCCGTTTTTTAATGTCCTGTCAGCTCATTATAACACGTTTGACTCGTATAATGACTTATATATGTCAATTTTATACAAATATACGCACCTCATTTTACGATTTGTCACGCCAAAGCCTCAAGTTCTTCCGACAGTTGGGTCCAGCGTTCCTCTTCTTCGTCCATACGCATCTTCACGGATGTGTATTCGTTGACAAGTTTCATGTCTGAAGCACCTTCTGGCGTACAGAGTTTCTCGTCGAGTTCCTTCAGTCGGTTTTCCATAGACTCTATCTTTGCCTCCGATTCCTTCACGAGTTTTTCTATCTTGCGTATTTTCTTCTGCTTCTCCTTGTGCTCGGCATAGCTTTCCTTAGCTTGCGACTTCTCGGCATCGTCTGCCTTTTTTGCCGACTCGGCATTAGCCGTATTAGCAGCAAACGTGCCCGACGTATTGAGCGCAGTCATGTCTTCGGCATTATGTGCCCTCAGATAGTCGTATATGCCACCTATGTGCTCTCTCACCTTGCCGCCACCAAATTCGTAGACCTTGCTTACGAGACCGTCAAGAAATTCACGGTCGTGGCTGACTATGATAGCCGTGCCGTCAAAGGCGAGGATAGCTTCCTTCAGCACCTCTTTCGAGGCGATGTCAAGATGGTTGGTAGGCTCGTCGAGGATTAGCAGATTAACGGGTTCGAGCAGCAGTTTTATCATTGCCAATCGACTGCGTTCGCCACCCGACAACACCTTCACCTGTTTGTCTACATCCTCGCCACAGAACATGAACGAACCCAGAATGTTCTTTATCTTCAGTCGAATGTCGCCCTTTGCCACATTGTCTATGGTTTCAAACACGGTAAGTTCGCCGTCAAGCAGCTGCGCCTGATTTTGCGCAAAGTAGCCTATCTGCACGTTGTGTCCAACCTTAAGATTGCCGTCGAATGGTATCTCGCCCATGATACATTTCACAAGCGTCGACTTACCCTCGCCGTTCTTGCCTACAAATGCCACCTTCTCGCCTCGCTTAATGGTAAGGTCTACATTCGCAAACACGTTGTGGTCGCCATAAGTCTTACCTACCCCGTTGCATATCACGGGGTAATCGCCCGAGCGCAGACATGGAGGAAATTTCAAGTGCATCGTGGCATTGTCCACCTCGTCCACCTCAATTGGTACTATCTTCTCCAGCTGCTTTATGCGGCTTTGTACCTGCACAGCCTTGGTCGGCTTGTATCGGAAACGCTCTATGAAGTCCTTTATGTCGGCTATCTCCTTCTGCTGGTTTTCATAAGCACGCAGCTGCTGTTCGTGGCGTTCGTCGCGCAGCTTTATGTATTCGTCGTACTTCACACGATAGTCGTTAACCTGTCCACAGGTGATTTCGATTGTGCGATTGGTAACATTGTTGATGAATGCACGGTCGTGACTAACCAGTACCACAGCCTTGGCGCTTTGTTGCAGAAATCTCTCAAGCCATCCTATACTTTCAATATCAAGATGGTTGGTAGGCTCGTCGAGCAATAAGATGTCTGGACGACGCAACAATATCTTAGCCAACTCTATACGCATTCGCCATCCGCCCGAGAATTCGCTTGTAGGGCGGTCGAAGTCTGTACGCAAAAAGCCAAGGCCGGTAAGCGTGCGCTCTATTTCCGCCTCATAGTTGTCACCACCGAGCATCATGTAGCGGTCGTGTTCTTGTGTGAATTTCTCCACAAGTGCGGCATATGATTCGCTTTCATAATCGGTACGCTCTGTCAGCTGATGGTTCAGGTCGTCAATACGGGCCTTCATCTTTGTCACGTCCGAGAAAGCCTTGAGTGCCTCCTCCTTGACAGTAGTGTTGTCCTGCAGAATCATCACCTGTGGCAGATAGCCTATTGTTGTGTCGTTAGGTATGGCAACCTTACCGTCTGTAGGTTTCTGCATTCCGCATATAATCTTCAGCATAGTCGACTTGCCTGCTCCATTCTTGCCAACAAGTGCTATACGGTCGCGGTCGTTCACTACAAAGCTCACATTTCTGAACAATGGCTTTGCGCTGAACTCTACTGAGAGTCCTTCTATTGATATCATATTTTCGTTTCTTATTCTTCTGTTATTGTGATGGGGCCGTTGAGGTCGACCTTCCACGTTTCTACTTCTTTTCTTAGAATCAGCTCACACTTGCCTTTCTTACACATTCTGCCATGACGTCCTATCGAGTCGCACATCAGAAAGTTCTGTACCGTCATTTTCACTCGTGCGCTATCGCTGTCTATATCAATATCGCTTATGTCGCACAATGCGCTATCAGCCTGTGCATTAACCACATTGACATCTTCCTGGCTGATGTTCGACGCATAGAAAGCCATCCACTTATGCGAGCGTTCAGTACACAAAATGGAAGCTTGACACAGACGGAGGTTGAAGTAATTCTGTCCAAAGTTTTTGGCACAAATTTCTACAGCAGCATCATCTTTTAGCGAGCATGCACTTGCAAGGCACATTGCCATAACACAGGCAAAAGTGACCAATAATATATGTTTTACCGACATATCCAATTGCTTCTTTGTTTTATAACAAGTACAAAATTACTTATTTTCTTTGGCATATTCACCCCTTTTGCTTAATTTTGTATTAAAATTGAAGCCGACAAAGGTAAAACAGTCAAGTTATGACGCTTTACCATTGCCGGCGTTTTAATGTTTATAGAAGAAAAAAATGCTGAACTTTATATCTTTTGGAAGCGGAAGTAGTGGCAACTGCTATTATTTATACACGCAAAATTCGGGTCTACTTATTGATGTAGGCGTTGGTACAAGATCGCTCAAGAAGGCTTTTCATGATTACGGATTGCGATTTGTCGATGGTTTCGATGGCATACTTGTCACTCACGACCATGCTGACCACATCAAGTCGGTAGGCAGCTTGAGCAAGAAGTTCAATCTGCCGGTATATGCTACAGAGACTGTTCATGCAGGTATGGACCGCAACTACTGCATGCGTTGCAAACTCGCCCACTCCAACCGCATGAAGGTAGTCAAGGGACAGAGCTTCAATGTAGGTGATTTCAGCATCACTCCCTTTAACGTGCCCCACGACAGTTCGGACAACGTGGGATATTTGATTGAGGCTGACGGCGTTGTATTCTGTCTGCTAACAGATGTGGGTACCATAACCGATGAGATGAAAAGCATAATCAGCCGCGCCAACTATCTGGTAATCGAGGCCAACTACGACCCGCAGATGCTTGAGACCGGACCTTACCCCCGCTATCTGAAGGACCGCATCAAGAACGGACACGGCCATCTGAGTAACACACAATGTGCTCAAGCCTTGGCCGAGAACTTCACCCACACCCTCAAGCACGTATGGCTGTGTCATCTCAGCCAAGAGAACAACAAGCCAGAGCTGGCACTCAACACAATCAGCCAAACGCTTGAAATGACAGGCATAAGGGTTGGCGAAGACGTGAAAATAGAGGTTCTACGTCGCACACTACCTACAGGCATATTCAGTTTGACGTAGATAATCCAACAATATCAGAACGTAAGACAAAGAACAACACCTGAACAAAAAAAAACAAGAACAATATCGTTAAATCCAATAAAAAGTTAACAATATTGTTCTTGTTGTATTATCGTTTTATACTCACCTTAACTTCTCGCTTAAATATCGTCCTGTTGCACTCGCCTTACATTTTGCCACTTCCTCTGGAGTGCCACAACACACAATATTACCACCCTTATTGCCTCCATCCGGACCGAGATCAATCACATAGTCGCCACATTTTATAACGTCCATATTGTGTTCAATCACGATGATTGAATGCCCTTTCTCGATGAGCGTATTGAACGACTTGAGCAATCGATGGATGTCATGAAAGTGCAGTCCTGTTGTTGGCTCGTCGAATATGAAGAGTGTAGGTTCCTGACGTTCTTGTCCTATAAAATAGGCAAGTTTGACGCGCTGGTTCTCACCCCCCGATAGGGTTGACGAACTTTGACCCAACTTGATGTATCCAAGTCCTACTGCATCAAGCGGCTGCAGCTTGTCGGCAATCTGCTTTTCGCCATACTTCTCAAAGAAATCGATAGCTTCCGAAACAGTCATGTTCAGAACGTCATAGATGTTCTTGTCATGGAAGCGTACGTCGAGAATTTCCTTCTTGAATCGTTTGCCATGGCATGCGTCACACTCCAGTACAAGGTCGGCCATAAACTGCATCTCTACCGTTATCACTCCTGCACCCTTACACTCCTCACAACGTCCACCTTCGGCATTAAACGAGAAGTATTGGGCTGTATATCCCTCTTGTTTTGCCAGGGGCTGACTTGCAAAGAGCTGACGTATGGTGTCATAGGCCTTGATGTAAGTAGCAGGATTAGAACGTGTGCTCTTGCCTATAGGGTTTTGGTCGACAAATTCCACATGCTTCACCATCTGCCAGTCGCCTCCCAATGACGAGTATTCGCCAGGAGCATCAGCCACCTCGTTAAGATGCCGCTTTAATGCCGGATACAGAATTCCCTTAATAAGCGACGACTTACCCGAGCCGCTCACACCTGTTACTACCGTCAGAACATTAAGCGGCAGAGTGACGTCTATACCACGAAGATTGTTCATTCGTGCACCATTTATCTTTATGGCATGATTCCATTGACGTCGCGACTGCGGCACGGGTATGCTCTCCATTCCTGAAAGATAGCGTACGGTATAGCTACGTGTGGCATTGGGGTCGGTATGATTTATGTCATCGAGCGTACCCTCAAACACTATCTCGCCTCCGAGTCGGCCTGCATCCGGACCCACATCAATAATATAATCGGCAGCACGCATTATATCCTCGTCATGCTCTACGACAATAACCGTATTGTGAAGCTGTTGCAGTTCACGCAACACATGTATCAGTCTATCAGTATCTCGGCTATGCAATCCTATGCTTGGCTCGTCGAGAATATAGACCGAACCCACAAGCGAGCTTCCGAGGTTTGTAGTAAGATTGATGCGCTGGCTCTCGCCACCACTAAGCGAATCAGACGGGCGATTGAGTGTAAGATACCCCAGACCTACATCGAGCAAGAACTGCAGACGTTTGTTTATCTCCGTAAGCAGGCGCTTGCCAATCTTAGCCTCATGTTCGCTGAGCTGTAGATTTTCAAACCAAGCCTTCAAGTTTACTACCGACATCTCCACCAATTCGGTTATGCTCATTCCGCCTATCTTAACCCATGTAGCCTCCTTCTTGAGTCGGGTGCCATGACATACGGGACAGATAGTCTTTCCACGATAACGGCTTTGCAGGACACGGTATTGTATCTTATACTGGTTTTCCTTCACCATCTGGAAGAAGGAGTCGATGCACACCCTATCTCGTACATCCCGGTTGCGATCGGACGGAAGACCATGCCACAGCATGTCCTTCTGAGCCCTTGTAAGATTGAAGTAAGGTTCAAAAATAGGGAACTTGTCGTTGACAGCCCTGCGACAGAATTCTGTCTTCCACGCTCCCAGCTTCTCGCCATGCCAACATTGTACACATCCGTCATACACGCTAAGCGACGTGTTGGGGACAACCAGTTTCTCGTCAATACCTATCACCTTGCCAAATCCCTCACACTCAGGACAAGCTCCTGCGGGAGAGTTGAATGCAAACATATTGTCGGTAGGCTTCTCGAATGTTATGCCATCCTCCTCAAACGATGTAGAGAAGTCGTAGCATATATTTGATGGCGGGAATACAAGTCGGCATGTACCGTAGCCCTCATAGAAAGCAGTCTCGACCGATTCTGTCAATCGTGAGACGCTTGATTCTGAATAGCTTACGCTCATTCTATCTATCAATACATAAAGCGGTTCGGCAATCGCATCATTCTTATCACCAGCCAGGAAATCGTCTATGCGCAGAAAATCTCCTTTATACCAAATGCGCGAATAGCCTTGTTGCAATTCGGCTGTCAGCTGTTCGTGTAGCGTGCGTCCCTTGACAACATTAAGAGGTGCCAGGACAGCAAATTTGGTGCCCTCGGAGTATTGACGCGTACACTCCAGCACATCGTCTACGGTATGCGTCTTCACCTCCTTGCCACTTATGGGCGAGTAGGTACGACCTATACGTGCGAAAAGCAAACGGAGATATTCGTAAATTTCGGTAGAAGTACCAACTGTACTTCTTGGATTTCGCGATATTACCTTCTGTTCTACGGCAATAGCTGGTGGCAGACCCTTTATATAGTCGCATTCGGGTTTGCTCATTCTGCCAAGATACTGTCTGGCGTACGAAGAAAGCGACTCTACATAACGTCGCTGGCCTTCGGCATACAAGGTGTCGAAAGCCAGCGATGATTTACCGGAACCAGAGATTCCGGTTATTACAATAAGCTTGTCGCGCGGTATCCTCAGACTGATGTTCTTCAGATTGTTTACCCGCGCTCCTTTTACTTCTATGAATTTTTCCATATCAGTCGTTCATGGACAAGAGGAACTCCTCGTTGTCGCGAGTACGATGCATACGGTCGTGTATGGTATTCATCGCCTCTATAGGGTTCATATCCGAAATGTACTTGCGCAGAATCCACATTCTGTCGAGTGTGGTCTTGTCCTGCAGCAGATCGTCACGACGCGTACTTGAAGCCACAAGATTGACAGCTGGGAAGATACGCTTGTTCGACAATGAGCGGTCGAGCTGCAACTCCATATTGCCAGTTCCCTTGAATTCCTCGAATATCACTTCGTCCATCTTCGAGCCGGTATCGATGAGGGCTGTTGCTACGATTGTGAGCGAACCTCCATTCTCGATATTACGTGCTGCGCCAAAGAATCGCTTGGGCTTCTGCAAAGCGTTTGCGTCGACACCACCGGTAAGCACCTTGCCCGATGCAGGCGAAACGGTATTGTATGCGCGTGCCAGACGTGTTATCGAGTCGAGGAATATCACGACGTCGTGTCCACACTCTACCATACGTTTGGCTTTCTCGAGTACTATTCCAGCAATCTTGACGTGGCGTTCGGCAGGCTCGTCGAATGTAGAGGCAATCACCTCAGCATTTACGGTACGTGCCATATCTGTAACCTCCTCGGGGCGCTCGTCGATGAGCAGCATCATAAGGTAAGCCTCCGGATGATTGGCAGCAATAGCGTTGGCAATATCCTTCATAAGGATTGTCTTGCCGGTTTTGGGCTGTGCCACGATTAGCGCGCGTTGTCCCTTGCCTATAGGCGAGAAGAGGTCGACAATACGTGTACTGAGATTTGTCGTGGCTCTATCTCCACAAAGGTTGAATTTCTCGTCGGGGAACAGAGGAGTAAGATGTTCGAATGCCACACGGTCGCGTATCTCGTTGGGGTTGCGTCCGTTTATCATGTCGATACTTGTGAGCGGGAAGTATTTTTCGCCGTCGTGTGGCGGACGTACGTGACAGTCGACAACGTCACCTGTCTTGAGTCCGTAGCTCTTAACCTGCTGTGTGGATACATATATATCGTCGGGCGACGAGAGATAGTTGTAGTCGCTTGAGCGGAGGAATCCATATCCGTCGGGCATAACTTCAAGCACTCCGTTGGCCTTAACAAGATCGGTAAAGTCATACAGAGGCTCTTCGGGCTGGGGTTGTGGCTGCTGTTGGTACGGCTGGGCTGTATGCTGTACGTTTGTAGTAGGATTGTCGAACATGTCGTATGTCGGTACGGCACCCTGGTCTTCGATAGGCAGGTCGACAACTGTGATAAAGTCGGTACCGTCGCCTGGGTCGCCTGCCCACACTCCGTCGGGTGTAGATGCGTTGGTGTCGGCATTTTCGTTGTGCGACTTTATCTTTGCCTGCAGTTGTGCCAGCATGTCTTCATTCACACCATCTTCGGCAGTCTGCTCTTGGTGTGCAAATGACGCTTCTGGTATGTCGCCGTCGTTCATTCCGTCTTCTGTCTGTGGTTCAGCCGGAATCATTTCGGGTTCAGGCTGCTGCATAGTCTGTATGGCATCAGGCTGTGCAGCCTGTACCTCCATAGCCTCTTGCGCAGCCAACTCGTCCTGGCGTTTACGTTCCTGTATTGCCGAGAGCAGTTCAAGTTCCTTCTTCGACTTGCGTCCTCTATGCTTGGGTATTGCCGAGAGCATTTCTTCGGGAGTCATCGTTGCAGCATCGGCATCAGCCTTTGTCTGTGCTTTAGGCTCAGCATCGTCGGCCTTGTTTTTCTTAACGTCAAAGTTTTCGCCTTCCTTGCCATTCACAGTATACACGCGGTCGGTATCTTTCTTGGTAATTCTGGTGCGACGACGTTTTGTTCCGAGCGGGTTCTTGTTGCCTTCAATCTCGGCTTGCCTGTCGAGTATTGCATACACCAGCTCTTCAGGATTGCCTTCTGCCGGAGGTTCAATGCCCATTTCGTGCGCAATATCTTGCAATTCAGCCATATCCTTGGCTGACAATTCTTCTTTACTATACATGGATTTTCTAAAAAAATGAAAGATTACGCTTCAGAACAGAAGCCGATGTAATCTTGAGTTGAATTATAATGCAAAGTTACAGTTTTTTTCGTAAAGTGGCACAAGGTAGAAAAACAACTTGCGAGACATTTAACCAATATTAACTGTACATCAAAATTTATTGCTGTCCTGTAAAACTCAAAAGAGCATAAATATGGTTCATCTGACATTTGGAGTAATGATGATAGAAGTGGGGATGCTTGAAAGTATATTGACAAATGTCGGATGAACCATTTTTTTGTTTAATAGAAGTCATGTGGGTCTTCGGGATGTGTTCGGGATGTGTTCGGGATGTGTTCGGGATGCCTTCGGGATGTGTCCGGGATGTGTCCGGGCGAAATCGGCTTCACTTGCGATAGGGGGTTGTATGCTCCTGATTCTCTACGGAAATCGTCAGCACCTGAGTTGTGTTAGCAGTTGTGCGGAAGCGGTTGTCGGTACGTTCGCCCACCAGCCATACTATTCTACCGTTAGCGTCAGCTACTACGAGCTGGCGACGCTTGTCAAATATAGAGCGTTTGCGGTCGGTAAGATAATCGCTTACGAGTTTGGAATGCTTCATTCCGAATGGTGTAAAGCGGTCGCCATCGGAAGTATTACGGACGGTAAGCGGCCATGCTACCATCTCAGCATCGAGCGTTACGCAGAGGGGGGCGACACTAGGCTTGAAGTTGTCGTCAACGGGAGCGATGTGGAAGTCGAACTTCAGATTGTCTGCAAACGAATAGAGTCCGCATTCGGGAACCTTCTTGTCAAGGGTATGGACACCATAGTTAAGAGGCTGAACGAGAAGGCTGTCGCGATTGAAACACAATTCGTGTGTATTGGAGGCGAATACACGGGTGCGGTCCGACTGACGTGCGAGAACCGAATACAGCATTTCGACCTGCGACGAAGTGAAGCCACACGGACTGAGGACATGAAACAACACGCTTTCGGGCGACACTTGTGCAAGCAGGCGAGCGATGTCTACTGTAAAGACACTTTGGCTGCTGCCTTCGACAACATCAGCCATAGCCCTGCCTATGGCATCGTCGTAGACATTCACGGCCTCGCCTACACGCAAGGACGTTTCGAATATCGACTGCGCCACATTAGGATTGAGCTGTTGCAATAGAGGCATAAGCTCAAGGCGTATCTTGTTGCGCTTTACGTCGGGCACGAGATTGGTGCTATCGGTAACGTACGACTGGTCCTGGCTATTGAGATAGCCGACTATGTCATTACGGCTGACAGAGAGCATAGGACGCAGAATATAGCCGTTACGAGGCTGAATGCCACGCAGACCGCGAATGCCCGTACCACGCACAAGATTCAGCAGAACCGTCTCAACGCTATCGTCACGATGATGAGCCACACAGATGCCGTCGGCTGCGATGTCATGGCGCAGACGCTCGAAATAGTCATAGCGCAGGCGTCGGGCAGCCATCTCGATGCTGACATGATGTAGCGAGGCATACTCGCGTGTGTCGAAATGAACGAGATGCAACGGGATGTTGCAATCGGCACACAGAGTCTGGCAGAAGTGCTCGTCGCGGTCGGACTCGTCGCCACGCAGACGGAAATTGCAATGGGCAGCCTCAACCTGCATTTGCCACTTGGCAGCCATACTCCGCATAGCAAGCAGCAACGCCACGCTATCGGCACCTCCCGAAAGGGCGACGACATATTTGCCACCCGTCACAAACAAACAATGGGCAGAGGCGAACGCCCCCACCCTATTGATGAAATTATTCAGTACGTTATTGTTCATTATACATATATAGAATGACCTTCTCTTACTCCACGTAGAGTACCAGTCCCTTCAGATATTCGCCCTCCGGGTGATAGATATTGATGGGATGATCGGCAGGCTGATGAATCTGATGCAGGATGCGCACCTTGCGGTTGGCCTGGACTGCAGCAGTAAATACCGCATTACGGAAGTTCTCCTTCGACACAATCTGCGAGCAGCTGAACGTGAAGAGGATGCCTCCCGGCTTGATGCGTTGCAGACCCTTCACATTAAGGCGCGTGTAGCCCTTGAGCGCGTTGCGCAAAGCTGCGCGATGCTTGGCAAAAGCAGGCGGGTCGAGCACGATGAGGTCGTACATCTTGTCGTTGGCATCAAGATACTTGAATGCGTCTTCGCAGAATGCGGCATGACGCTCGTCGCCAGGGAAGTTCATGGCAATATTCTTGTTGGTGAGTTCGATGGCCTTGGCGCTACTGTCTACCGAGTGTACAAGTTTGGCTCCACCACGCATGGCGTATACCGAGAAGCCACCGGTATAGCAGAACATGTTCAGAACCGAGCGTCCTTTCGAGTAAGTTTCGAGCAAGTGTCGGTTTTCGCGCTGGTCAACGAAGAACCCTGTCTTCTGGCCCTTGAGCCAGTCGATATGGAAATTAAGTCCGTTCTCCATGGCGACGTCGCTTCCCATCGAGCCGTATATAAATCCGTTCTCGTGCTCAATATCAGCCTTAAACGGCAGGGTTGTCTCGCTCTTGTAGTAGACGTTGGCGATTTCGCCTCCAGCCACCTTGACGAGAGCTTCGCAGATTTCATTACGATAGACGTGCATACCAACCGAATGAGCCTGCATTACGGCAGTATCGCCATAGCAGTCGATAATGAGTCCTGGCAGGTTGTCGCCCTCGCCATGTACCAGTCGGAACGTGTTATTATTGTCACGTCCGATGAGTCCGATAGCCTTGCGCATCTGCCAAGCCGACTCCAGTCGCGACTCCCAGAACTCGGCATCGATTTCCACGTCACGAAACGAGAGCACACGCACGGCTATGCTGCCTATCTGGAACATGCCGACAGCAATAAAATCGCCCGACGCGGTAATGACACGCACCAGTTCGCCTTCCTCCACGCCCTCGTCCACATTGGCTACGGCTCCAGAGAATATCCAAGGATGAAAGCGCTTCAGACTCTCTTCCTTGCCTTTTTTCAGATATAGTTTCTTATACATAGTCTTTTAGAATCTTTTAGAGTTTTGAGTTTTTGAGAATTCTGGAATCAAAGTTCAACCTTCTTCAATTCATAATCGCCCGTAGCCATAAGCCTCATTATTTCGTCATAGAGGTTGATGCACGCCCAAGCGTCGATGGCGGCATACTCCTTCTGCTTGTCGGAGAGCACGTCTGCCTCCCAGTTGGTGAGTCGCTGGCGCTTGCTTATCTTCTCACCGAAGAGGTTGGCATACAGCTTCTGCAGGCTCTTGTCCTCAATACCGATATTGCCTATTATGTCTTGAATGTCGATAAACCATCCGGGTGTGAACTCGGCACGTCTATGAAGCGACATTATGTCGTCGTGCCACGAGAGCCCCACCATTGGCACCATGCGATTGGAGAGTAGTCTGATTATCGACTGAGGGAGTCCCAGATGATTGAGGCGGAAAAGGAAACATTGTTCGCGTGTGGCCACCTGCAGCAAAGCCACCTTATGGTTCTGTCCACGGCGGAAGGCAGGTTTCGTCTCCGTGTCGACACCAAGGATGTCACACGTGAGCAGATATTCGACGGCACGCTCAGCCTCGTATTCGTTCAAGATGACGTTGATTTTATATGGATACTCCACTAATGGAAGGGCATTAATGGTAGCTTTGTCAAACTTGTTGTATATTGTCTTTTTCATTCCGAACATTTAAAGATACTGCAAAATTAGAAAAAAGTTATGAAATTATGGTGCTTTACGAGTTTTTTCCACTAATTTTGTGATGAATATTCTGTTGCGAAAGAGATTTTCTGCAGAGAAGGCACAAATGTGTAATAAAATCTAAACTAAATAAAATGGCAAAGAAAAAGGCGGAACGCAAACCCGCTAACATTAAGGAAGCGCTCGGACTTTCGAGTTTTCTGAGAAGCGAGAGAACCGATTTTCTCTTAGGATTGATTATCATATTGTTCGCTATATATCTGTTTGTGGCGATGTCGTCATTTCTGACCACGGGCGCAGCCGACCAAAGCATACTCGAGAGCATGCGTCCTGGCGAGTGGTTCAATACCGAACGTATATTCCAGAACTATTGCAGCTCGGTAGGAGCCATGCTGTCCTACTTCTTCATGACCGAGAACTTCGGATTTGCAGCATTCATGATTCCCTCGTTCCTGGTGCTTGCCGGAGTAAGGCTGATGCGCATCTGCATGGTCAACATGTGGAAATGGTTCTTCGGAATGGCAATAGCTATGTATTGGCTGTCGGTATTCCTCGCCAAGGTGGTGGCTCCATTTACGGGCGAACTGACATTCAATCCTGGCGGCCGACACGGAGCCTTGTGTGTAGAGTATGCCGAGAACGTGATAGGTCCTCCTGGACTTGCAGCCATACTCTTCTTCACAGCCATAGCGCTCCTGACCTTCATCAGCACTCAGACCATCACATGCTTCCGCCGTATGCTCAATCCTCTTGCCAAGGGTACAGCCAACGCAGGACGGGCTGTGTCGTCGGCCGTATCGAGCATAGTGGAGAAGACCGACGCTGACGACGAGGACGATACAGACGAGGAAGGCACAGACCAGGAAAATACCGACAACAGCTCTAACCTAAAGCATGATGCCGACGTCAAGACAGCAGCCAGCAACAAGAAGGATGCCGACGACAAGGGCAAAGACGACGAGATAGAGCTCACCTCGGTTATCGACCTTACCGACATGGGCAACCCGAAGCCCGAAGACAAGCCGGCAAAGCCTGCTGCAAAGACGGCTGACAACACCAAGGGCAAGGAAAGCCAAGCAGGTACCGACAACCAGCTCACAGTAGAGGTGGGCAAGGAAGACAAGGCCAACGGCAACATAAGCACACAAAATCATGACATAGACACCCCAATCAATCCGCTCGAACCATTCACGAGATACCGCTATCCGGGACTCGACCTGCTAAACAAAGACTCCAACGACGGCAAGCCATACGTAGACATGGAGGAGGTAAAGGCGCACAACGAGGAGATTGTGAAGGTGCTCAAGAGCTTCGGCATCGACATACGTGAGATCAAGGCCACCGTAGGACCTACCATCACCCTATACGAGATAACTCCTGCCGAGGGAATACGCATCACCAAGATACGCAACCTTGAGGACGACATAGCCCTGCGACTCTCGGCTCTTGGCGTGCGTATTATAGCCCCGATACCGGGCAAGGGAACCATAGGCATAGAGGTGCCGAACAAGAAGCGCCACAACGTGTCGATGGAGAGCATATTGAACTCGCGCAAGTTCCAGGAGACCAAGTTCGACCTGCCTATAGCGCTCGGCAAGACCATCACCAACGAGGTGTTCATGGCCGACCTCACCAAGATTCCGCATCTGCTCGTAGCAGGTGCCACGGGCCAGGGTAAGTCGGTAGGTCTGAATGTTATCATCACGTCGCTATTGTACAAGAAGCATCCCAACGAGCTGAAGCTTGTGCTCATCGACCCGAAGAAGGTTGAGTTCAGCGTCTATGCCCCCATAGCCGACCACTTCATGGCGCAGGTGGACGACGACGACGAGCCTATCATTACCGACGTGACCAAGGTGGTGCGCACGCTCAAGAGCCTCTGCACACTCATGGACCATCGCTACGACCTGCTGAAACTGGCAGGAGCGCGCAACATCAAGGAATATAACGACAAGTATCTGCGCCACAAGCTCAATCCCGAGCACGGCCACGAGTTCATGCCATACATCGTAGTAATCATCGACGAGTTTGGCGACCTCATCATGACAGCCGGCAAGGAGGTGGAGATGCCTATAGCACGTATCGCCCAGCTGGCACGTGCCGTGGGAATACACATGATTATAGCCACCCAACGCCCTACTACATCAATCATCACGGGCAACATCAAGGCCAACTTCCCCGGACGCATAGCGTTCAAGGTAAGCTCGATGATGGACTCGCGCATCATCCTCGACCGTCCGGGAGCCAACCAGCTCATCGGTATGGGCGACATGCTCTATCTCAACGGCAACGAGCCTACACGTGTACAATGTGCATTCATCAACACTCCCGAGATAATACAGATAAACGAGTACATAGCCAAGCAGTCGGGACCGACAAGCCCCATGCAGCTGCCCGAGCCCAAGAACGACGAGGCTGGCGACGGAGCATCAGGCTCGTCAAGCGACATAGGAGCCATCGACCCCCTCTTCGAAGAGGCAGCACGCTCGGTAATCATCAGCCAGCAAGGCAGCACAAGTATGATACAACGCAGATTCTCCATAGGCTACAACCGTGCCGGACGACTCATGGACCAGCTCGAGAAGGCAGGCATAGTAGGAGCGGCACACGGAGGCAAGCCACGCGACGTGCTCATAGCCGACGAGAACCAACTGGATAACATTATAGGACAACTGAAACGAATGTAAACGATTATGAAACACACATTGTTAAGTATTCTGCTTGTAGCCGCCATGGCGGTAGTATCAAGCGTTCAGTCAATGGCACAGTCAAACACAGCGCAGGCTCGTGCCATACTCGACAAGACATCGAAGGTAATAGGACATAAGAGTGGCGTAAGCGCATCGTTCACCCTCAACAATCCCACCACGGGCAACGTGTCGGGCACGATAGCCGTCAAGGGCGGCAAGTTCAACGCCCGCACTCCGCAGGCCATAGTATGGTTCAACGGCAAGACACAATGGACATACATGAAGAAGAACAACGAGGTGAACATAAGCACCCCAACTCAGGCGCAGCAGCAGATGATGAACCCATATACATTTATTAATGTGTACAAGACAGGATACAAGATGTCGTCTGCCAAGGCTGGTGCCAGCTACGAGGTGCATCTTGTAGCGCAGAACCAGAAGCGCAGCATCCAGGAGATGTACGTCACGGTAAACAGCAAGACATACGTGCCGTCGCGCGTCAAGATGAAGCACAACGGACGCTGGTATACCGTCACGATAAGCAACTTCTCAGCCAAGAAGCAGCCCGACAGCCTCTTCACGTTCAACTCCAAGGACTATCCGTCGGCCGAAGTAATCGACCTCAGATAGTAGCACATTACACACCTTATCCCCATGACACATACTATGCAGACACGCCTTACAATATGGCAGACAATACGCCTGCTGCTAAGCCATCGCCGGCTTGCCGACCGACGCGCATTCGACTACGAGAGCAACCGCTTTGCCAAGGTAATGGTTGGCATAGCCTCGCTCTTTATTGTAGGCTACCTTATAATGCTGGCGGTATTGTTTGCCTTGATAGCCAACGACATGCGCTCCATGACAAGCGTAGAGTTGATGTGCGCCCTTCTGCCAGCCGTCATGTGCATTGACTTCCTAATGAGGTTAGCCGTGCAGCAGACTCCCTCGCAGATAGCACGGCCCTACATGCTGCTGCCGCTACCCCGACACGCCTGCGTCGACGCATTCATATTCTCGTCGCTCACATCGTGGGGCAATCTTACGTGGCTCATCCTCGTCATCCCCTACTCCATCATGTCGGTAGCGTTCAGCTACGGCATGCTCACGATGGTTTATCTTGTGATTGTGACGCTACTGGCAGCTGTCGCCAACAGCCAATGGTACAGTCTGACACGCACCCTCGCCAACCGCTCTTTTCTGTGGTGGCTCCTGCCCGTGGGCTTCTACGCACTCGAAGCGTCTCCGCTCTATCTGGGCCATGATGCCGGGCTACAGCAATACTTGCGCGTCTACTCGTTGCCGGGCGACGCCATAGGCGGACACAGCATGTGGCCGCTACTTGCCATGATGGCGCTGACGGCAATACTCGTCCTCGCCAACCGCCATGTGCAATATGCAGCAGTATGCATGGAGACCATGGGCGCCAGCAAGCCCAAGAGCTTGAAGCACGTCATTAGGTTCAGCTTCCTCGAACGTTACGGCGAGCTTGGCACATTCCTCCAGCTGGAGATAAAGCAGCTCATGCGCAACCGCAACCCACGCAAGGCGATAATCATGAGCATAGTGTTCACCATCATACTAAGCATGCTCATCATCACTACCGACATATACGATTCGGACGTAATGACCAACTTCTGGGCACTATACATATTCATACTGCCTGGAGCCACAATACTCGTCAAGGTGATGGGATACGAAGGCAACTACGTGGACCTGCTGTTCGTAAGGCGCGAGAACATACTAGCCCTGCTGCACGCCAAATACATATTCTATTCGGCCATGCTCCTGCTGCCGTTCGTGCTGATGCAGCCTATGGTCATAGCCGGCAAGATGCCGCTTATGATGCTTGCCAGCTATGCCGTCTACACCATGGGATTCCAGTATTTCGTGATATTCCAGTCGGCAGTATACACGCACCAGACCATACCCATGAACGAGAAGATAACGTCGAAGGGCGGACTAGACGGCAATTACGTACAGATGATAATCACGGGCGTGGTATTCATCATACCCAACATCATCGTCACCACGCTACAGACCATGTTCAGCCCCGAGACGACATATGGCATAATGCTTGCCATCGGACTCGCGTTCGTGCTGACCAACCGCCTGTGGCTGCGCAACATATACAACCGCATGATGAAGCGCAAATACGACAATCTGGAGGGATTTACCTCCACCCGATAAAACTTCAAAAACAGAAAGCAAAACCGCAAGGCGTCTATAATTAGCATACGGCAATTATAGACGCCGTTTTTAGTTAATAAATCGCAATCCGTCAGTAATAGTCGTACAAAACGTTTTGACATTACACATTTTAATCTATCTTTGCAATCAATAAAAGTGCCGACACCCCCAGCACCACTCCATACAGCAAGTGGCGCGCTCGATGCACATCATCCGTAACACAACATCAGGCATGAAGAAAAGAACAATATGGACAATAGCCATCATCATGGGATTCTCGTTTCTCGCCCTGCTGTATCTGCAGCTCAGATACATCCAGGAGATGGTGGACATGAAGAAGGAGCAATTTGACGAGTCGGTAAACCGCGCACTCTATCAGGCCTCGCGCAATCTGGAGCTTAACGAAACCCTGCGCTATCTTGAGAAGGATGTCAACGAAACCGAACGCCGCTCATTCAAGAAAGACTCCATAGGCACGCTCACGGGCAAGCTCGACGGCAGCATACAGCAGTCGCACCAATACTCGGTAATAGGCAAGGACGGCACCATATACTCGTCGTTCGAACTGAAGACCATAACCACACGCCCCTCACAGATGCCCAAGGCCATGATACTCCATACGGACAAGAACTCGTTCAGCGAGGCGGCCAAGTCGATGCAGCAGATAGTGAAAAACCGCTATGTCTACCAGAAAGCCCTGCTTGACGAAGTGGTATACTCCATACTCTATTCAGCCTCGGAGAAGCCGCTCAAGGAGCGCATCAACTTCAAGCTGCTCGACCAGGACCTGAAGGCAGAGCTGATGAACAACGGCATCAACATCACCTATCACTTTACCGTCAGCACCCAGGACGGACGCGAAGTGTACCGTTGTCCCGACTATACCGACGAGGGCGAAGAGTTCACATATTCGCAGGTGCTGTTCCGCAACGACCCGCAGTCGAAGATGGGCGTAGTACGCATCCAC
Organism: uncultured Prevotella sp.; assembly: GCA_905193385.1. Lineage (GTDB taxonomy): Bacteria > Bacteroidota > Bacteroidia > Bacteroidales > Bacteroidaceae > Prevotella. The sequence goes on along the minus strand of CAJJOL010000017.1, from coordinate 20,904 downwards.
TTCCCCGATATGGGCTCGTACATCTACTCGTCGGTACGCTTCATGATACCGTCGGTAGCGTTCACTATGGTGCTGCTCATAACGTTCATATTCACCATCGTGGTGATATTCCGTCAGAAGCGCTATACCGAGATAAAGAACGACTTCATCAACAATATGACACACGAGTTGAAGACGCCGATAGCCAGCATCTCGTTGGCAGCACAGATGATGAACGACGAGAGTGTCACCAAGAGTCCTGTCATGACCAAGCATCTCGGCAAGGTGATCAACGACGAATCAAAACGCCTTAGATTCCTCGTGGAGAAAGTGCTGCAGATGTCGATGTTCGACCGCAAGAAGGCCGTGTTCAAGAAGAAGCGTCTCGACCTGAACGAAATGGTGGAGAACATAGCCAACTCGTTCACGTTGCGCGTAGAGCATACCGGAGGCAAGATATACACCGAGATAGAAGCCATCGAGTCGGCTCTCTACGTCGACGAGGTACACTTCCAGAACGTGATAAACAATCTGCTCGACAACGCCGTGAAGTATCGCAAGCCCGACCAGCCGATTAACATCTACCTGCGCACATGGAACGACGACAACCACCTCTACCTCTCGGTACGCGACACGGGACTGGGCATAAAGAAGGAAAACCTGAAGAAGGTGTTCGACAAGTTCTACCGCGTACACACGGGCAACGTGCACGACGTGAAGGGATTCGGACTCGGACTGGCTTACGTCAAGAAAATCATAATGCTCCACAACGGCGACATCACGATAGACAGCGAGCTGGGCAAGGGAACCAAGTTCACAATAAAATTACCCGTCATCAAGGATTAAACTTTCTGATGTCTGCCTCGTCTAATAAAACGAGAGTGGACATTTGGTAAAAATAAACAGTAAAAAAACAATTTAAAACAATACGACTATGGACGAAAATTTGAAAATTCTGCTTTGCGAGGACGATGAAAACCTCGGTATGCTTCTGCGTGAATACCTGCAGGCCAAGGGCTATACAGCCGAATTGTGCCCAGACGGCGAAGCCGGCTACCGCGCCTTCATGAAGACAAAGTTTGATATATGTGTTCTCGACGTGATGATGCCCAAGAAAGACGGATTCACACTCGCCCAGGAAATACGTCAGGCCAACGCCGAGATACCTATCATATTCCTCACAGCCAAGACTCTGAAGGAGGACATTCTCGAAGGCTTCAAGATTGGTGCCGACGACTACATCACCAAGCCTTTCTCTATGGAAGAGCTTGTATTCCGTATTGAGGCCATCCTGCGTCGCGTACGTGGCAAGAAGACCAAGGAGAGTACGGTCTACCACATCGGCCGCTTCACTTTCGACACCCAGAAGCAGCTGCTCAGTATTGGCGACAAGCAGACTAAGCTCACCACTAAGGAGAACGAGCTGCTCGCCTTGCTCTGCAGCCACGCCAACGAGATTCTGCAACGCGACTTCGCCTTGAAGACCATCTGGATTGACGACAACTACTTCAACGCCCGTTCTATGGACGTGTACATCACCAAGTTGCGCAAGCATCTTAAGGACGACGATCAGATTGAGATAATCAATATACACGGAAAGGGGTACAAGCTTATCACCCCAGAAGAAGAATAAGCAAAATGATTTAATTTTTCATATTAGTAGTAGTGGAGGGGGCTGTGAAGTTCCCTCTACTTTTTTGTGTTATGATAAACGTTTAAATATATAGAGAATGCTGCGTGGGGAGTGACTTCATGCGTTTGTGATGAGCTGCATCACTTTTTGTTTCAGATTCTGTATTGCCACTTCCGGTTGCATCAGAACATGAAGGGGACGGTTGTCGGCATCGTTGATGCTACTTACTATATCAAACTCTTCCGACAGTCTGCCCGTGGTATCGTCTATCATGCCCGAGAGCAGCCATACCGGTACATTAGCTCTGGCACATCGGTTGAGCACGCCTTGAGGCACCTTGCCCATAAGGGTCTGTTCGTCGGATTTGCCCTCGCCCGTGATGACAAGGTCGGCATCATGAATGAGAGTGTCGAAGTTGGCAAGTTCGAGCATTATGTCTATGCCCGAATGAAGCTGTGCATCAAGATAGACAAGGATGGCGTAACCCAGTCCGCCTGCTGCGCCTGCTCCGGGACGAAAAGCCAACTCGGGAGTGGCATAGCCAGCCTGTTCGGTCTGCCTGGCAAAGGCACGCAACTGACGGTCGAGCGTCGCTACCTGCTCGGAGGAGGCGCCATTCTGCGGAGCAAAGACATAGGCTGCGCCATTCTCGCCATACAGCGGATTGTTAACGTTGCAAGCTACTATTACCCTGCATTTCATGTCAAGGCATCCTTTGGCTCTCATGGCTTCTATCATGCCGCGTCCGCCATCGCATGTGGCACTTCCGCCTATGCCCATCACTATCGTCTGGCAGCCTCGCTTCACGGCATCTGCCATCATCTCAACCACACATAAGTTGTGGTGTTGAGAGGATTGCGTAGGGAGGAGGGCACGAGTGTCAGTCCGCTTGCAGCAGCCATTTCCATATAAGCTGTCGTGCCGTCGGCAGAAAGGGCGTATTGTGCCTCTATCGGCTTCATGAGGGGGCCGTGCAGCCCGACGCTAACGCTACGTGTGGGCAACATCTGTCGCACGCATTCCACCTGTCCTTCTCCCCCGTCGCTCAACGGAACCTGCACGACTATGGCTTCGGGCAATACCGAACGGATGCCTTGGGCACACGCCTCGCATGCTTCGTTGGCAGAAATGCTCCCCTTGAAGGAGTCGAATGCTAATACTATCTTCTTTATAAGTAACGAATGTTGCGTACATTATCTGAATTCGTGTAATAATTCGTGACAAATATCATGTGAGTATCGGTCACGAACCATCATTAAGCCTTTTTTATTTTCTTTCCAGTTCCTGCAAGCTCTCCATCTTCTTCGACTCCAGGAACTCGTAGATGCCGCACAAGTGTTCGCGCACCCGTCCATGACCGAATTCGTAGACCTTGCTAACGAGTCCGTCGAGGAAGTCGCGGTCGTGGCTAACTACAATGAGCGTGCCGTCGAAGTCCTGAAGAGCCTGCTTGAGCACGTCCTTTGTCTTGAGGTCGAGGTGGTTGGTAGGCTCGTCGAGGATGAGCAGATTGACGGGTTCGAGCAAGAGCTTGAGTATGGCAAGACGTGTGCGCTCGCCTCCCGAAAGCACCTTCACCTTCTTGGTCGACTCCTCACCTCCGAACATGAATGCGCCCAGCAGGTCGCGTATCTTGTTGCGTATCTCGCCCTTTGCCACATCGTCGATGGTCTGGAACACCGTGAGTTCGCCATCCAGAAGCGAGGCCTGGTTCTGTGCGAAGTAGCCTATCTGCACGTTGTGACCGAGTTCGAGTTTGCCCTGATTCTGCAGCTGTCCCATGATGCACTTTACGAGCGTCGACTTACCCTCGCCGTTTCTGCCCACAAAGGCTATCTTGTCGCCACGCTCTACTGTGAGGTTAACACCGCTGAACACCGTCTTGTCGTCGAACGACATAGCCACATCGCTCATCTGTACAGGATAGGCACCGCTGCGCGGACTTGGCGGGAACTTAAGGCGCAGGTGGCTTGTATCCTCCTCGTCCACTTCGACAAGTTCCAGCTTCTCGAGCATCTTCACACGGCTCTGCACCTGGAAGGTCTTTGAGTAAGTGCCCTTGAATCGTTCGATGAAGTCCTTGGTCTCGGCTATCATCTTCTGCTGCTCCTCATACTTCTTCATCTGCTGTTCGCGACGCTCCTTGCGCAGCTCGAGATACTGGCTGTATGTGGTCTTGTAGTCGTAGATGCGCCCCATGGTGACTTCAATGGTACGGGTTGTGATGTTGTCGACAAACTTGCGGTCGTGGCTGATCACTACCACAGCCTTCGAGCTGTTGATGATGAAGTCCTCGAGCCATCCTATCGACTCGATGTCAAGATGGTTGGTAGGCTCGTCGAGCAGCAACACGTCGGGCGACTTGAGCAACAGCTTTGCAAGCTCGATGCGCATGCGCCAGCCACCCGAGAATTCGCTCGTAGGGCGGTTGAAATCCTCACGCTCGAATCCCAGTCCAAGCAGCGTCTTCTCTACGTCCTCCTCAAAGTGGGTCATGTCAATGGCATAGAACTTCTCCGAGAGAGTCGACACCTTCTCAATGAGCTGCATATATTCTTCGCTCTCGTAGTCGGTACGCACGGTAAGCTCATTGTTGATACGGTCTATCTCGGCCTGAATCTCGTGCAGATGGGCAAATGCCTGGCACGTCTCGTCAAAAACGGTACGTCCGTCTTCGGTCATCAGGTGCTGTGGCAGATAGGCCACTACGCAATCCTTAGGAGCCGATACGGAGCCACGCATCGGCTTGCGCACCCCGGCAATTATCTTGAGCAGAGTGCTCTTGCCTGCGCCATTCTTGCCCATAAGGGCTATACGGTCTTTATCGTTTATCTGAAAGGAAATATCCCTGAAAAGGGTGGTGCCGCCGAATTCAACGGTCAGTCCATCTACTGTGATCATATCTGTTTGTTGTGCTTATTGTGAAATAATGCTGCAAAATTAGCTAAAAATCTTCAAATGTCGGTCATACCATTTACCTATTTTTGAGTATTGCGCACCCTTTGGAAGCTTACTAACTTTGCACTCCGAAAAGTAAGGTGGCTTGCTGCAAGCCGCCCGTACAAACTAAAAGCAATACGCACATTAATATTTTAGGATTATATGAAGGAAATAGCACATCTCGACGCTACCAACGTGCAGGACCTCCTGCAGCAGGAGTTGCCCGGAGTGGAGTTCTCGTATGCCATGAACCAGCAGACTCACCTCAACTTCTCGGGCTTTGGCGGCCAAGGCGTTCTGTTTCTTGTGGATAGCGAGCGTCTGGCTGGTGAGACGATGGACGACGTGGACTTCACCCGACTCAATATGGATAATGTAGAGCGCATAGAGATAGTAAAGGGGGCAGTCTCAGCTCTATATGGCAGCAACGCTACGGGCGGCGTCATCAACATTATAACCAAGCGCAACATCCAGCCTTGGACGCTCAACCTTAACGCACGATACGCCAAGCATAACGAGCAATGTTACGGAGGCTCGTTCGGCCTGAGCGGCAAACATTGGAGCAACATGCTCACAGCCAACTACAACAGTCGCGACAATTACGACGTGCAAAGCGCCTCCAATCCCGTGACGCGCATCATATCAACCGTATATGGCGACAAAACCATAAACCTCAAGGAGCAGCTTACGTAGAGCCCGGCAACAAGCTTCGACCTTACAGGACGTGAAGGCTACTTCTTTCGCGAGACAGTACGCTCTGCCGAACAGCCCGAGCGCTATCGCGACTTCACGGGCGGACTCCGCATGAACTGGAGCATTAGCGTGCAAGACCACTTGCAGGCAAGCTACGCCTTCGACCAGTACGACAAGTCGGACTACCAACGCATCACACGCCTCGACATACGCGACTACAGTAATGTGCAGAACTCCCTACGCCTGCTCTACAACCACACTTTCGTGCGTGGCGACATCCTTACCATAGGCTCCGACCTCATGCACGACTATCTGTACAACACAAGTCTTGAGGGCAACACACGCAAGCAGGACAGCTGAGACCTCTTCGCCCAGTACGACTGGCGCGTGAACGAGAAGCTGGAGATAGTAGGAGTACTCCGCTACGACTACTTCTCCGACGGAGATGAGTCGCACGTTACGCCCAAGCTCAACCTCTGCTACAAGCCCCTACGCAATCTTTCGATACGTGCTGGCTACGTCATGGGATTCCGTGCGCCTACGCTCAAGGAGAAATACTACAACTTCGACATGTCGGGAATATGGATTGTCGAGGGCAATAGCAACCTCAAGTCGGAGGTGAGCCACAACTTCAACCTCTCTGCTGAATACACCAAGAGCCATTACAACTTCACGGTTTCGGTCTACTACAACAAGGTGAAGAACAAGCTTGCCACCTCTGCACCCTACTTCAAGTCAGCTACAGACCGCCTGCCCTATCTGCCCTACGCTAACCTCGACGACTATAGTGTGTGCGGAGGCGAGATTGGGGCGCAGGCAAAGTGGAACAACGGTCTGGGCGCCCGCATCACATACGCCTACTCCAAGGAGCAGCTTGCCAAGGACAAGGAAGGCCACACCATCAACAACCAGTATATTCCAGCTCGCGAGCATGCCCTTAACGCACGTGTGGACTACGACCACCAGTTCGGCAAGCATTACGGACTGAACATCGGATTGCAGGGACGTGTGCTTTCGGGCGTGAAGAACGTGGAATACAAGGACTATTACGACATGGGCAAGGGAACCATCGACGTGGAATATCCTGCCTATACTTTATGGAAGCTATCGCTTGTACAACGTTTCGGCAAAGCCGTAAAGCTGACGGCAGCCATCGACAACATCTTCGGATACAAGCCCAAATATTACTATCTGAACAGTCCGACAACAGACGGAGCGACGTTTCAGATAGGAATGTCGATAGATATAGACAAATTCTTTAAATAAGATACAGACGAAATAGATACATACAAATTATTATTGAATACAATAACACTAAAAAATGATTATGAAAACTAATTGGTGGAAAGCAATAGCATCGTTTCTCGTGGTACTCTTTACCATGCCTTTGGGACATGCCCTGATGATGATAATGGAGAAGACCATAACGCCCGTGGCGCTACACTACTCAGCCTTTCTGATGGGACTGGTAGGACTCTTCATAGTAATAACGGGTGTGTTTGTCAAGGGCGACACCAAGCAGACCGTCTTCGGACTGATCGGAGGCCTGCTGTTCTGGCCGGTTGGGTGGAGTTTCTCTTCCAGTACTACGCCACACGATGGGGGACTCAGCCCGAGATTGTTAATGGTGAGGTGGTAACCAAGCCCGAGTATCTTATTCTGCCTGCCTCGTTCGGCATGTGGATGATGATGATGACGCTCTATATATTCTCCACGAAGAACGGCTGCAACTTCATCAACTGGTGGCAACGCCGGTTGCTCGGTTCGCGCAAGAATGAGATTGCGGCACGCCCCATGACCCGCCACACCAGCTTAGTGACGTTTATGGAGCTGAACATGATTCTCTGGGCAAGCTATCTGTTGCTGATGTTCTGCTACGACAGCAACTTCCTTGGCGACCGCCATCCCGTCACCAGCATAGTAGCGGCAGGCTGTCTGCTTGGCAGCATATTCATCTTCAAAAAGCAGCTGCGCCTGTCATCGTGGGGTGCCAACATACGTATGGCTATAGCTACAGTAGTGGTGTTCTGGGTGCCGGTAGAGGTGCTCGGCCGACTCGACTTCTTCCGTGAGTTCTGGGTTGAGCCTCAGGAATATGCCACACAAATGATCTGCATCCTCGTGGTTTTCCTGATGCTGCTGGTATATATCGTCGTGGCAGCAAGAAAGCAAAAGAACAAGGAATGATTTTCAATGCAAATATTGCATGTTAAATGTTAAGTGTTAAATTGTTGGGATGCGAAATAACTCAATATTTAACATTGCCTAAGGCTTTAATTCATGGATAATTCGTGGTAATTCGTGACTAAGAAAGACACGCTATCTTTAAGATTCTGTTTAGCCACATTCGGCTGCATAAGTACCGAGAGCGGACGCGTCTCGCCTTCGTTGATACTCCTTACCACATCAAAGTTTTCAGCCAGCCTGCCCGTAGCATCGTCTACCATTCCCGAGAGCAGCCATACGGGCACATTAGCTTCCTGGCAACGCTTCAGCACGCCATGCGGCACCTTACCCATCAAGGTCTGCCCATCCGACTTCCCTTCGCCCGTAATGACAAGGTCGGCATCCTTGATCACAGCATCAAAGTCGGCAATATCAAGCATAATGTCTATGCCCGAATGCAGCTCGGCATTCAGATAAGCAAGGAGGGCGTAGCCAAGTCCGCCAGCTGCTCCGGCACCCAGACTAAGGGCAAGCTCGGGAGTGGCACGTCCTGCCTGCTCGGTCTCCTTTGCAAAAGCGCGCAACCGCCCGTCAAGCAGCTCCACCTGCTCGGGCGTGGCACCCTTCTGCGGGGCAAAGACATAAGCAGCCCCGTTCTTGCCAAACAAGGGATTGTTGACGTCGCAAGCAACAATCACCCGACAGTCCATATCGAGACATCGGCAGTCGCCCAGAGCCTCAATCATGCCACGTCCCCCATCGCAGGTAGCGCTACCTCCAATGCCCATAACGATTGTCTGGCAACCGCGCTTCACGGCATCGGCTATCATTTCGCCCACACCATAAGTGGTGGCAGTCATGGGGTTGCGTCGTTCCTGCGGCACGAGCGTCAATCCGCTTGCTGCCGCCATTTCCATATAGGCGGTCTTGCCGTCTGCAGAAATTGCGTATTCAGCCTCTACCCTATCCATTAGAGGACCGTGTACTTCTACAGTCACGCTCCGTGTGGGCAACATCCGCCTCACACACTCCACCAGTCCTTCGCCCCCATCGCTCAAGGGAATCTGCACAATCACGGCATCCTGCCAAGCTTCACACACACCTTGGGCGCACGCCTCACAAGCCTCCCGTGCCGAGATGCAGCCTTTGAAGGAGTCGAAGGCCAACACAACCTTTTTCATAGCCTAAGCATTAATCGTCCGAACCTTAATCGTCCGAACCTTACTTGTTGATATAGTCGAGTATCTGCTCGGCATGTATCTTGGTCTTGATTTCCTTGGGAGTGAAGATTTTCTGTATGATGCCATTCTCATCGACAAGATAAGTAGTGCGAAGTATTCCGATGGTTTTTCTACCGCAGGTCACCTTCTCGCCCCAGCATCCCAGCTCCTGCAACAGAGTGGTTTCGGTATCGGCTATAAGGGGGAACTGCAACCCTTTGGCATCGGCAAACTTCTTCTGAAGAGCCTGCTTATCCTTGCTCACGCCAATTATCTCGTAGCCAGCTGCAGCCAGCTCGTCCTTATGCGCCTGCAACGAGCATGCCTCAGCTGTACATCCGCTTGTATTGGCCTTAGGATAGCTGTAGAGCACAATTTTCTTGCCACGATAGTCGCTTGCCTTAATCTCACGTCCGTCTTGGTCGACGCCAAGAACCTCAGGAATTTTATCTCCGATATTCATAATTGTAATGCTTTAATGTATTGGTTTAATAAAAATTCTATATCAAAAATTCTGAATGCGTTGTACTTCATCTATTGGCAGTCCAGTCATTTCGGCTACAAGTTCGGCAGGCATTCCTTTGCCAAGCATATTAATGGCAACTTTAGTTATGCCTTCTGTACGACCCTTTTCAAGACCCTCGGCACGTCCCTTTTCAAGTCCTTCTGCCAGTCCCTTTGCCATACCATCGGCTTCACCTTCGGCATATTTCGTCTTCTCGGCAGTCCGTATGGCGTTGACTATATCACGGTAGGCGTTCATGCTGTCCTCGTACAGCTTAAGTTCCTCGTTATTGAACTTGGCTATCTCGGCCTGCTCGAAGAGTCGGGTGAAGACACGTTCCTGAAGGGCTGCAGGACGTTGCATGAGTCGTGATAGATTTTTCAGCACGTACATCCACTTATCGTACATGGTCACGAGTTCCGACTCCATCTTGTCGAATTTGGGTATCTCGACGTATATGTACGTCAATTTGTCGTAGAACACCTCGTGCGTCTCCACCTCCATTAACTTCACTTCGTGGTGCCAGTGCTTGGCATTTTCGAGTCCGTCGGCAAAGTTGAAGTTGAGCAGACCGATGGTGTAGACCGGGTTGAGACGGAAGTCCCACTCTCCGCCACGTTGTGCCTGCTCGCGTATAGGGAAAGTGGAATAGTAGATGGTGCGGTCCTTGAAGAACTCCTGATATACGTTCTGCATCTCGACGATGAACTTCTCACCCTTATCGTTCTCACAATACACGTCGAATATAGCACGTCGAGCGTCGGCACGGTCGCCAAGCTGCTCGGAGTTGAGATAAGTGACATCCTGCACATTCTGCTCACCATGGAACATGGCGTTAAGGAAGCTGATGAGCAGCTCCTTGTTGAACTCTGAGCCAAAGAGCCGCTTGAAGCCGAAGTCGGTATGTGGATTTATATATTTGTCTATCATAATACTGCATTTTGGATTTCACGGCAAATATACGGTATTTTTGTCAATCTACAAAATCCAAACAACTGTAATATTTCAATTAGAATCTGTTGACCTGAAAAGTTGGAATTAGTTAACTTAAAAAATGTTTGTTTTGAAGATATAAAGTAAAGTATTAATTTTGTAAGAGGTTTCTAATAGAGGTTTTTCAGAATAATGCCCAAATTCGACAATAGACGTATGAGGTTTGCATGGCTGCTGATGTTGGTGTATCTGCCAATGATGATAGCCATTACCTTCCACCACCACTCGGAGGCGGAGGGAGTTGTCGCTGTGCCTCATTGTTACGAGTGTGAGCATCATATCCACCACGACGGACATCTTACAGCCAGTCAGAATTTCGCTCACGATTGCGTGCTCTGCCAGCTGCACAGCCTGCCATACGTGGTACCTACTATCGTACGCATAGCTGTATTCATAGCTATGGTTCACGTCGCTTTAGTCACGTCTTGTCCATTTGTCAAGACCCGCCAGGGCGACATTCATTCCACTCGTGCACCACCCGTACTTCTTTCTTTGTAGTTTTTTCAAGATGATGAAGAATTCTGTTTTTCATCAACTTTAGTCATGCGCTCACACCAATGCGTATGATACGGGGCGACATGTCCCTTCATTATAATCATTATTATCATCAGTTATAAAGACAAAGAATGAAATCAAATAATTGTCAGTTGATGCTCCTTTCGGGCGCATTGACAGTCTCATTTGCGGCTCATGCAGCCGGAGTAAGCAACAAGAGTATTGTAACGGACGACAACAGAGTCGCTACTTCCTCTGTCAATAAAAGCGCCGTTACGAACGAACCTGTAAAGAATACGGACGCTAACGTTTACGGAGACGTGAAGGATGCCAAGACGGGCGGACATCTGCCTTACGTAGTAATCCAGATTAAGGGCACTACCATAGGCACGACAACCGACAAGACCGGCCACTTCTTTCTAAAGAACCTGCCCGAGGGTTCGTTTGTCATCGAGGCGAAATATATGGGGTATTCCACCCAAAGCCAGAGCATAACCATCAAGCAAGACACCAGCAAGGAGCTGAACTTCACTCTCAGCCCGAGCGATCTTAGTCTTGACGAGGTGGTGGTTTCTGCCAATCGTAACGAGACCAAGCGCCGACTGGCTCCCAACTTGGTGAGCGTGATTGGCGGCAAACTCTTCGACATTACACAGTCGACCTGCCTGGCTCAGGGGCTCAACTTCCAGCCGGGCGTGCGCACCGAGGACGACTGCCAGAACAGTGGATTCACCCAGGTGCGCATCAACGGTCTTGACGGCCACTACTCGCAGATACTGGTGGATTCGCGCCCGGTATTCTCTTCTCTGAACGGTGTGTATGGTCTGGAGCAGATTCCTGCCAATATGATTGACCGTGTAGAGGTGGTTCGTGGCGGAGGCTCAGCCCTCTTCGGCGCGTCTGCCATAGGCGGCACCATCAACATCATCACCAAGGAGCCAACACGCAATTCGGCTTCCTTCGGCCATACATTCATGTCGCAGGGTGGAGCTAATTCGTTCGACAACGTGACGACGGGCAATGTCTCGCTGGTGACTGATGACAACAAGGCGGGCGTGTATGCATATGGACAGACTCGCACCCGACAGGGTTATGACCATGACGGAGATGGCTACACGGAGTTGCCGGAACTGAACAACCAGACATTCGGACTCAATTCCTATCTACGCCTCAGTCCTTATTCTAAGCTGAACCTTCAGTATCACGGCATTCACGAATTCCGTCGTGGTGGCAACAAACTCGATCAGATAGCCCATGAGGCTAATATCGCCGAGCAGGTGGAGCACAACATTCAAGGTGGCGGACTCACCTACGACTTCTACTCTCCTGACGAGAAGAACCGTCTGTCGGCCTATTTCTCATTCCAGACCACAGCCCGCAAGAGTTATTATGGCGGTATTGGAGAGGGAACGGAAGAAGACAAGGAAACGGCAGAGAAGGCATACGGCACTACTCATAATTTTACTTACGTGGCAGGAACGCAGTATGTGCACTCGTTCGACAAACTGCTCTTTATGCCGTCAGACCTCACCATCGGTGCTGAGTACAACCACGATGGACTGAAGGATGTAATCCTCGGCTACGGCCGCCACTTCAAGCAGGATGTGCACATCGGAAGTTTCTTTTTCCAGAACGAGTGGAAGAACAAGCAATGGAGCTTTCTCCTTGGAGGCCGTCTGGACAAGCACAACCTTATGGACCACATCATCTTCTCGCCACGTGCCAACCTGCGTTTCAACCCTACCGAGAACATTAACCTGCGCCTCACCTATGCTGGCGGATTCCGTGCTCCTCAGGCATTCGACGAGGATTTGCATGTGGGCGTAGTTGGAGGCGAGCGACTGGTTACGGTATTGGCCGACAATCTGAAGGAGGAGCGTTCAAACAGCTTCAGCCTTTCTGCCGACTTGTACCATAAGTTCGGTTCTGTTCAGACCAATCTCCTCATAGAGGGATTCTATACCGACCTTAACAATGTGTTTGCCCTTCGCAAGCTCGACCAGCCCGATGCCCAGGGCAATAGCGTGCAGGAACGCTACAACGCCTATGGAGCCAAGGTGTTCGGACTGAACCTTGAGGGCAAGGCGATGTTCACAAGATGGTTTACGCTCCAGGCAGGACTAACCCTACAGAAGAGCCTTTACGACGAAGCAATAGCGTGGAACGACGAGGTGCCTGAGCAGAAGTACAAGAAGATGATGCGTACTCCTAACACCTATGGTTATTTCACGGCAAGCTTTACCCCCGTGAAGCGCTTCACGGCTTCGGTTACTGGCAACTATACGGGCAGTATGCTCGTTGGTCACTCTGCCGGTTCGGGCGTTGATAATCCCGTGGCTGTGAACACTCCTAAGTTTATGGAAGTGAACATGAAGTTGGCCTACGACTTCCCCGTCTACAACAGCCTCACGCTCCAGCTTAACGCCGGCATACAGAACATCACCAACGCCTATCAGAACGACTTCGACAAGGGATGGAACCGCGACTCCGGCTACATCTACGGTCCGTCTCTGCCAAGAAGCTATTATGTAGGGGTGAAGGTAAGCTACTAGTCAAACCGAAGTCAACCGACTATCAATAAGGCTGAGTGAAGGACTTGTAAATGAAAGTTTCTAAGGGTATGGTGTCCACGCCATACCCTTCTATAGTTTACTTCGTTCCCCTCGAATTAAACATTAAATTCACCTCCTCGAATTCAACATTCTTAATTCAACATTCTAAATGCAGACGCAGTTTTGTACGCCGAGAGTGGCGAGGAGTGCGGTGAGTACACTCACGATAAACTGAAGCACGGTCTTGAGGGTTTCTTTGTTTGAGTTTTTCATGTTTTTTTGATTATTAAAGTTATTGATATGACTTCGGGATGCGTTCGGGATGCGTTCGGGATGCGTTCGGCTGACGAGTCCTTTTGTTTATATTGCAAAGTTACAACATTTGCGGATGGCAATCATACGTTGGCGTACGATGCAGATTTTTTCTTCGAAAAAAGTTGTTGTGTTGTGATGTTGAGGTGGTGGTGGGTTGCGTTTTGCTTCCTTATATATAACTACTTAATAATCAATTAGTTATATAGTATATAGAGGGGGTATTGCCCTAATGTACCCTTATTGGAATTTGGAAGAACTGGAATATTGGAAGATTGGTCCATCAGAAACCAGAATTGATATAGCTGGAATTGTTGCCCAGCATCCACTTCACCTCTCTGAGGCCCTTGTCCGCGCAGCATCTTGCAGCCATGCGTATTTCGTTCTTCACTCTCTCGGCAAGCCGTTCGATGTTCATGATCCGTCAACTCAACATTACCGTCCCCCGAATTAAGCCAGCGCTTCTGCCAACTGCTCAAGGCCTGGCGGAGAACAGAGCGTGGGGTGCCCACGTTAAGCCGCATGAAGCCTCTTGACACGCATTTCTTCTGGTGTAGAGGCGTGGCGTAAGGGTTGAGTGCGGTATCGAATATTTCGCCATCGTTGAGCGCCAGTCGTGCCTTGTTAACAAAGAGATGCTGCAGACGGTTCTTTACGGCATCAAGGACGAATAAGGGTGTTTCAAAATCCATGTCTGCCACCCATAACGCAATCAGGTCGTCGCGTCCATAACGTGCCTTGAGCACCTCGTGCTTAAGGTCGCCCGACCCGGAGCGGTCGATTATCTTGTCAAAATCGTATTTCATAAATGTTTTTCAATAATAATAGATTACGAATATAAATTTATTATCCAAGCTCCTGTACGATATCCTCATAGAGGTCGTTGACATCTTCCAGACCCATAGAGAGACGTACAGTTGTGTCAGACACATCCATATTCTTCTTTTCCTCAGGAGTGAAGTTGACAAAAATCGTGGAGTAAGGATGTATTGCCAACGACTTGCTGTCAAACAGATTTGTAGCTCTGGGGATTAGGCGCAGGCTGTTGAGGAAGTCGTAGCACTTCTGCTCGGTTCGAGGTCGATGGTGAGCATGGCACCGAAAGGTTTCTGGAGTTGGAGTCCGGGATAGTTGACACGCTTCACCTGCGGAACCTGCAGGAGGAGTCGTGCGAGGTCGGAGAAATCGGCTATCTGTGCCTTTTCGCCCAATCGCACCAAAGTAGTTGTTATGAGCGAGAAGGTGTTGCCGAAAAGGTGGTTGGACATGACAATGGTCTTTCCAGCCTCAGCAAACACGAGCAGAGTGTGGAATATGGCAGCCATGCCCGTGGTCAGGGCAAACACGTTGTCGGCATCGGAGAGAGCCTTTACACGGTTCTCGAAGTAGGTCACGGTCGGGTTCATTACGCGCTAGTAGTCGGGTTCGGGCACACGGCCTGCGAATGCCTCAGTTATGACCTGAGCCGAATCGAACTCGTAGGCTACCGTGTTGTAGACCGGGAACGATAATGCGCCATAAGCGTCGCGCTTCTGAAAAGGGGTATGAATTGCCTTTGTTTCTTTTTCCATTTTTCTGTTTATATGTATGTTTTTCATAGAAGACGGTACAAAGATAAAAAAACGCAGAACAAATACAGCCTGCCATCATAGATTATTGTTCGTTTATTAAAAGAAGATTAGAAATTTTGTAGTCGAAAAGTATAGATATACATTATACGCTACTATCTCTTTATTCTTTTTACTTCTTCAACATCCTACGCGACTTTTCCTTGGCAAAAGCCTGCATGTCTACAGCCACATCGTCTTCGTCTACTATCTCCACACCAGTCATGGTTTCTATAACGTCTTCCATCGAGACTACGCCACGCAGGCAGCCATATTCGTCAACGATTATAGAGATATGCTCGCGCTTCTCCAGCATCTTCTCCCATATCTGATATACCGAGTCGTCCTCGTTGAACGAAAGAATCGGGCGCATAATGTCGGACAGCTTTGTAGCGAACTTGTCATCCGACAATTGCTTCAGCACCACGTCCTTCAGCACATAGCCTATGATGTATTCCTTTCTCTTGTCGTATACCGGTATGCGCGAGAAATTCCAGGTCTGCTGTTCGTAGAACTCCTTTATGGTAAGGTTCACATTGGCTGACTCTACCACTATAGATGGCGTCATCACCTCGCGAGCCTTGACTCCAGCCAGACGTATGCAGCTTTTGATAATCTTGCTTTCTGACTCGCGGAAGACGCCCTCGGTCGTACCCACATCAACCATGGCCGACACCTCCTCGCGACTTACCGATGCCTGGTGGTTCTTCGGCGTGAACACTCTGGTGATGAGCTCGGAGAGCAATACCAGCGGATAGGTGACGAAGATAAGCACACGGATAATCCTGGCGGACGGCATGGCAAGCGAACGCCAGTAAGAAGCGCCGATTGTCTTTGGGATGATTTCGGAAAGCACAAGTATCAGAAGCGTCAATATTGCAGAAATCACTCCAAAATATTCTTCGCCAAACAGCTTCATCGACTCCGCACCCACGCCTGCCGAACCGATAGTGTGAGCAATGGTATTGAGCGAAAGGATTGCGCCTACAGGACGGTCTACGTTGTTCTTATACTGTTTCATCAAAGAGGCAGTCCTGTTGCCTTGACTCTCCCTCATCGAGATATATGACATAGGGGTTGAAAGGAGTACCGCCTCAAGGACGGAACATAAAAAGGAAAGTGACAGAGCACCTAAAAAATATAAAATTATTAAGCCCATTAAATATATAATTCGTTTATAATAAGTTGTCTGAATAAGGGGTGCTTAGACAACCTACTATAAACGAAGGGCTTTGTGATGTACGAATAGTCGATATTTCATATTCGACACAAAGATATCGATTTTGTTATAATCTTACAGTTTTAGCTGTCAGATATTGCAATTTTTTAACTAAAAACATTGTTTTATGTTGTGTTTGCTAATAAGCCTGGCACTCTGATGAGTGCCATATAGCAGACCGTACCTACCACTATCGACCACATCAGGTTTCTTCTCCACACATGGACGAGGATTGTGAACACTACGGCTATCATCTGTGCCACATCACCTTAAATCCAAATAGCTGATTTCATCCCATCACCACGTCGAGCACCATCATCAGAACGAAACCTAAGGCGAAGCCTACTGTACTTAGGTTGCTGTGCTGTCCGCTGGAGGCTTCGGGGATGAGTTCTTCCACTACCACGTAAAACATGGCTCCTGCTGCGAAGGCAAGCATATAGGGAAGTGCGGGCATAATAAATGTGGCAAGCAGCAGGACGGCTACAGCTCCGATAGGCTCTACGACTCCACTTAGCGACCCTAACATGAAGGATTTCCAACGGCTGTTGCCTGCAGCCCGCATGGGCATAGAGATTATGGCTCCCTCGGGAATGTTCTGAATAGCTATGCCTAAAGATACAGATATGGCTCCAGCTAAAGAGATGTGGGCTGCTGTATTTTCTGCTCCGGCAAACACCACTCCTACCGCCATGCCTTCGGGCAGATTGTGTATGGTGACGGCAAGGGCAAGCATGGCTGTCTTCGACAAGTGCGACTTTATGCCTTCGGGCTTGTCTGTACCTATATGGAGATGAGGAGTCAGTTCGTCTATAAGCAGCAGGAAGCCTATACCCATCAAGAAGCCTACTGCTGCCGGCACTACCGACCACACTCCACTTTCGGCCTTCATCTCCATGGCAGGAATGAGCAACGACCATACGGACGCTGCCACCATTACGCCTGAGGCAAAACCTAACAAAGACTTCTGCAAGCGTGCCGACATCTCGCCTTTCATCAAGAAAACGAAAGCAGAACCAAGCATCGTACCTAATAGCGGTATCAGAAGTCCTACGACTATTGTTGTTGTCATATCTGTCATCATATTTTTATTTATAAAAAAGATGTATTTACTTATGTAATTACGAAGCAAAAGTACAACAGCTATATGAATAGCTCATTTTCTTTCCTCTCGCTACATAGTGGCTTGAGGTGTGCGTTAAGGAAGTTCAAGCGTTCACCTATGCCTCTTGCTTGAGTAGGACAAACAGAAACACATCGCATACAGCCGATGCATAGTTCCTGATTGACAGCTTTGAGATTGTCAGGAGAAACAGCTCCCGTAGGACATTCGCTCGCGCAAACTCCACATTCAGCACACCCTTCATTAGCTGTAGGATAAGGGCCAGAGCAACCTTGTTTGTATGGTCTGTTTCCTGGCAAAGCGAGAGGTTCGAAAGACCGTGTATCGTTTAGCTTGTTAATTATATCCAAACCGAACGACGCCAAAACCTTTGCATCCCCATCGTCAGGTCTGCCGGCACCATACATTCTGCAAATACTATGCTCGGAAATGGCTGCTACAGCAGCTATCACCTGAAAGCCAATTTCTGTTGCCACATCCTGCATTTCAATCAAGGCATCCTCGTATGCCCTATTGCCATATACTGCAACAATAACACACTTCGCTCCATTCGCCTTAACGCCTTTCAGTCTTTCAACAGCAAGGGCAGGCACACGACCAGCATATACGGGCATGGA
The DNA here is from genome assembly GCA_905193385.1 of uncultured Prevotella sp. Lineage (GTDB taxonomy): Bacteria > Bacteroidota > Bacteroidia > Bacteroidales > Bacteroidaceae > Prevotella. The sequence continues at coordinate 2,850 of CAJJOL010000017.1, read as the reverse complement.
AATCACTACCAAGTCATCAACATTAATGTCTGGATATTTCAAATTCTCCTGCTTTGTACAAAGTTCTGTAATATAGCTCTCTACATCGAAAGCCTTGCATATTGATTCGCTCACACGACGAGTTCCGCCAGTAGGGCTGAAAGTTATTTGATGTATATTCATATATATGATTTCCTCCCAACGAGGGGCTTTATGATGTTTGACCAATCGATATATCATTTATCGATACAAAGATATCGATTTTGTTATAATCTTATGGTTTTAGCCGACCGAAATTGTGAATCTTTAACTGAAATAAAACTTAGAGAAACAGCAGCTTTGTACTATAAGGAAGTGTAGAACAAACTAAAAATAATTGAACTTTCGCAAGTTCGGAAGTTATAGAATTTAAAAACCGTATACCTTACAGCTGAATATTCAGCAAGAAGAGTAATGGCTATCGCTCGGCTTTGCCGCTTGCCTTAGCAAGAATTTCTAACGACCGAAGGGAGTGAAGTTTCCTTGAGCTTTGCGAAAAACTCCTTTAACTTCTTAAGTCTCTGAACTTGCGAAAGTTCAGTTTATTACTATACTTTAAGGAACAAAACAACGAAATCGTTAGTTATTTTTGCTTCTCCACAGTTTTTTCCTTTCACGTTAGAACTGAATTAGTCATAATAATTGTAAATTTGCATAACAGAAAATAACACAACATATTAAATGTATCAATAACCAAGTAAATTATGCCAAAGAAAGCAACTACGTCTTTACCGACAAACTATCCTGTATGTGAGCATAGCAGTTGCCCTATGGCTGCTACTTGCTTGCATCATATTGCTTACACCATGATGCTGGAGCAGAATGAAGAGTATCTTCGTCTGATCAATCCAACCAGATGCAGCAAAGACAAGACTTGTACATACTATCATGACAAAAAGCCGGTGATATTCGCCCGAGGATTCACCAACTTCCAAAAGCATATGTTCCCACAGCAGTATGACCAGTTCATGACTACACTCTGTTTCCACTTCGGACGCAACCAATATTTCAAGCGCAGACGTGGTGACATTCTTATATCTCCTGAGGAGCAAGAGGAGATACGCCATATGCTCGAAAAGGTAGGAGCAGACTCCAAGATGGAGTTTGATAACTACGAGGAGCACATCAATTGGAATGCCTGATTTTATGTATATAAGTTCTTTGCCAGTAGCACATAAGTAACACTCCAGTACCACATAAGTGAAACTCCAGTACCACCTATATGAAACTCCAGTACCAGTTAGGTGGTACTAAAAGTGGTACTGAGAACGTGTATCAAGCTTATTGTAATACATATAAAGGAACAAAAAGAACCTTGCCAAGGAAATCGAGCCAGAATATGGTAGCGGATTTGGTGAGCGTCAACTAAAGTTTTGCCGCCAATTTTACAATACATATCCAATTGGGAACGCACAGCGTTCCCAATTGAACTGGTCACAATATAGAATGCTTATTCAGATTCCCGACCCAGACAAACGAGAGTATTACGAACTGGAGACTGTAAACGAGGGCTGGTCAGGCCGTCAGCTTGAGCGCCAAATCAATTCAATGTTGTATGATTTGCTTTAATCCACTAACGAAGGAAAAGCTACCGACTGACATTAAGCATCAAGCCTAAGGTCAGTCGGTTTTTGTCTGTTAAATTCTTTATCTATCTTCATTTTATCGGTATTGTTCTTGTTCAAGAATTTTCTGTTGTTAATAATTCAAAGGTAGTAATAATCTATGAGAGAGAAAAAATTACAATTATTCATTTTTTCTCAATCTCCAACAGCATTTTCTTTGCCTCCAGTCCTCCTGCATAACCGGTCAAAGAGCTGTTGTTGCCTATGACGCGATGGCAAGGGATGAGGATGCTGATGCCGTTGGCTCCTATGGCTCCTGCCACAGCTCTTACAGCATCAGGATGACCTATGCCTGTAGCTATTTGCTTGTAACTCCGTGTAGCTCCATATGGGATATTGAGCAAGGCTTTCCACACCTGTAGCTGGAAGTCTGTGCCCACGGGATGCAAAGGGATGCTGAACGCCTTACGATTTCCTGCAAAGTATTCTTCGAGTTGCCTTCGGGTTTCGTTCGAGACGAGAGAGGTCTCTATCTTGAGTTCGGCATTCAAATACCTTGTAAGTCGGTGCATGTTGCGTTCGGCACATGGATTATCGGTCCAATCGCAAAGACACAACTCTTCGCCAACCGAAGCCAATACCAGCTCCCCACATGGCGAGTGGTAATACTGGAGATTTATCTTATATCTGTCGTTCTTCATATTTGTCGTTCAATCCATGCCATAAGTACGGCTACAGCATACTGCTGTTCGGCTATTGTCAATTGTCTGCCTGCGGGTATATGGTGCCACTTGCTGAAGCAGCCGCGGCAACAACAGCCCGTGGCATGCTGGGCTATGAATACGGGATGGCCTCGCATGGGAGTCTGCTTGCCGTCATTTGGAATATCAGCAGGAGCGAGCCTTCGGGCTACGAAGTCCTCAGCATGCTGGCGTATAGTGGTCAATCCTTTTGAGGCTACGTATTCCTTGTCCTTCGCAGAAAGGCGGAAACGACTGCGGAAGGAGGACCTGGAAAGCCTCACAAACAAATCTGTAAGGTCGTAATCCTTGCTTGCAGACGAAGCTTGCTCTTGGCAGCCATTCGGGGCAGAATGCCTTGCGATGTCCTCTTCCTCTGGAAATAAATTCAACTCTACGTATTTCATGTATTTTTTATTTATGCGGTTGCCAGTCTGCCTTGTCAAGCATTTTTTTGGCATTTGCTAATCATATCTACCCCAGTTCGGGATAAGAAATAGTTCATAAAAAAGTTGGTAGTCTCACAA
>CAJJOL010000016.1:0-62887 GCA_905193385.1 uncultured Prevotella sp. | reverse complement strand
CAGCAAATTCCTTGACGCTAAGCCTTACTGGGCCGACTGGGCCTTTCTAAGCCTTGGCGGAATATTGCTGTTTGTTTGTATCTGTTCAGAACGAGCTTCCAAATTAGAGTTTAAAGTCAAACAAACTTGACGGTTCGTTTTTCTTCTACCCAAGAACGAATTTCTTCATTCTCGCTTCTTGTACTACTTTATCTGTCTTATGTAAATCTTTTCAAAGAACTCTTTCTCTTATATCTTTCGGTTTTATTTCCCCTCAGTTAGCTGCGGAATTTTCAACCCGAAAGCAGATGCAAAGGTATGACTTTTTGCTTAACCACCAAAGCTTTTACGCGGAAAAGTTTAAAAAACACACCTTTTTAACATTCGTTTACTAAAAAACCGTATTATTTCTTAAGAATAGGCTCACAAGTGAGGTTTACGCCAAGCTTCTTGAATATCTTCTGATCGACATCGCTGAGCATTACTGTGCAGTGAACCTGGCATCCACGGAGCTTTGGTAGCTGCTGCAATGCACGACGGCAGTTCTCATCGTTCTCCGAAAGCACCGACAACGCCACAAGTACTTCGTCAGTATGGAGTCGCGGGTTGCGTCCACCGAGATAGTTGATTTTGGTGTACTGTATCGGTTCGATGAGCGACTGCGGGAGGAGTTTCAAGCTATGATCGATTCCTGCAAGATGCTTCATCACATTAAGCAGAAGTGCAGCCGAACATCCGAGCAGTTCGCTAGACTTGGCTGTGATGATAGTACCGTCCTCAAGTTCGATAGCCGACGACGTATGTCCGGTAAGCTTCTTGTAGTTCTTGGCAGCCGTTGTGGTGCGTCGGAAGTCGGTCGTTATCTTAGCCTGATTGAACAGCATCTGTATCTTGGCTATCTCCGCCTCGTTGCAAGCGCCACGTGCAAGCTTGTTGGTGGCATCGTAGTAGCGGCGTACTATCTCGTTCTTGGAAGCTTCGCAGCATGCATCGTCGTCGCTGATGCAGAATCCCACCATATTAACACCCATGTCTGTAGGCGACTTGTATGGATTGGTGCCGTAGATACCCTCGAAGAGAGCGTTGAGCACGGGGAAGATTTCGATGTCGCGATTGTAGTTGATGGCAGTCTTGCCATAAGCCTCAAGATGGAAGGGGTCGATCATGTTGACATCGTTGAGGTCGGCAGTGGCTGCCTCGTAGGCTATGTTGACGGGATGCTTGAGCGGAAGGTTCCACACCGGGAAGGTCTCGAACTTGGCATAACCGGCACGCACGCCACGCTTGTTTTCGTTGTAGAGCTGGCTCAAGCATACAGCCATCTTACCGCTACCGGGACCTGGGGCTGTAACGATGACAAGCGGACGCTCTGTCTCTACGTAATCGTTCTTGCCGAAGCCCTCGTCAGAAGCAATAAGGCTCACATTATGAGGATAGCCCTCTATAAGATAATGGTAATAGGTCTTGATACCTTCGCGCTCCAGTCGCTGACGGAAGGCTGTGGCAGCTGGCTGACCGTTGTAATGAGTGATGACAACCGAGCCAACCATGAAGCCTCGGTTCTGGAATTCGCCACGCAGACGCAGCACATCCTCATCGTAAGTGATGCCGAGGTCGGCGCGCTTCTTGTTCTTCTCGATGTCAGTGGCACTAATCACCATTACAATCTCGATGCTGTCACTTAGTTTCTGGAACATGCGCAACTTGCTGTCGGGTGTAAATCCAGGCAGTACTCTGCTTGCGTGATGGTCGTCGAAGAGCTTGCCTCCCAGTTCGAGATACAATTTTCCGTCAAACTGTGAGATGCGCTCCTTAATGTGCTCAGACTGAATTTTCTGATACTTCTCGTTATCAAATCCTATTCTCATACTTTACTAAATCTGAATTTTGGATGCAAAATTACAAAAAAATAAGCAAACACAAAGAAAAATGTAGTCCTTTTGGGTTGCAAATGTAGTCCTTTTACTGTCCAAAAGGACTACATTTGTAAGGTAAAAGGAGTCCTTTTGAAGCGTAAAAGGAGTCCTTTTGAAAAGCGTCGGAATCCAGGTCATTACACCTTATTATATATATAGCATTCAGGCACGACCAGCACAGCACATTGGCAAGAAAACGCTGCCAGCACCACCCCACCCTACTGTAAATAGGATTTTTAACAAAAAAAACGCAAACAAAAGCCCAACTATCGGAAAAGATTTATTATATTTGCTTTTGATAAAGACAACATTATAAACTTTAAAACTTTAACGACATGAAAGCATTAGGTTACATTGGCGCATTTCTCGGCGGTGCTATCGCCGGAACAGCATTAGGAATACTCTTGGCACCGGAAAAAGGCAGCGAGACACGTACAAAGATTGGTGACGCAGTAGACGATTTCTGCAAGAAGCATAACATCCGCGTAAGCCGCAAGGAGGTTGAGGATCTTGTTGACGACATCAAGGAAGCAACTGACGCCGACAACGAATAATCAAATATCTCCAACCAGCATACAGTCGAAATGTTCTCAACCGACAAAAACATAGAGACAATAGCGCAACTCATTGAGGTTGTGAGGCATTACATCGGGCTTCAGTCAAAGTACATGAAGCTCGATGTAATTGACAAGATTGTGCGCCTGTTTACAGCCCTTATAATGGTGGCGCTGCTCTCGTTGCTGCTCTTCATCGGCCTGATATACCTGTCGTTTGCTGCCGTATATGCTCTTGAACCGCTCATGGGCACAGCTGCCGCATTTGCGTGCATAGCCGGTGTTTACTTCGTAGTGCTCCTGCTGTTTGTAGTGTTCAGAAAGAAATGGATAGAGCGTCCGCTTGTGCGGTTTCTCGCCAGCATGCTTATGCAGGAATAGTCCATACCTAAGCTGAAGCATACACTAACGTAATTGCAGCACGACACACCAACAAGTGAAACATCCAAACAATAAATAAGCCGTATGAAACAAGACAATACAGTACACAGCGAACGCAAATTCAGTTCGCTCGACGACATAAGGGCATACAAGGAAGAATTGCTGGAGCAGATAAGACAGGACCGTGACGTAATATCGACAAAATGGAACGACCTGTTTCACCGGGAAGAGCCAACCCCACAGAACAAGGCCCAGAAGATAATGAAAATGCTCAGCATGGGCACGGGCGTGCTCGACGGAGCTATGCTCGGATGGAAACTCTACCGCAAATATCAAGAAGGCGCTTTCCTATTCGGAAAACGTAGACGCAAATAAAAAGCCTATTGCCATTACAGCAATAGGCTTTTTATTTTTATATTCAATTTGTAATGCAACCAATATTAGTCGGCATTAAACTCTGACAAATCAACGAACTTGCCACGAGCCTTGCGGTCGGCAATGGCTTTCTGAAGACGCTTGCGACGTGAAGGCGCAATCCACTGACGGGCGAATACGTTAGGAATAGCCACACCAATGGCTATACACATGATGGTAATGGCTGAACCCATGCCGAACTTCACTGCATTGGTCAACTCGCCTACAACACCCTGCATCTCAATCAAAGCCACAAGAGCACGATACATGAGCACACCCGGCACCATAGGAATGACGCTCGGGATTGACAATACGTGATGGGGCACGTGGAACCAGTGTACAGCCTTGACGCAGATGAGCGAAATGAGCGCACTGCCAGCAAGCGAGCCGATTGCCAGTCCCATATCGAGACCGATGTTGTTGTTAGACGGACCAAGATTGACAAAGTTGCGTGTACATACTGCAATGATACCACCGATAGCTACTACCCACAACAGTCGACGCTGAATATTGAAAATCATAGAGAAGCCCATAGCCGAAATAGCGGCAGCGGCAGCGTAGCTTATATAATTATTGTGAGGAATCATCGGGATGGTATAGAACTGCGTCAAGTCGAAGTTGGACAGCTTCAGGAAGAAAGCAATACCAAACGACATAGCCACAATCATAAGGAACGTATTGATGGCACGCGTGAGTCCCACCTGTATATAATTGTCGAGCATGTCATCGACAAAGTTGATGAGAGGCACACCGGGCACGATGAAGAGCGCACAAGCCAACAGCGGATGCAGCGGTGTAGAAGTCCACGACGACGGAAGCCACATTGTAAGGAAAGCGATGAGCGTGCTGACGAAAGCAGCCACGGCAATGCCCATATAGTTGTTGAATCCCTTGCGAAGCAACCAGCCGCGCAGATACATGCCAATGGCAGCTGCCAACGATGCATAGAAGAAAGCAATCCAGTCGCAGCCGAACTGAATACAGAATCCACCGCAGGCAAAACCGGTTCCGATAGCCACCTGAAGCGGAGTGTAATTGCGCGGACGCTGACGAATCTTCTCGAGTTCTTCGGCATACTGCTCGATAGTGTAGTCCTCGGCGATGGCCTGCCATGAGAGCTTAGAGATGAGCGAAATGGTAGTCATGTTGATGCCGTGCTTGGTGCAGCGCTGAAACTTGGTGAACGAGTGTTCGCCGTCGCTGAGGTTCACCATGAGCATGTTGAACTGCACATACACATGGAGGTGCTCCTCGGGCAATCCGAGAAAAGCGGCCACACGGTTCATGTTGCGGATGATACGATTGGTGTCGGCAGCGCTTTCAACAAGCATCTGACCAGTCTTCAAAAGCAAGTCGAGCTTGCGACGTAACAATTTTTCTTTGTCAAGTTCTTGAATCTGAGACATACGTTCTCTTTTTGTACTTTGATAAAATCTGTAAAATAGTTGTAGTTTACCTGCAAAACGTGTGCAAAGGTACGCTTTTTTTATGACATTATAAAATGTACGCATTCAAATATTAATAAGATTAATGGACAAGTGTCGGCAAAAAGTGTTATCTTTGCATTATTATAAACCAATAAAACACATTCATCAGTATGAAGGGTTTCATCAAAAGCGTACTCGCAACTATCGTAGGCATAGTTGTATTTGTAATCATAGCCGGAATATTCGGCGTGATGAGCATTGTAGGAATGGTGGCCTCGGGCCAGGCTACACAAACCGTGGAAGACGGTTCTGTACTCGTATTAGACCTATCTGGAACCATCGAGGAGCAGGGACAGGATGACATTATAGGCAAACTGACTGGCTCCTACGCATCGACTACGGGCCTCAACGACATACTCGCAGCCATAGGCAAAGCCAAGGACAACCCCAACGTGAAGGGAATATACATAGAGGCTGGCGTGCTAAGCGCAAGCTATGCCACACTGCAGGAGATACGTGGCGCACTGGAGCAGTTCCGCAAGAGCGGCAAGTGGATTGTAGCCTACGCCGACTCATACTCGCAAGGCGCCTACTACGTGTCGTCGGCTGCCAACAAGGTGTACATCAACCCGCAAGGTATGCTCGAATGGCACGGAATAGGCACCCAACCCATATTCTACAAGGACCTGCTTGCCAAGTTCGGCGTAAAGTTCCAGGTTGTGAAGGTTGGAACATTCAAGAGCGCCACCGAGACATATACCGAAGAGCACATGAGCGATGCCAACCGCCTGCAGACCCAGACCTTTGTAGGAGGAATGTGGAACAACGTGTGCCAGGCTGTAAGCAAGAGCCGCGGCATAAGCGTCGACTCGCTCAACTCGTATGCCGACGAACTGACAGAGTTCCAACCTACCAACCTGCTCGTAAAGCGCAAGATGGTGGACGGCGTGATGTACACCGACAAGGTGAAGGACGTTGTGAAGAAGATGCTTAAGCTTGAAGACGACGACATAGTGCCGCAAATCAGCGTGAGCGACATGCTCAACACAAAGGACACAAATACTGCCGACGACGAGATAGCCGTATATTATGCCTACGGCAACATCGTGCAGAGCGATGCCGCATCGGCACTGACCGGTGGCGGACATAACATAGTAGCATCTAAGGTGTGCAAAGACCTCGAAGCACTGATGAACGACGACAACGTCAAGGCTGTAGTAATACGTGTAAATTCGGGTGGCGGCGACGCATACGCATCCGAACAGATATGGCACCAGGTGAGCATGCTGAAACAGAAGAAGCCAGTAGTGATATCAATGGGCGATTATGCCGCATCGGGTGCCTACTATATGTCGGCTCCGGCATCGTGGATTGTGGCACAGCCCAACACCCTGACGGGCAGCATCGGAATATTCGCTGCCATTCCAGACATGAGCGGACTGGTGACACAGAAGCTCGGAGTGAAGTTTGACGAGGTGAAGACCAACCGCCACACTACCTTCGGCAACATAATGGCTCGTCCGTTCAGCGCCGAAGAGACAGCCATACTGCAGGCTTATGTCAACCGTGGCTACCAACTCTTCCGCAAGCGTGTAGCCGATGGACGACACTTGCCGACAGAAGCTGTTGAAAAGATAGCACAAGGACGTGTATGGCTTGGCAACGATGCGTTGAAGATAAAGCTGGTAGACCAGCTTGGAAGTCTTGACGATGCTGTGCGTAAGGCTGCACAACTTGCCAAGGTGAAGAGCTACTACACAACCGACTACCCGGCTCCTTTGTCATGGACCGACCAGCTGCTCAGCTCTGTCGGCGGCGGCAACTATCTCGACGAGCAGCTACGTCTGACGCTGGGCGACATGTATGAGCCGTTCTGCATGATGCGCAATCTCAACAACCGACAGGCTCTGCAGGCACGCATGCCATACGTATTGAACATTAGATAGCAAACAAAAAAATGAGAACAGAAGGAGATTTCATAAAAATAAATGAGTGGCTTATGCCTTTGAGCTGGCTGTACGGCATCGGTGTGCGAATACGCAACTGGATGTTTGACATCGGAATGCTCAAAAGCCAAAGCTACGACATACCCATCATATCGGTGGGCAACATCACCGTGGGAGGTTCGGGCAAGACCCCTCACGTGGAATATCTCATAAACCTGTTGCACGACAAGTTGAAGATCGGAGTGCTCTCGCGCGGATACAAGCGCAAGAGCCACGGTTATGTGCTTGCCCATAAGGACACTACTATGCCCGAGATAGGCGACGAGCCCTATCAGATGCGACGTAAGTTTGACGACATATACGTGGCTGTAGACCGCAACCGCCGCAACGGCATCGACCGCCTTACGCACGACGACGAAACCAAGGACATCGACGTGATACTGCTCGACGATGCCTATCAGCACCGATATGTGAAGCCGGGCATCAACATACTGCTCGTCGACTACCACCGACTCATAATCTACGACAAGCTGTTGCCTGCCGGACGCATGCGCGAACCGCAGGAGGGCAAGTCGAGAGCCGACATAGTAATAGTGACGAAATGTCCGAAAGACCTGAAGCCAATGGAATATCGTGTACTGAAACGTGCCATGAACCTGTACCCATATCAGGAACTTTATTTCACCACGCTGCAATACGAAACGCTGAAACCCGTTTTCGAGGGTGAACGCAAATCTATCAGCTCGCTGCCGAAGGACATCAACATACTGCTGCTCACGGGCATCGCGTCGCCACAACAGATGATAGTAGACCTGCAACCCGTGTCGAAGAACATTACACCCGTCACCTTCGGCGACCACCATCAGTTTACCGACGCCGACATAGAGCGCGTATGCCAGACATTCGACTCAATGCCTTCGCCCAAAATGATTATAACAACCGAAAAGGACGCAACGCGACTGACGCATACGGGCGACATCCCCGACGACGTTAAGAAGAACATCTACGCCCTACCTATCAGAATAAAATTCATGCAGGACGGCGAAGAGGAGTTTAACAATAAAATCATAAGCTATGTACGAAAAAATTCAAGAAACAGCATCTTGGCTAAAACAAAGGATGACCACAAGTCCTGAAACAGCCATCATACTCGGTACCGGACTCGGACAACTTGCCACGGAGATAACCGACAGCTACGAATTTTCATATAAGGACATACCTAACTTCCCCGTGTCGACAGTTGAAGGACATGCCGGAAAACTGATTTTCGGCAAACTCGGAGGCAAGGACATAATGGCTATGGAGGGACGCTTCCACTACTACGAGGGCTACTCGATGAAGGAGGTGACTTTCCCCATACGCGTCATGTACGAACTGGGCATCAAGACCCTGTTTGTAAGTAATGCGTCGGGCGGCATGAATCCCGAATTCAAGATTGGCGACCTGATGATCATAACCGACCATATCAACCTCTTCCCCGAACATCCGTTGCGCGGAAAGAACTTCCCTACGGGTCCGCGCTTCCCCGACATGCACGAGACATACGACCACGCTCTCATCAACGAGGCTGACAACATAGCCCGCGAGAAGGGCATCCGTGTGGTGCATGGCGTATACGTGGGCGTACAGGGTCCAACATTCGAGACTCCTGCCGAATATCGTATGTATCACCGCATGGGTGGCGACGCTGTGGGTATGAGCACCGTGCCTGAAGTCATTGTGGCTCACCATTGCGGCATACGCACCTTCGGCATATCCGTAATAACCGACCTCGGACTGGAGGACACGCCTGTTGAGGTGTCGCACGAGGAAGTGCAGGTGGCTGCCAATGCCGCCCAACCGCTCATGACCGAAATAATGCGCGAGATGATACGCAGAGCATAAATCACACATTATATAATATATATGACAGATATTTCAAAACTCGGTGAGTTCGGACTGATCCATCATCTCACCGATAACATAAAGACAAAGAACGAATCTACTATCAAAGGCGTGGGCGACGACTGCGCCGTATTGCACTATCCAGACTCAGAAGTTCTCGTGACTACCGATATGCTTATGGAGGGTGTACACTTCGACCTTACCTACATCGACATGCAGCACCTCGGATATAAGTCGGCTATGGTCAACATCAGCGACATATTCGCCATGAACGGCACTCCGCGACAGCTCACTGTGAGCTTGGCACTGAGCAAGCGATTCAAGGTGGAGGACATGGAGCAGTTCTACAGCGGTCTGCGTATGGCTTGCGAGAAATGGGGAGTTGACATCGCAGGTGGCGACACCACATCATCTTATACTGGTTTGGCTATAAGCATCACTTGTATAGGCGAGGCTCGCAAGGAGGACATTGTATATCGCAACGGTGCAAAGGACACCGACCTTATCTGCGTTACGGGCGACCTCGGAGCTGCCTATATGGGTCTGCAGCTGCTCGAACGCGAAAAGAGCGTCTACTATCAGCAGGTGGACGAGGCTCGCAAGAAGAACGACAAGCGTGCCCTGGAACAGTTACGCGACTTCCAGCCCGACTTTGCAGGAAAGGAATATCTGCTGCAACGCCAGTTGCAGACTGAAGCTCGTGGCGACATCATTGCACGCTTCCGCGAACTCAACATCCACCCTACTGCCATGATGGACATCAGCGACGGACTGTCGAGCGAACTGATGCACATCTGCAAACAGTCGAACTGCGGATGCCGAATCTACGAGAAGAACATTCCTATCGACTACCAGACTGCTGTCATGGCAGAAGAGCTGAACATGAATGTCACTACTTGTGCCCTGAACGGCGGCGAAGACTACGAATTGCTCTTCACCGTACCTATCGGCGACCACGAAAAGATTCAGCAGATGGATGGCGTGAAGCTGATTGGACATATCACCCGCCCAGAACTCGGACAAATGCTCGTGACACGCGACAATCAGGAGTTTGAGCTGAAAGCGCAGGGATGGAACCCGCTGAGCAAGTAATGCTTGTTTTTTGAGAGTTGAGAATTGAGAGTTGAGAGTTATGATATGTATTGTATGCTATTGTTATTGATTGTGATGAATAATCCAAATGAGCAATCAAGCTAATCATAACTCTCAATTCTCCACTCTCAACTAACTCTCAACTAACTCTCAACTTTCAACTAACTCTCAACTTTCAACGATTTTGGCTTTTAAAAGCAAAAAAAAATCGGATTTCGTTTTGTCAATTAAAAAATTATTTGTACCTTTGCACTCGCTAAATAAAACACAGTTGGTGCCATAGCTCAGTTGGTAGAGCAAAGGACTGAAAATCCTTGTGTCCCCGGTTCGATTCCTGGTGGCACCACGATAAAAAGGAGTTACTCTTGAAGAGTAACTCCTTTTTTGTTGTTATGGTGTTTTGTTGTGGTGGTGGGATTACCAAACCGTTTTGTAAAATATATAAGATTCGCCATATTCAAATGTGTACAAACAAAAACGACCCGCACATTTGAGCATCGTTGAGAGGCTTGGCGGGTTCTCGTGCTGCAAATATACGAATACTCATTGATAATACATACTTTTCAGCATGGAAAATCACGCAAAAATGGATTTCTTTGAAGTTCTTATATTTAATAATGTTAAATAGGGCTATAAAGCCATGTTCTTTCTACAAAACAAGAAAGAATATGAGAAAAAATGTTACCTTTGCATTGTCCATACCCATACCGGAAGCCCCGATGGGCAGAGGTTGGGCAGACATATATACATATAAGGCGTAACTGTACGCTTTGGTTTTGACGCAGTAAGAATCTGGCAGTTCGAGCAAAGTTGTCAAGAACAAAGCAACGGGAACGCCTCATGAGGTGTATTGTATACAGCCCTCATTGGCTTCGAACGATTTTGTCGTTCGTTGTCAAGAGTGCTTTCTATATACTTACACTGGCGTGGGGCTTTCGGCGTTGCTCGTTTCGGACGAACAGGGCAATGCGAAGGCCTTAACAAGTGGAACGAGTGACAGGATTGGCTCCACGTTTTCATGTATATATACTAACCTTTTGTAAAACAAGCCAATATGGTAGCCGTTGGCAAAAAACATATGTAATATGGCAATATCAAGTATTGAGCATCGAAGCGGTTGGTATGATATATTCGATGCACGAGGTAAAAAAGCAAAAACTATTCCTGACTACATCGGAGAACTACTGGGGTGGAGTGACAGGTTTTTCATTGTTATGAAAGGTTCTTACTATGACACCTACGATGAGCAAGGTAAAAAAAATAAAATCAATTCCAACATTCATCGGCAATTTCGTTTCTATCTGCGCTGATCAATTCATTGTCAGAAAGGGTTCATATCTTGATACATACGATGCTTGGGGAAAGAAAATAAGCTCTCGTGTTGCAAGATAAAATTTAGTAACCAACAAACTCTCCACTGTCATAATGGGGAGTTTGTTTTTATGACACCAGAAAAATAGCTCTTTTATGGAAAACAAAAGATTCTTCACATACACAGCAATTGCTGCTTGTATGATATGTGCTATTGCGGTAGCTTTCAATGTTTTTACGGACTTAGAGTTACCTGGCAGAATCATGGCTGCAATATTAGGCGTTGTCATTACGGCAACCATAACACAGGTTCTTCTTCAGGGACAAACCCAAAAAGAGGGAACGTTGAAACGGAATTCTAAAATATTCGAGGAAAAATTGAAAATATATCAGAATTTTCTCAACAGTCTCTACAAAGCCGTAAAAGACGGAAAATTAACCGACAGTGAGAAGATGGAGCTTCAATTCCAGACATCTCTTGTAGCCATGCATTGTGACCCTAAATTCATCAAGACTATAAGTGAGGCAGTAAATGGCGTGATAAAAAGCACTTGTCCAAACAAAGGTGATGAACATACTCCGCAGACAGCACTAATAGCCAGTCTGTTTGATGTAGTAGAAGCATTCAGACAGGATTTGTATCCAGATGAATTTGAAAAATTCGACAAAGAAGACAGGGACTATGCTATTAAGAAATTTGACGATGCATATCAGAATGCAAATGAGGGTGAAGATTCTCCAAAGGAGCATCTCATTGTTGATGTAAATTTGCTTTCTAATATATCAACGCTAATAACGCAAGCAACAACTCAAAATAGCCCAGAACTTGCTGACGACAATAACCCAAAGGCAAATAGCATAGAGAAGGAAAGTACAGGCAATCTTGGAAGTTTATGGGAAAAAGCTATTGAAAGATGGGAAAACGCAGGATGGACAGTAAACCCCGAGCCAATAACCGAGGAACGTCCTTTGTGGCTGAAGAGGGAAGATGGTGTTCTGGGCGAAATATATATGGGATTTCATGATGGTCATTACTATTTGGAGGCGAGTTATGAGAACGATTCCAATTTCTCGCAATGCCTGAAATGGAAGAATGGAGGTCGAAGAAGATATGGAGAATGGTGGGAATATCCGCCATTATGTTTTGACACTCCACAAGGAGAATTCTTGCAGAAATTTGAATCTTCCTTAGAACTGCGGAAGTATATTATAGACAAGGTGGAATACCTGCAATCTGTCATCATGAAGAATGATCTTACAACACGTTGGATGAAGGCTGTAGGCAAGCAGAAAGACTGGTATTTGTTCACTTGGTATTGGTCTACTCTTGCCTGTGAATACCAGAATGATGCGGAAGGGAAAATCTATATGGATACTATGCCTATTGAGGGTAAGGAATCAGCAATCATCCAGTTGGGCAATAGGGCTAACGACAGAGAACTGCTCAAACAAACTTTGAATAGAATCGGATTGGCAGACAGAATCAGCGAAATTCAAGAAGACTGCTTCATCAACTTGGAAGAAACAGGCTCGTTAGATCCAAATGTCATAGGAGACAAACTGCAGCATTGGATAAAACTGATATCCGAATCTGTACCATCATCTGCCAATTGACTAACAGAAAAAGATTTTTCGAATATGAATAGTTTTGCAGCAATTGACTTTGAGACAGCCAACCAGCACCGCTCCAGCGTGTGCAGTGTTGGAGTGGTAGTTGTGCACAATGGCAAGGTGACGGACAAGCTGTATCGGCTGATAAAGCCGACTCCCAATTTCTACACTTACTGGTGTACAGAAGTGCATGGGATGACCAATGCGGACACTGATGATGCTATGGATTTTCCAGAAGTATGGGCAGAAATTGCACCGCATATCCATGGCTTACCATTGGTTGCCCACAACAGTCCGTTTGACGAGAGTTGCCTGAAGGCTGCATTTGAGGCATACGACATGGAGTATCCTGGGTATAGATTCTACTGCACATGCCGTGCTTCAAGAAAATTGTTGGGGGACAAACTTCCCAATCATCAACTTCAAACTGTTGCTGCATATTGTGGATACGACCTCACCAAACATCACCATGCAATGGCAGATGCGGAAGCTTGCGCTGCCATTGCAATTAAACTCATAGACTTTTGAATGTTTTCATTATGGACGCTTCAACAACTATAAATCAAATGCTGTCGGGCAACAAAATTTTTGTCCCGACTTATCAAAGAGCATATTCCTGGGAAGACAAGCAGACAAGCAGTTTCTTGTGGACTTGCAGGATTATGTAGAAAGCCATACGGCATCAAGTTATTATTTCGGACATTTTCTGTTCGAGGATAAAGGCAGTCGCAATTTTGCCATCATTGACGGTCAACAGCGTCTGACCACTATTACCATATTCATCTCCGCCATCTACAGAAGATTGGAAGAGTTGGCAGGGGCTTTGTCAGAGGATGACGTTTTTCTTTATGGCACTCTTGTGAAAGTCGGACAAACCTACAGATTCTCTACTGTTGATTACGATAACCAATTGTTCCGTGACTATGTCATCAATAAAGTAAAAACTGACCGTAATGGGTTGGAGACAGAATCACAAAAGCGTATTGTCGCGGCTTACGACTACTTTGTTAGTCAATTGAATGCCTATGACGAGGAGTCATTGCATGATATATTAGAAGCAGTCATAAATGCCACTTGCACTACGCATACAGTAAAGGACGAGGCAGAAGCCATCCAGATGTTTATCTTCCAGAACAACCGTGGCAAAAAACCGTCCAATCTTGAACCCAAATCGGTCATTAGAGATTTTCTCGTACAAAAAGTCAGATTGTAGTAGACTATACCATCGTTATAGTATCTGTATACTAACACAATATGTATCTTTTATTCTGTTTTAAGACAAAATGAAAGCGATTTTTTCTAATGACCGATTTGGGTTTATCAGTAGTTTATTATCAGTAGCCTATAGTCTTGCTATCTCTATTTTGTCTATGTCCGGACACCACGCGTCAGCATTTCCGAGGCGTATGGTGTTCATGCCTTTCTTCAGACGAATTTGACAACTGACGGTTCTCACACAATTCTTGTCGTTGCCAGGAGTCTTTATTTCAAAATCGGTGTTGCCATTTACACTACAATAGACGCTACGGTCTTCATTGGTGACATAACTCAGAATCATGTTGTAAACACCATCTTCCGAGCAGAAAACATTACGCCATTCCATGTAGTTGTCCTTGTTGTTTCCGAGCCATTCCACTTTAGCCCCACCAGAGCAACATTCCGAATCCGCATAGTTTGCGTAGCCCAGACTGTTGTTGATACCGAGACATTGGAAACGCTCCAGCCAAGCGGTCTCAGCCTCGTATATTGTGTGGGCGTTACGTTTCTCAGCGTTTAGTACGAAGATACGTGTGTCGTGAGGAAGAATGTTGACATTCATGATGCCATTTTCCACTTTAGGCATATCCTTATGAGCAAAGACATCACGCACTTTCACCGTGCCATCCAAATCTACATCACCCATCTTCAACTCGAAATTGCGCTCGTTCTCTGTCGGATTATATATGGCAACGGCGCGTTTCGTACCATTAAGCGTCTGTATGTCTTTAACGTAAAGGCTCACTCCCTCCTCCTGCTTCACCACATAAGCCTGCAGTGCAAGCTCGTCCTGGTTTATGGCAATAAGTTCTTTGTTCTTAAGCAGCTCCAACGACTTGGTTGGTATTGTAGTCATATCACAGCCTATAAGGAGCGGCGAACTCTGTATGCACCACATTCCGAAGTGGGTACGTTCTTCGGCATCAGACAGTCCGCGTCCTATTTCCAGCATATCCATATCGTTGTAATGTCCTTCCGTTGCATACGCCGAGAGATAGCGGTTTTTGGCTATAATGCGTTTTACTGCATTCCAGTCTGGCGATATGTCGGCATCCATTCGCCACGACGAACCTACGTTATGCACCCATGTTCCAGGGAAGTTCCATCGGCACACGTTGATGCGCACATCCTTTCGCCCCGTATTGTCTATAGCCTTGCGTATGGCAGTGTAGCGTTCCTTCTCGTCAAGATCGAGATGTTCTGTGTTTTGTGCGGCATCTCCACCACAGAAGTCAATCTTTATGAAGTCGAACTTCAGACGTTTGAAGAAGTAATCGGCATCCTGCTGGTCGTGTCCGTAAAGACCGACACCATCTCCCTTCTCGTCCTTGTCCCAGAAGTTGCCGCACGTGTTGTGTCCTGCGTCTGAATAGATGCCTGCCTTGAATCCAAGACTATGCACATGCTTTACAACCGGCTCCAAACCATTAGGGAATCGCGCAGCGTGAACGAGCAACCGCCCGTTGCTGTCGCGTCCTCCAAAATATCCGTCGTCGATGTTTATGTATTTATATCCTACCTCCTTCAGACCTTGCTGCGCCATAGCGTCTGCCTGTTTCATTATAAGGTCGGCGCTAATGTTCACGCGATATGTATTCCATGAGCTCCAACCCATTGTCGGTTTCTCATACGGTTGTGCTGACAGCGTGAGCGTAAATGCTGACGCTAACAAGACCGCTAAGCGCGTTTTATTTTTTATTATTCCGTTTAGCATGTTATAAGTATTTTGTTTTCATTATTTGTATAATCTCGGCTCTTTTGTTTGTCTTTCCACGCAAAATTACTAATTTAAAGCGAAGTATACGCCAATATTTCTCAAAAAACCGTAACTTTGTATACGTAAAAAACTTTAATAACAAACAAAAATGAATCTACAAACAATCAAATAGAAAGCATTTTTCGTTTCATGCTTTATCATTTCATTCTTGATACAAGCAAAGGAATGTAATGCAGCAGCCACTTATCAGCCTCATTTCTCTACGGCTGGCTTCTTCGAGATAGCCGGCACAGGAAGAAACGCTTACTCGATGAACCCTGCATGGAGAATGTACAAGGGACACGTGGAGGGAGCAGAGAATGTCGATTTCGACGACAGCTCATGGAAGCTGACTTCCTTGCCTGACGGCATAGAGAATCTGCCGATGGAGGCGAGCGGGTGCGTCAATTATCAAGGTGAAGTGTGGTACAGAAAGCATTTCAAAGCCGATGTAGCCTGGAAGGGTCAGAGACTTGTGCTCTACTTTGAGGCCATTATGGGCAAATCGAAAGTGTGGGTGAACGGAAAGTTGATGAAGCAGCATTTCGGCGGCTTTCTGCCTGTTATAGTTGACGTAACCGATATGCTTAAACCCAAATCGGTCATTAGAGATTTGGGTTCAATAGTCTGGATGCAAGCAATGCCTTGCAAAAAGTGGATGAAGAATTAGGGAAAGATGATTCACGCATCAATTTCATTCGCAGTTTCACCCATTCACTTGCTGATAGTTTTGAACAAATGACCGTTTTCTTCCACAACGAGCAAACGGATATTATGGCACACACACTGTGGATTATCGGCCAGCCTGCTATTATTTTTCCATTTGTAATCAAGGCTTATAGCAATGGCGTTTCTGATGACGATTTCAGATTATTAGCCAAGACTCTAACCTCTGTATTCTTGCGTCACAGAGTTATTGGTACACGCGCTGTTCTCACATGGAGATTGAATGATGTCTTCAAGAAATTTGAAGGTGACGTTCATGCTGTTGTCAATCATATAGAATGGATGAAGACTACAACAGACGGATGGTGGGATTATTGGAACAACGTTGAATTTAAACGTATGCTTGAAGGCAATTTCGATGGAGGACATGGCATTGCCAAAATCATCCTTTGGCTTTATGAGAATCACCTCATAGAAAAGGGCAAGTCTGGCTATGGGTTGAAACGTTATGATGCTGTGGAGAAATCTCAGTGTGAGCATATTGCCCCAAACACAGAAAATCAAGATGCCAATAGTGGCTATTGTCCGTACGATGATGAGTTTAGAGAGTCGTATCTAAATTGTCTCGGAAACTACTTACTGCTTTCTGGCCATCATAACGAATCTATCGGAAACAATTCTTTTGAAGCTAAACGAAACACCTATACCCAGTTACTCCAGCAACAGGAAATACGTAATATGACAGAACAGGATCATCTTTGGGACAAGGCTAAAATTGACAAAAGAAAAGAGCTTATTGTTGATTTTGTGATGGCAACATTCTAACTAATTATGACCTCAATGGAAGTCTACACCTTCCATTGAGGCTGCAAAGCTATCGTCAATAGACTGCTGTCGTGAATACTCGTCATACGTGGATAGATGTCTGCAATCTCTGTCAACGCCTTCATACCAGCCTGAGCCCAAATCTTATTGATTATCTGTTGCTGGTATAAAACAGCTGTTTTTTTCTAAAAAAAATTCAGTCTTCTACCATTTATATATTATCGATGCCCCTTAACATTGACGTTAATTCTCCTCGTTACTTATTCGTTACTTCTTCATTCGCTCTCCGATATTTCTCCGTTACACCTTCGTTATGGCTTCGTTATGCCTCCATTATGCCTTCGCTTCGTTAACGAAGGTAGATCGAGTTCACTACGGAGGATGATCGAGTTCACTACGAAGGATGAACGAAGGACGAACGAAGAACTAACGAAGGAACATATATACAAAAGAGACGGTCAGCATACGAATCTACATTCCTCCCTAAACGTATTCTGCAATAACAGCACAGCTTGAAACAACCATATCATGGCATGAAACGACCGTATCACGACTTGAAACAATCATATCATGCCATGATACGACGATTTTTCCACACCATGATACATGAAAATATCAGGCAAGACCAACAACCCATTTGCCATTTTTGTTACTTCCCATACGAGACAGGATACCGGCAGACTTTAGTGTTGCAATATGTTTTCTTACCATACGTTCAGACATACCGAGAGCTTCAGCAGCAATTATAGCTGACGCACAGGTGTTTTCACCAAGATAATCAAGCACCTTCCATGCCGAATCTGAAACTTCCGGATATTTATCATGAACTTTATCATGAACTTTATCATGAACTTTATCATGAACGTCATTCAATTCTTCACCTTGATGATTCTTGAGGGTTTCAAGAATTTCAGACAGCATAAAGTCGATAAACACACCAGAATCGGCAGCTTGCGTACTTGCTGTTATTGCATCATAGTAGGCTTGCTGATTAGAAAACACCATATTCTCTACTGGCAAATGCTCAAACAACGGATGCAGCTTGCCCAGAATAAGCGATTGCCACAACCTTCCCATACGTCCATTGCCATCAGCAAAAGGATGTATAAACTCAAACTCGTAATGGAACACACACGAGCGTATAAGCAGGTGGTCTTTGCTTTGCCTTAACCAAGCAAACAAATCCCCCATAAGATATGGAACCCTGTCGGCAGGGGGTGCCATGTGCACAAGCCCTTGTTCTGAAAACAAACCTACGCCACTATGCCTATATCTACCAGGATAATCAATGATTGCCTCCATCATCTGTGCATGAGCCTTGAGCAAGTCTTCTTCCTTAAAAGCATCAAGATATGGATACATCTCATATGTCTTGATGGCATTCTTCACCTCTTGTATTTCCTTAAGTGGCGCAACGATATTTTTGCCGTTGATTATGTCGCGCACCTCACCCTCCGTCAGCTTATTACCTTCTATAGCAAGCGAGCTGTGGATTGTACGTATTCTGTTAACCTTGCGTAGATGCAGAGCATCCTTCTGTTCAAGTCGTATGGCATAACGCTCTATCAGACCTGAAATCTCAGCAATCTTATTGATTGCTTCTGCACTTATTGTGAACGGTGGCGTATACATAATCAATTAACATAAAATGCCTAATAACGCAAAAAGGTGCAACATCTATTTGTTGCACCTTTTCGTATGTTGGGATACTCGGACTCGAACCAAGAATGACAGGACCAGAATCTGTAGTGTTACCATTACACCATATCCCAATAAGATTGAATAAAGAACTGACGCTTCAGACTGAATGTCTGCTGTTGGGATACTCGGACTCGAACCAAGAATGACAGGACCAGAATCTGTAGTGTTACCATTACACCATATCCCAATATCAGCGCAACTCGTTCCCTAATTGCGAGTGCAAAGATACAAATAAAATTTGAAATGCAAACATTTTTCGTGTTTTTTTTTAATAAAATCTAATAAAAAGCCGTTTTTATAGGTTTTCAGCCGTTTTTCAGATTATTCACTGTACCTTTGCATTACTAAAAAATATACAAACCAAGCAGTATATACACATTATTATATATAATAAAGAAAACAATAAAGAAATCTGAATGGAAACTAAGAACAAACTTGTAGAAGCCATTGTTAAAGGTATTCAAGAGAAAAAGGGACAGGACATAACAATAGCCGACTTGCGCGAATTGGACGGCTCAATAGCCAATTACTTCGTAATCTGCCAGGGTAATTCGCCGTCGCAGGTGGAAGCCATTGCCGACTCCGTAGAGGAGACAGCACGCATCGAAGCCGGCGACAAGCCAATACACGTACAGGGCCTGCCTCAGGCTTACTGGGTGGCTATGGACTACGGCGACGTACTCGTACATATATTTATCCCTGAAGCACGCGATTTCTACAATCTTGAAAATCTCTGGCAGGATGCTGCCATCACCAACGTGCCAAATCTCGATTAAGAGCAAACAATTATGGACAACAAAAAAAATCCTCTGGGAGACAACCAGCCGAAGATGCCACGGTTCAATATGAACTGGATATACACGATTATACTCGTGGTTCTGCTGGTGGCGTTATTCTCCGACGGAGGCTCTGCCATCATTGGCGGGCCATCGGCAAGCCAGGAAGCAACATACACCAGGTTCATGACCTATGTGCAGAAGGGCTACGCCAAGAGTGTAGTAATAAACAAGGACAAGGGTACGCTGCGTATGTACGTGAAGCCCGACAAGATACGCGACGTGTTCGGACAGTCGGGTCAGCAAGTAGGACGCGATCCCTTCGTGAGCGTTACCTATGGTTCGACCGATGCTGTCGACACCTATCTGTCGGCAGCACTGCAAAAAGGCAAGATAGCCGACTACAGCTATGAGAAGGACAGCAACTCCGGACTGATGTCACTGTTCTACACATTCGGTCCGATAGTATTGTTCGTACTGCTTTGGATGTTTATCATACGACGCATGAGTGGCGGAGGCGGAAGTGTCGGAGGCGGCATCTTCAACGTAGGCAAATCGAAAGCACAGATGTACGAGAAGGGCAACGACATGGGCATAACATTCAAGGATGTGGCTGGTCAGGCTGGTGCCAAGCAGGAGGTGCAGGAGATAGTCGACTTCCTGAAGGAACCTCAGAAATATACCGACCTTGGCGGTAAGATACCTAAGGGCGCATTGCTCGTAGGTCCTCCGGGAACCGGTAAGACTCTGCTTGCAAAAGCTGTGGCTGGCGAGGCCGGCGTGCCTTTCTTCTCAATGAGCGGTTCGGACTTCGTCGAAATGTTCGTAGGTGTAGGTGCAAGTCGTGTTCGCGACCTGTTCCGCCAGGCCAAGGAGAAGGCTCCATGTATCATCTTCATCGACGAGATTGACGCTGTGGGTCGTGCACGTAGCAAGAACCCGTCAATGGGAGGCAACGATGAGCGCGAGAACACGCTCAACGCCTTGCTTACAGAGATGGACGGATTCGGCACCAATAGCGGTGTCATCATACTTGCAGCTACCAACCGTGTCGACATGCTCGACAAGGCATTGCTGCGCGCCGGACGTTTCGACCGTCAGATTAGCGTCGACCTGCCCGACCTTACCGAGCGTAAGGAGATATTCAACGTGCATCTGCGCAAGGTGAAGATTGATCATACTGTCGACATAGACTTCCTCTCACGCCAGACACCGGGATTCTCGGGTGCCGACATTGCCAACGTCTGCAACGAGGCTGCCCTTATAGCTGCACGCCATAACAAGAAGAGCGTGGGCAAGCAGGACTTCCTCGACGCTGTAGACCGTATCATCGGCGGACTGGAGAAGAAGACCAAGGTGATGACCAACGACGAGAAGCGCACCATTGCGCTGCACGAAGCAGGTCACGCCACAGTGTCATGGTTCTGCGAGCATGCCAATCCGCTCGTCAAGGTGAGCATTGTGCCGCGCGGACGTGCACTGGGTTCAGCATGGTATCTGCCCGAAGAACGACAAATCACTACCAAGGAGCAAATGCTCGACGAGATGTGCTCATTGCTGGGTGGACGTGCCGCTGAGGAACTCTTCACCGGACACATATCTACAGGCGCGATGAACGACCTGGAGCGCGCTACCAAGTCGGCTTACGGCATGATAGCCTACGCCGGCATGAGCGACCGACTGCCCAACATCTGCTATTACAACCAGCAGGAGTATCAGTTCCAGCGTCCCTACTCGGAGACAACGGCAAAGATTATGGACGACGAGGTGCTCAAGATGATCAACGACGAGTATGCACGCGCCAAGCAGATACTCAAGGAGCACAGCGAGGGACACAACCAGCTGGCTGAACTGCTTATGACACGCGAGGTGATATTCGCTGAAGACGTGGAGCGCATATTCGGCAAACGCCCCTGGGTGAGCCGCTCGGAAGAGATAATCGAGGACAATCTGCCCAAGCTTGAGGACATGCCCGAAGAAGTACGCAAGGCACAGGAAGAGCACGAGGCAGCAAAACACAAAGAAGAGTAGCGGAGGCATTTGGCCTCCACCGCCAATAAGAAAATACTAATAAAACAAACTTCTTTCAGACTATGAGTGATAAAATGAAAAACCTCATCGTACGCTCGATTACAGGCGTGATATTCGTGGCAGCTGTAGTGACATGCTTCCTGCGCCCCGAGGCTATGATACTATTGTTTGCACTGATTACCGGACTGACCGTGTGGGAATATACGGGCATTGTAAACAACATCGAGAATGTGACGGTAAACCGCTTTCTCGCCACTGTGGCAGGTGTATATCTGTTCTTCGGCGTTGCGGGCTTCTGTTCGGGCATAGTGCCGTCGGCAGTATTCATCCCCTATCTGCTGACTGTAGTGTATATGTTCATATCGGAGCTGTACACCAAAGCGCCCAACCCCATCAACAACTGGGCATACACCATGCTGTCGCAGATGTACATCGCCCTACCCCTCTCGATGCTCAACGTGCTGGCATTCAGAGGCACTGCCGACGGTGTGGTTTATACATCACTGCTGCCGCTGAGTGTGTTCATTTTCCTCTGGACCAACGACACAGGCGCCTACCTGAGCGGTTCGCTCTTCGGCAAGCACAAGCTGTTTCCACGTGTGTCGCCGGGCAAGAGTTGGGAAGGAAGTATTGGAGGCGGCATTCTGGTAATTGTAGTAGCAGCCTTGATTGGCATGTACGAGAACTCTGACATGCACACAGGCAATGCTGAGGTATCGCTCAATATAGCACAGTGGATTGGTATGGGGCTCGTAGTTGTGTTCTTCGGAACATGGGGCGACCTCGTGGAGTCGCTGTTCAAGCGCACCATCGGCATCAAGGACTCGGGCAACATTCTGCCAGGACACGGTGGCATGCTCGACCGCTTCGACTCGTCGCTGATGGCTATTCCGGCAGCCGTGATTTATCTGTATACACTTACGCTGATGTAATTCTCAGGCTACGGCGAGGACGCAATAGCCTCCTATATAGAGTGCTGACATCCTGTCATTAATTGCGACAGAATGTCAGCGCTTTTTTGTTGGTACATATATTGCAGAATACATAATGTAAGAACATTTGAGAATGAATTGATTATTAGGTTACACATAGATTAGTAGGTTACACATAGTAGGTTTTAGTTAGGTTATAGGTTAATATTGATTGTTTCTGAAAAACACAAAAAAGTGGGGGATGCATCAAGACATTAAAGTCTTGGTGCATCCCCTTTACATTATACCTACATTTTAAACCATATAGAACTTTCACAAGTTCTGAAAACCATACATACTACTTTGCTATCATGATAGTAACACGGTTCTTATTGTTTTCAGCAAACGGCTGAACACGTGCACCCTTTGAATCTGTAGAAATACGCTCCTTAGCAATGCCATACTTCTCTACGAGAGCCTTTGTAACAACCTGAGCACGCTGCTTTGCAAGGCGGTCGTTGATAGTATTGTTGCCTGTGCCGGCATCGGCATAGCCAGTCACCTCTACCTTAGCCTCAGGATTGTTGTGGAGGAAGTCGACAATCTCCTGAATCTTCTGCTGCTCCTGAGTACGGATAGTCTTAGAGTTGATGAGGAAGAATACGTCGCGACGGATATCCTCTACCTTTGGCTCAGCCTTAGGCTGCTCTACGGGAGCTACATACTCCTGTACTGGTGCTAGAGCTGGTGCCGGAGTTTCCTCAACCGGCTGCGGCTTCTGGCGCTTTGTATGGCTCTTGCCAAGATTGATGCGCACACCAGCCAAAGCATTGAAATACCAGTCGGAATTGCCTGCCTTCTTTGAGTTGTACTTGTCGGTGAGAACATTGGCATTGCCCTCGAGCATGATGCTTACGTTCTTGCTGACACGAATAGAAACGTCTACACCGCCACGACCAAACGGACGTGCCTTAGTGCCGTCCCAGAGATACTCAAGATTGTACTTGTTGAGATTCTGCAGATTGGCAGCGATATCCTGCACCTCGTCGTTGCCGTATGCCACATTGACACCAGCACCGAGGAATGCTGTAACGTTGAGTACGCGGTTGGGGTTCCAACCACAGAAAAGGTTGCTGAGGTTGAGCATGAAGTCAACACCAGGAGCAACATAGTTGAACTTATACTTAGCTGTGAAGGGGGCGTCGCCTACCTTGTCACGGAAGCCCGACCATCCGCCACGGCTCTGAAGTCCGTTAGCCTGCAGACGCATTGCGAAAGCGGGCGAGAACTGATAGCCCAAGCCAATCTGGAAGTTTGGTGAGAGCATATCGCCGAACTTGCCTTCGCCGAGTGTGTACTGTCCACCAGCCTGAAGGTCGAGGAACAGGTGCTTCTTAAACTGATAGTCGTTGCCTTCCTGGTCTGTATAAGTAGCCTGAGCTGCAGCAGTCATTGTGCCTGCAGCAAGCAATGAAGCTGCCAAAAATGTCTTTATTGATTTCATACTTTAAGATAGTTAGTGGTTTATTTACTTGTTTGTTTATTTCTTACTCTCAAGTTTCTTGAGGTTTTTCTCACGCATCTGTCCTTCGTAAGAGTTCGTCACTGAATCGCGCTTGCTTGGATCGACAACAGCGTGATCGCCCGAAGGAGAATCCATCACACACAGTTTCCAAGCTCCCATATAGTCGACCGGCTTAAAGTAGAACACGGTGCGGATAGCATTAGGACCCTCAACCTCTTCAGAAAGAAAGACCGTACACTTCACCTCATTGAGATAGGTCTCATTGAACTTGATGTAGTCGATATGATGACTCTTTATCTTGAGTGCCTTGAGCTTGCTTATCATTACACCAAGTTGCTCATTGTTGAGAGGTTCCGGCTCAAGATAGAGCGAATCAGCCTCAGTATGTGCAGTGAAAAGCATGGCAGCAGCCTCCGTATAGCATTCGTTCTCGGCATAGCCAAAGAACTGGTCTACAAGCTGCACCACGGCTGTTGAGTCGGCATTTGTCATTGACAGTTCGAAACCAGTCTCAGTAGGTGCGGGCTTTTTCTGTTTACAGCCAACGGCAGCAAACATAACAATAGCAACGGCTATTGCAAGAACATATTGACTTTTAAAAATGTGTTTCATCTTAACGCTGTCTCTTAATGTTTATATTGTGAAAAAAGGCAGGCACGCGCTTCACAGCCATGCCTGCCATCCGTTATTAGTTATTGTATGAAAAAGTTCAAAAACCGTTACTTCTTAACAGTCTTTGCTGCAACCTGTGACTTCTTAACCTTAACGATAACGTTGGTCTTCAGTACACCCCACTCGTATGTGATCTCAGCAGGGATAGTGATTGTGAAGTCACCTACTGTTGTACCATTGTTGTTGTATGTCAAAGTACCATAATTGTCAGCTACGATGTATTCGCCTTCAGGAGCAGTGTATTTCAGCTGGATATGCGTAGTAACCTCGCTCAGTTTCTTGTTGCCACCATTGAGGTCAGTTGTAGCATTGTCGGTATCAAGAACAATCTTGGTAACCTTGTAGTACTTAAAGTAGTCAGTCGGAGCAAATGCACGTTTCGGATCAGTGAAGTCGTAACCATTCCAGTTTGTGAATGTCAACTTAACCGGAGCTGTTGTCTTAACAGCATCTGTGAACTCAGCAGAAGCACCCTCTACAGAGATAGGACGGATGAACTTAACGTCGAACTCATTGTTGTTAACAACGATAGGAGCACCCCAGCAAGTTTCCGACTTAACAGCTACACGAGCAGTAAGAACGTTGGCCAACTCCTTAGGACTGTAAGCGTTGAGCAATACAAGAGCCTGAGGATCCTTAGACATTGTAACAACACCATCAGTTGTCATTGTAGCAACTATGAATGTCTTAGCCTTGTCGCCATAGAGAGTCTCACCGTCAGCGCTTGCGTAGAAGCCGTGACCATTAACGAAGCTGAATGAAGCCTGATTGTTTACAATGCTCTCAAGAACATTGTAAGGAGCATCCATCTTGTCGAGAGTAATCTTGTTGCCAACGAGAGTGTTCTTGATGTCGAATACGAACTCGTCGTTTGAGTCATCCTTACCCATCTGCTCTACGTTGCCGTGGATTTCGTTATAGCCAGTACCAGCAACGAGTGAGTTCTGAGCATACCAAGACTTCTCAATCTTGTTCACATTGTTGAACGTTGTTACTGGATCGATATTGATTTCAGCAGGAGTCCATGTGAACTTAACGTAGATGTACTTGTGAGTAGCAGTCTTACCAGGCTTCAAGGTGTAACGTACGTAAGTAGAGTACTCCTTAACGTTCTTGTTCTTGAAGATAGAGTAAGCCTCCTGACCTGTGATAGTCCACTGAAGAACCTGAGTCATAGTACCCTGAACGTCAGCTGTAGTAACGGCAACCTTACCGATAGGACTTATAAGAGCAGCTGCATCGATAGTGTTCTTCTCGAACTGAGCCAAGGCAGATGTGTTGTCGCCATCGAGCTTGTATGTATCCTCGAAGTCCTTCTTAGACATGTTAACATCAGCGTGAGCGAGAACCTGGTTCTCAATCTC
Source organism: uncultured Prevotella sp. (assembly GCA_905193385.1). Taxonomy (GTDB): domain Bacteria; phylum Bacteroidota; class Bacteroidia; order Bacteroidales; family Bacteroidaceae; genus Prevotella. Next base: position 36,888 of record CAJJOL010000016.1, on the reverse strand, counting down.
GTACCAAGTGATGTTCTTAACAAGTGCAGGTTTGTTGTTGTCGCAGTTCAAATTGAACTTAGTGTGATCAGCGAACGGAACAGTGATCTGTGTCGGTTCAGCCTCAACCTCATTCTCTACGATCTGTACCTTCAGATAGCCTACAGCAACGATGTGGTTGTTAACAGTATCATTGAGGACAACACGTACCAACGGCTCACGACCGATAGTAGAACGCTTCTGGGCAGCGCCATAAGGAAGCTGCTTACCGTTGTCGTCAACTACCTGAGGACGCAGAGTGTAGCCGTCAGCTGCGATAGCAGCGTGAGCACTCTGAGAAGTCTTGTTGTCGCCCTTATGATAACCTACAAGCTCGAATGTATACTTGAAGCCGTCCTTCTCAACAGCCTTTTCAGTAGCATCCTTAGTCTCTACGATTCTGCCCTTGTAAGCAGCATTATCCCACCAGTATGTGCAAACATACTCACGGAGGTCGATACCCTTATCGTTGTCGTACTTAACAGTAGCGATAGGAGTCTCGTCCTCTACAGCACCATAGTTGCTATTAATAGCATTAGCAGCATCTTTCCACAACCGTGATACGTACGCCTCCTTGCGAGTTGACTTAGCATTGAGAATCTGAACATTTGTGTAGTATGAAGCACGCAGAGTAGCGAAGTCAGATGTTACGACAGCGCCGTCCTTTGTATACTGCAGAGCTACGAGAGTCATATTCTTCTGTTTTTTCTTCAAGTCAAGCTGCTTGAGAGCCTCATCGTGGTTGTATCTTGCATGTACATCAACCATGCCATTGCTATTCTTAACAGTCTTAACTGTGAAGATAGGATTGTTGGCTGCACGTGTTGATACATACTCTGCGTTGCTTACGAGGAACTTGTAATCCTTGGCATCCTCAGTAACAGCTGCGTTAGAAGGATTCAAGAAATAAGCAGCGTTCATATCAGGAGCATAGTAAACAGGCTTGTCTGAAGTCTTCTGTGTAGGAGTATCCTTAGAGCAGTCGTCATTTGCATTCACCTCGTTTACATAATATGACTGATATTTATATGCAGCAAGATTGATAGCCTCAACACCGTCTACATAGTATGACGGGCTGAACACCAATGAGCGGAGCTCTGAGTTGAGGTTGATAACAACCTTACCATCCTTAGCATCCTTAACACCTACGAGAGTAAGAACGTTCTTCTCCCATGTTGCGGTGATTGTGCCTTCGCCCAAGAACTTGATGTTTGTAGACTCAACCTTCTTGCCATCCTGATACTTGTCGAAGAATCCGGTCTCGGCATTAGGAACATAGTAAGCACCGTTCTGACCAGGCTTACCCGGAGCACCAGGTTCGCCAGGTGCGCCAGGTTCGCCAGGTGCGCCCTGTTCGCCACGTGAAGGATAACCTGAATCCTTCAAACCAGTACCGTCGTTGTACCACCAGTTGCCGTTATCACCGATTTGCCAAGACTTACCGTCCTTACCAGCAACACCGTCCTTACCATTGGTAATGGTATAGTCCTTAGACTGGCCGTTCTCGTTCAATGTAATCTTGATACCGTCAGCTACCGGAGTAACAGAAGTAAGGATTGCACCGTTCTTGATCTGGGCCTGAATGTCCTTGATAGCCTCCGACAACTGATCGATCTGGGTCTGGAGACCGCTGATATCGTCATCGTAGTCCTTACAAGACGTAATAGTACCCACGGATGCTACAGCAAGAGCACCCATCAGCAATACGCTAAAATACTTTTTGTTCATACGATTAAAAAAAATTAATTAAACTATTATCAATACTCAATTATCTAATATCTAACGTAATCGCCTTAAAACGAACGTGTTAATACAACAATACGACTAATGCTCTTCTTCATTAGCCATACTATATAATATACATTCTCTGACTGGCAGTGTAAACCGCTAAGTCTACATTCTTTTCAATTTAGCTATTCGTTACATAATGCTAAAATTGCTACTCCATTCTTGTATCTCCTGCGCGGAGATTTGAATTCGAGTTGCCACCCTTTTCTATCGCAGCCATAAGCATATCGTTGGTACGATCGATGATGTCTTCATCAATGCTTTTCAGGTAGATTTGAGTGGTTTTTTCAGAGTCGTGCCCCATACTATCGCTTATGACGCTGACCGGAATATGCATTCCACGAGCAATAGTAGCCCACGAGTGGCGCGCAACGTACATGGTAAGCGGTTTGGGCAGCGCCAATCTTATGGAAAGTCGGCGCAGATAATAGTTTACTTTATTTTGTTGCTGTAGATACTGACGACGCAAGCTCAAATCCAAATGGCTGTTGAGCACGCCCAAAAGATGTTCGCCATCGAGCGAAGGGTGTCTGTCGACAATCGCCTGCATATTTTCGCGCCAAGCCACACGCAGTTCCTGGCCCGTCTTCTGGCGGATATATACAAGCTGTCCGTTGCGTACGTCGCTCTTGCGCAGATTGACAATATCCACAAACGACATGCCACGGGTGTAGAAGCTGAAAAGGAAAAGGTCGCGAGCCAATGCCTCCTCAGCGTTTTTAGGTACACAATTGAGCACAACGGATATGATACCGGCATCTACTGCACGCTTCACTGTGCGCGGAAATCCGGTGTAGACATTGTCAAACGGACGTAGGTTGGCAATAGACAATCTACGTACAGCTTTGTTGTAAATAGCCCGTAACACCCTCATATAGAACGAGATAGTGTTAAGAGTAAGGCCATCTTGGCGCAGACGACTCTCGAAAGCCTCAATTATTACACTGTCGATGTCGGTGAGTGCAATATCGTGGCCTCCACGAAATATTAGAAAACGATTGAGTGCTGCGGTATAAGTTTCCTGAACACGCACCTTATTGTTGGCACGTAGCTGTCCGACAAGCAATTCTACGAATGAGCCAAGTGTCATTGACACATTATTCTCACTATTTGACACGGTATTGGTTGGTACGACATTGACGCTGTCAGACGTCTTTGCCAATCTTATTGTATATTCTTCACGCATAATACCATCAGTCATCAAATCCTTAGGTAATTCTATCTTAAATATCATATAAATAATGTAATTTATACGCGCAGAATGAATATAGGATGTAGCAAAATGTAGCTTATCCACAACGTACAAATCAATTCAATATTGTACCTACAAACAAAAAATAACAACATTGTGTCCGCACAAAACATTGTTTAACAGATAAGGAATGACGATAAATAATAAGGCGATGATGCAAATTTTAAATTTTTTTGAAAAAAAGACTAAATCTCTTGCAGTTTCCAATAATTCTTTCTACATTTGCACTCGAATTCAAATCTCCGCGCAGGAGATAATGCAAAATTCTGCGCAGGAGACTGCAATCTCCGCGCAGGATATATAAAATGCCTCGTTTGAGGCATTTTTTGTTTCATCTGACGCTTGAATTATCGAAAATTCCGTTTCACATGTAATATTATGTGCTATGTTATCAGGTTTTATAGTATCAGTTTGATATTGTAGAATAAATACGTTGTGGGAATTTTCACAAAATGCCACTTATTATAATCAATCTTTCGCGATTATTAAGTAATAGAGTTAGTTTATTGATTGAAGCAACAAAAACAGCATTGTTCTTTCTTACAGAGAAAGGAAAATAATGTTGTTTTTGTTGCCTTTTGCCTTTTATGGCAAATGTGGGCAGACTTTGTTATTCCGCCTTGCTCGGATAGTGCATATTCTCCGGCTTGATACAGTCGAGCACTTCGTCGCAATACTTGCGTGACTCCCAACGTGCCATAGGCAGGTCGTGCAACAGCCAGTTGCCACAGTCTTGTGGTGCTGCACCCGGTATGTCACCATCGAAGTCGGCAACAAAACGGAATGTGCGCTGCATCAATTCCACTATATCCTCAGGCTGAAGGTCGCCACGCATAAGCAGATAGTTGCCGGTGAGGCATCCCATCGGTCCCCAGTACACGATGCGGTCTTTCCACTCGGCATCGTTGCGCAGATAGGTAGCAGCCAGATGCTCAATGGTGTGCAAGGCGCCTGGGTGAAGGGCTGGTTCGCGGTTGGGCTCCTTCATACGAATATCGAATGTGGTGACAACGTCGCCACCCACATTGTCCTTGCGCGAAACGTATATACCGCGCAACAGACGGTTGTGATCGATTGTAAAGCTTGGTATCTTCTCCATATTATTTATGATTTAGCCTTTTTACCCTTTTACTTTTTTACTCTTTTACTTTTTTTTACCTTTTTACTCTTTTACCTTTAAATGCTTTCAAGGAACGCCTTTGTCACCTCGAACGAGCCTTCAGCCATACGCTCCCAGAAGTCGAAATACATCTGTGCCTTATGGTCTTTAAGCGGAATGTCGCTGATGATACGGAAGCTGATGAATGGCGTGCTGTATATATTGCACGTCTGGGCGATAGAGCAGCTCTCCATGTCGACCGCCTCGGCATCGGGGAAGTTATTGAGTATCGACTGCATCTTCTCGCGTGAATTGACAAACCAGTCGCCACTGACGATGAGACCGCTGCGCACATGGGTTTCGCAATTGAGCGAAGTAGCCTTATCTACGAGTTCGGCAGGACAGCCAAAGCGTGCCGGCTGACCCATAACCTGCCCCATCTGGCACTCGTCGCCACAATAAACGTCGTGATAGCAACACTCGGTGCTCACCACTACGTCGGTGACATTGAGCGAAGTATCGGCTCCACCAGCCACACCTGTCGAAATGACGAGGTCGGGGCTGTAACGGCTTATCATCTCCACAGCGCCAATGGCAGAGTTTACCTTGCCGATGCCACACTGCTGCATCACCACCTCGTTGGCACCGATACGCCCCTTTATAAACGTGCGGCCATCGTGTGTCTCAACAGCCTTGTCTGTGGCGAGAGTCTGCAACTGTGCAAACTCCTTGTCCATAGCCACTATTATTCCTATTCTCATTGCTATATCCTGTTATTAATGTTTTCGACTTGCAAAGTTACTCATTTTTGCCGATGGGACAATAGGATTGTACCAACAAAAAAACGGGGCCTTACGCAGGTCCCGTTGTATAATACCTTTTCTCACGAAAAGAATTATTAATCAACAACAAAATTCATTCATTTACGATTGTCCGCCTCTGCAGACGTACCTAATAAATTTAATAATTGTAGTCTTTGTAAAATAACATTGCTTAATGTGTATGAAACGTAATCTGATGTATGTCTTGTTATAATTCTCTAATCAATTATTTCTTTTTTACGATTGCAAAGTTATAAACATATACGTCAACATACAAATTAATTCAACAAACCACCATTTTTATTAGGCAAACCGCTTGTTTTAGCGTTTTACAGCCTCCACACTGCCACTATTGGCAAGCGTCAGACTCTGAATCGAGGCTTCTTCGCCTACTATCCATACTATGTCGCCAAGGCGCAAGCGATAGGTCGGGCTGACCATCGAGAGGTTCTCCTTGCCTTCCTCACGGCCTACTACCATACAGTTGTAGAGGTCGCGTATACCGGTCTCGGGGAGCGTCTTGCCTACGAAGGGCGAGTGGCGGTCGATGACAATCTGCGAGAGTCGCATCTCACGCTTCTCTATATCGGGGTCGTCGGGCACTATGTCGCCGTCGATGGCTGCATGCAAAGAGGCTAGCTGGGCATCGCTGCCAATCACCTGCAGACGGTCGCCCGGGAAGATGATGTTGTCGCCTCCAGGTATGTTGATGCGCTGATGACCACGCAGTATGCTGCTGACATGCACACCGAAGCGATTGCTCAAGCGCAGGTCGGCAAGACTATGCCCTGCCCATGTAGAGTTCTCGGGCACGTCAATATCGGATATGTGTATATCGCGGTCGAGCAGATGGCCTTCATACAGCGGCTTCTTGAGTCCGAGCACCTGCTGCTCTATATCGCGCGAACGAAGGTTCTGCACAAACAGACGTTCCATAAGTATGCTCTGCTTCTTGAGTCGTCGCGACAGAATCATGACAAACACTATCGCCACAGCTATTGTGAGCAGAAGGGCATTGGTGAATCGTGTGAGATAATTGCAGATGTAGAACACAAAAGCCGAGGCTATGACCAGACGTACAAAGATGGTAACAAGCAGCGGCATACGATTGCTGCGACTCTCGCCCCACAGCGCACGAAACTCCTCCGAGTGATTCTTCTTCATCACTATGGCACGCAGGAAGGGGGCTATAATCATGATGGTGAGCACACCGCATATTCCGTTTGCCCACCAGTGCATGCCTGGCATAAGATGGCGCACGAATGGCAGGAAGAACATGAACATCAGAGCGATGGCTGCAATGGACAGTATGGAGTAGATGAGCGTGATGCGTGCCATCTGCGCTATAAGGCTGTGCCAGTTGCTCTTGGGAGCTGTAGACGGATGCGAGAGCGTGATGTTGTTGAGCGCACGTATCCACGTCTTGGGCAATCGGCGCTCGAGCACTCCGTAGCAGGGCACCGAGAAGCGTATCATATAAGGTGTTAGGAATGTGGTGATGACCGAAACGGCTACTACTACGGGATAGAGAAATTCGCCCGTAACCTTCAGCGAAACGCCCAACGAAGCTATTATGAACGAGAACTCACCTATCTGAGCCATCGAAAAACCGCATCGCATTGCCGACTTGAGCGACTGTCCGCCTATGAGGAAGCCGAACGTGCCGAACACTGCCTGACCTACAAGTATCGTCAATACCAAAGCACCGATAGGCAAAGCGTAGCTGACTATGATTTTGGGGTCGACAAGCATGCCCACCGACACGAAGAATATGGCTCCGAAGAGGTCTTTCACGGGGGCTACGAGCTTCTCTATCTTGCCTGCCTCAATGGTTTCGGCAAGTATGCTACCCATAACGAATGCTCCGAAAGCCGAACTGAAACCCACCTTCGTAGACACTACTGCCATCAAGCAGCACAGTCCGAGCGACACGATGAGCAGAGTCTCGTTGTTGATGAGCTTGCGCGTAAGGCGCAGGAAGAGGGGCACGGCAAAGATGCCCACTACAAACCACAGCACAAGGAAGAAGCCTATCTTCATGACCGAACCTATCATCTCGCCTCCGTCGGGATTGGAGCCGCTCGCCAGTGCCGACAGCATCACCATCATCACAATGGCAAGCACGTCCTCAAGTATGAGCACGCTCATCACAGGACCCGCAAACTTCTGCTGTCGCAGTCCCATATCGGTGAACGCCTTATAGATAATAGTGGTGGAGCTCATTGCAAGCATACCGCCAAGGAAGATGCAGTCCATGCGGTTCCAACCGAACCCATGACCCACCACGATGCCCAGCGTCATCATAGCAAAGATGATGGTGAGCGTAGTGATGACGGGCGTTATGCCCATCTTGACAATCTTCTTGAACGAGAAGTCAAGACCCAAAGAGAACAGGAGGAACATCACACCTATGTCCGCCCACGTCTTGATGTCGGTGCGGTCGATGACGGACATGGTATACGGCATGTGCGGACTGACTATGAATCCAGCCATGATGTAGCCCAACACGAGCGGCTGCTTGAGTTTCTTGAATATGAGTGTGACCGCACCCGCCACAATGAGTATAAGGGCAAGGTCGTTTATTAGAGTGGGAACTTCTGACATATATCTTATATATTATGTTTGTTACTAATATCGATTGTTTATACCATAGCATTAAGTACGTCATGTATACGCCCAATCAGATAGAACGGCAGGTTTACCAACTTGAATGTCTTGCCGTTTACAGTCTTGATTTCGTCTACAGAGTATGGCTTCGACCATATTCTGATAGCGACATCTACGTTCGAGCTATCCATAAACACTTGCAGTGAGCGTAGATGCGAATTGGTTCCGCTCTTCACTTCTATAGGATACAATCGTGAATCATGACTTACGACAAAGTCGACTTCTGCACCATTGTTTGGCTTAGCCCAAAACGCACGATGCTGTCCTACCCTATCCTCCAAAGCCAACAACTCCTGCGCTGTTATTTGTTCAGCAATATGTCCGCGCCACGCATCCACCATATCTGTAGAACCAATTATCTCACTACGTATTCCAGCCTGATAATTCACAAGTCCTGTATCAAACCAAATCAGTTTGGGCATACGTCTTGTTTCAGGAATCACTGGCATTTGCGTAGAAGACACAGGGTAGACAAGTTCAAGCAACATCGCCTTTTCCAACAATCTGAACGCATCACCCACCTCACGCGACTTATAACCAGAATTGGCAAAATTGCCCAATGTGATAGTTTCGCCAGCAAAAGCCCAACCATAAGAAAGAATAAAACGGACTGTATCTGTAAGTTTATTACCTACAACATACTTCTCTGCATCATCCTTATAAGCTTGCACCAATGTTTCATAAACATCCTCTATGGCTACCACATCCTTGGTTTCAGCATATTGCTGTATAGCTTCGGGCATACCTCCAATTATAGCATATTGATTGAACTGATGCATCAATTGCTCATGGAATGCCACTGTATACTCTGGCTTCTGGCTCAGAATGGCAAGAAGGTCATTCTTGGCTATCGCCCCAAGAAATTCATAAAACGAGCAAGGTCGCAATGCAAGATATTGCACACGTCCTACAGGGAAACTCACCTTTACATCAACAAGATTCTCAAGCAGACTGCCTGCCGCTATCACATAGAGGTCGGGACGTAGCTCGTAAAAATATCGGAGCAAGGCGATTGTCTTAGGCGAGTTTTGAATCTCGTCGATAAAAATCAAGGTTTTGCCTTCCTTTTTTGCCTTTCCCAAACTTGCAAACAACATGGAAACAAGATCGTCAATGTTGATGTCCATCTCAAACAACTTGACATTCTCATTCCGCTCCATATTGAAATAGAGATAATTTTCAAAATGCGAACCAAACTCATTGACAAGAGTTGTTTTGCCAACCTGCCTCGCACCTCGTAAAATCAAGGGCTTATGCCGATTAGCATTTTTCCATTCCTCAAGTTTCTCTAATATCTTACGTTTAAACATAATACATATATTTAGATTATGCAAAGATAACGATTTTGTTTGAAATCAGTGGCAACAACGCTGGATTTTTGTTGCAAATCATGGGCAACAACGCTATAAATTTGTTGCAAATCAGTGGCAACAACGCTATAAATTTGTTGCAAATCAGTGGCAACAACGCTGGATTTTTGATGCAAATATCGTATACACAGTAAAAAAGTGTTACAAATAAAAAAGTGATTCTAGAGATTTGCGTGGCTGTTTTTGACGGTTTTTTAATAGCGAAATACTCGCAACTCTTCAATTAAGGCTTCTTTGCAATGCAAAGGGAGTACTTTTGGAAGGCAAAGGGACTACTTTTGGAAGGTAAAGGGATTACAGTTGAAGGGCAAAAGTAGTACATTTTAAACAAAAAGGAAGGTTTTTGAGGCTTAAAAAATTGCACACTTCAACTCCCGAAAACTATAAACAGCTGAAAATAAACAACATATCACTGCACGCGCAAAACTCGGGAATTTCGCGCCAAAGATTTCTTTGTGCGTTCAACTCGCAGTTTTGAGCGGTTAGGAATGCAAATATAAGATAAGTAGAGGGTGTGTCAAAAGTCAACAAAACGGGCTGAAAGCCCCAAAAGCACATAGCCCAAGGCAGCGCCTTGGGTGTACGGATTGAAAATAGCAAAACGCCCTGCAAGGGCAAAAGCATTGATAATTAACGCTTTTGCCCTTACAGGGCGCATTATGATTTGCGATACTTTTACCCAGGGTGTTCTTGCTTAGGCAAGCGGCAGAGCCGAGCGGCCCTGGGCTATGAGCTTCTGCCCCTTCGGGGCGTACTGCTGTGACTTTTGACACACCCTCTACTATATACGGTTTAGTCGTTGTAGTGGGCTGTCAGCTCACAAATCTTGATTACTACCTGCATGGCTTTCTCCATAACCTGGATGCTCACAAACTCGTGAGGACCGTGGAAGTTGCAGCCACCGGCGAAGATGTTGGGACAAGGCAGACCCTTGAACGAAAGCTGTGCACCGTCTGTGCCGCCACGGATGGGCTGCACCTTAGGAGCGACACCACTCTCCTGCATTGCCTTGAGCACGATGTCGATGACGTGCATGTTGGGGTCTATCTTCTCCTTCATGTTGTAGTACTGGTCCTTAAGCTCAACGGTGACAGTACCCTCACCCCACTTCTCGTTCATCTTCTTGACGCAATCCTCGATGAAATCCTTGCGATCCTCAAAGCGGTTGCGGTCGTGGTCGCGTATGATGTACGACAGAGTAGCCTTCTCGCAGCATGAGTTGATGCCGAGCAGATGGTAGAATCCCTCATAGCCCTCAGTCTCCTCTGGAGTCTCGGCAGCCGGAATCATCTCGGCAAACTCTACAGCCAGGCGTGAAGCGTTGACCATCTTGCCCTTAGCATAACCAGTATGTACGCTGACACCCTTGATGTATACCTTGGCACCGGCAGCGTTGAAGTTCTCATACTCCAATTCGCCGAGGTCGCCACCGTCGATAGTGTAAGCCCACTGGCATCCGAACTTAGCCACGTCGAAGTGGTGTGCGCCCATACCTATCTCCTCATCGGGATTGAAAGCTACGCGGATGTCGCCGTGCTCAATCTCGTCGTGGTCGCGCAACCAGCACACAGCCTGCACTATCTCGGCAATACCAGCCTTGTCGTCGGCACCAAGCAGAGTGGTACCATCGGTAACGATGATGTCCTCGCCCACGTGAGCCTTCAGCTCAGGGAACTTAGCCGGGCTTGATACTATGCCCTCAGAGAGCACGATATCGCCGCCGTCGTAGTTCTTGACTATGCGCGGATGGATATTGGCACCGCTGCAGTCGGGCGATGTATCATAGTGAGAGATGAATCCGATAGTGGGGATATTCTTCTTGGTGTTGGCCTTCAGCGTAGCGTAGATGTAGCCTTGCTCGTCCATCTCCACATCGCTCAAGCCCTCGCGCTCAAGTTCCTCCTTAAGGTATTTGGCGAATATCAATTGCTTGGAAGTACTCGGAACGGTATCCGACTCTTCACTCGACTGGGTGTCGAACTGGGTGTAGTTCAAAAATCTTTCGGTTATTTCCATTTTTATAGATATGTTTGTAGTATTATTATATGAGCAAAGTTAGTCCATTTATTCGGGAACGACAAAAAAAAACACCATTATTATTACAAGTTCTTCAGAATTTTACCTAAATTTGCAACGTCTTAGAAAAAGTTGAAAGATGGTTTTCAAATACGACTTTCTTATTATCGGAGCCGGTGTAGCCGGCATGAGCTACGCATTGAAGGTAGCCAGAGCACACAAAGGTAAGGTGTGCATCATTTGCAAGACTTCGCTCGACGAGGCAAACACATCGTTTGCCCAGGGTGGCGTGGCCTCAGTAACTAATCTCGCAGTCGACAATTTCGACAAGCACATAGAGGACACTATGATTGCGGGCGACTATATCAGCGACCGCAAGGCCGTAGAACAGGTAGTACGCAATGCGCCCGAACAAATAAAGGAACTTGTGAATTGGGGTGTCAACTTCGACCGCAAGGAAAACGGCGAGTTCGACCTGCATCGCGAGGGCGGACACTCTGAATTCCGCATTCTGCACCACGCCGACGATACGGGTGCCGAAATACAGCGCGGACTGATGGAGGCTGTGCGCAATTGTCCTGACATCGACATCAAGGAGAACCACTTCGCCGTGGAGATTATCACTCAGCACCACCTCGGAGCTCGCGTGACACGCCGCACACCATACATCAACTGCTATGGTGCATACGTGTTGAACCCCGAAACAGAGAAAGTGGACACTTATCTGAGCAAGGTGACGCTGATGTGTACCGGCGGTTGCGGCGCTGTATATCAGACCACTACCAACCCGGTCATCGCTACAGGCGACGGTGAGGCTATGGTATATCGTGCCAAGGGAACAGTTAAGGACATGGAGTTTGTACAGTTCCACCCTACTGCCCTTTATCACCCAGGCGAGACTCATCCAGCCTTCCTCATCACCGAGGCTATGCGCGGCTATGGTGGCATATTGCGTCTGCCTAACGGCGAGTCGTTCATGGAGAAATACGACAAGCGCCTTTCGCTTGCTCCGCGCGACATCGTGGCTCGTGCCATCGACAAGGAGATGAAGATACACGGCATCGACCATGTTTGTCTCGACGTAACGCACAAGAATCCGGAAGAGACAAAGAAGCACTTCCCCAACATCTATATGAAGTGCAAATCTATAGGCATAGACATCACTACCGACTATATTCCAGTTCGCCCGGCTGCCCACTATATGTGCGGTGGCATCAAGGTTGACCTGAACGGACAGTCGAGCATTGAGCGACTTTACGCCATCGGCGAATGCTCATGCACGGGTCTGCACGGTGGCAACCGCCTTGCCAGCAACTCGCTGATTGAGGCTGTGGTATATGCCGATGCTGCTGCAAAGCACTCGTTGGAGCATGTCGACGAGTATGACTTCAACGATAAGGTGCCCGAATGGAACGACGAGGGAACCATGACCAATGAGGAGAAGGTGCTCATCACACAGAGCGTGAAGGAGGTTGGCGAGATTATGTCAAACTATGTAGGCATAGTACGCTCCGACTTAAGACTGAAACGTGCGTGGGACCGTCTCGACCTGCTTTATGAGGAGACAGAAGCTCTCTTCAAGCGCGTGAAGGCAAGCCGCGACATCTGCGAACTGCGCAACATGATCAACGTTGGCTATCTCATCACTCGTCAGGCTATTGAGCGCAAGGAGTGCCGCGGACTCCACTATACTACCGACTATCCGCTGCACGCTTACGACAAATAAATAATTGAGAGTTGAACTATGAAGCAATTTATTTTTTCCTTCACCGTTGCTGTATTTGCCTTCGCTCTTATGGGCGCAGGAGTTGCCAAGGACGTAATAAAGTATAGCAAGGGCACAGCCATTGTCAATACATCGTCAATCGTTAAGGCTCGTGGCTATCAGGGCAAGACTCCAGTAAAGATATACATCAAGGGCAACAAAATAACGAAGATAGAGTCGCTGCCCAATCATGAGACACCTTCGGTATATGCAAATGCTGAAGAATTGCTAAAGAAGTTCATTGGTAAGACCGTAAACGAAGCCTCAACAATGAAAGTGGACGGCGTGAGCGGTGCCACCTATTCATCAAAAGCACTCATTGAGAACGTCAAGGGCGGACTGAAATATTATAAGGAAAATAAATAAGCCAACAAATTGTATAAATACAAAAGGCTCCCATAATCCTTGCGGACTATGGGAGCCTTTATTATTTTAGAATCTCGCTACGAGATATGAGTTTCGACACTCCATCCTCCTATATATTTATGGTAATTCTGAACTGTTACTTATTCTGATACGCTTGTATCTGTCTCCTAATACGAATACGTATTCATCTGCCAACGATAACGTTATCATCGGGTTATGATAACGTATTCATAATCGAGACTTAGGGCATAAATCTCCAACACCTTGCGATAGAACACCTTTTCACTGGAGCGGATGTCACGTATTCTTGCAAGTAGCTCGTCAAAGTAATTGCCGCCTACAGCCCTCTTCAACGTGAGCAATACTTTATTTTAGAATACAAATTCTATAGTTTTTATCTGATTTTTCAAAGCTGATAAAGCCATATTTTCATCTTTATTTCGTAACTTTGCATTTATGGCAAAGTATTGTTGGTCATTGGCTCTAAAAAGCATGGCACACAACGACATTGCACATGACATCGTTGGTAAAAAACAAAGCATTCGCTATTATTTCGCGTTCAGCCAAAAGCCTCGGAAACTTATTGGATGGAAATAACGTAACAGAAATAATTGTGATAAGGCATTCGGTATGGTGTGCCTTAGATTATCGTATAATAGAAATGCATCTCGCCTTAGGCGTGATGTATTCTTTATTGATAATCTGAGGTTTCCATTCCGAGGCTGCCTCATAGCTGAACGCAATAAGGAGCATCACGCCCTTTTTGCGTCTTGGCGTGATTGATAGTTCGTGCTCCTAACTCACATAACTATCAATCTTATACGTTTATGGCAAAAAGAAGCATAGACAGGGCAAAAGCTGCCAAGAAAGACGAATTCTACACCCAACTTGAGGACATCAATAACGAACTACGCCATTATCGTGAGCATTTTCGCGGCAAGACGGTGCTGTGCAACTGCGATGACCCTCGCGTTAGCAACTTCTTCACTTATTTCGCCTACAACTTCGAGTTTCTTGGATTGAAGAAACTCATAACCACTTGCTACAAGAATCAAGACATGGACCTATTCAGCCAAAACCAAAGTGAGCAGGCTGTGTATCTCGTTTATGAAGGCGACAAAAACGGTAACAGTATCCCCGATGCTGAGGAAATAGGGGTAAAGCCACTTAAAGGTGACGGCGACTTTCGCAGCAAGGAATGTATTGAGTTGCTGAAAGAGGCTTATATTGTGGTTACCAATCCGCCCTTCTCGTTGTTTAGGGAATATATAGGGCAGTTGATGGAATATGAAAAAAAGTTCTTGATAATTGGACATCAAAATGCTTTGTCATATAAAGAAATTTTTCCTTTGATAAAAGGAAATAAAATGTGGCTTGGATTTGGGTTCAAAGGAAACGCCGGACATTTTATTTCTGTGTATGAGGATACTGCTACTGCTGGAGACCACAGGAAAGGTATGATTAGAGTTTCTGGCGTAACTTGGTTCACCAACCTCGATTACAAAGAACGCCACGAAAACCTCATCCTATACAAAAGCTATACTCCCGAAGAATATCCTCGATACATCAATTATGATGCCATTGAGGTTTCTAAGACGGAGTTGATTCCTTGTGATTATGATGGCGTAATGGGAGTACCAATTACATTCATGGACAAATACAATCCCGACCAATTCGAGATAATAGGCATAGGCAATGGTGGAGAGCTTGGCGTGGAATGTGGAGTTAGCGCTAATCTGACGGCAGAGCAATGTGCCGCATTATTCCGTGAGGACAAGACTTTTCGCAAAGGCAAATTGTGCTATCGTAATGACAAAGGTAAGCTCATTGGTTGCTATGCCAGAATACTAATAAGAAAAAGAGCATGATTTATCGCACCATAAAATTCAACTTATGAACATCGAACTTAAATCAATCGCAATACGCGACCTTATATCCGGTTACACCAACGACCCCAATAATGGAGTTTATGGTTACCATGGCAAACTGAACATACGCCCACCCTACCAGCGTGAGTTTCGCTACGACTTGAAACAGCAGCAAGCCGTTATAGAAACTATATTGAAAGGCTTTCCGCTCAACATAATGTATTGGAGCGTTGTAGGGGATGGTAGTTATGAAATGATAGACGGACAGCAACGCACACTGTCCATCTGCGAATACTTCCAACATGCCTTCAACATTGTCGACAAAGACCGTCCCGTGTTATATTTCGACAATCTCACTGATAAAGAAAAACAGCATTTTCTCAACTACGAGTTGACAGTGTATTTCTGCACAGGCACAGACAAAGAGAAACTCGACTGGTTTCGTGTCATCAACATAGCAGGTGAGCGTCTGCTTGACCAAGAGTTGAGAAACGCCGTGTATGTAGGACCTTTCGTTACAGACGCACGCCGCTACTTCAGCAAGCATGGATGCGCGGCATACAAGATAGGCAGCGACTATATGACAGGAAAATTAGAGGAGCAGGCGTACTTGGAAACCGCCTTGAAATGGGCGGCACGCCATGACGGTATAGCAGACACCACACCTGTTGACAAATATATGGCAATACATCAGTACGACCATAACGCCTACAAGCTGTGGGCCTACTACATGCAGGTCATAACATGGGTAAAATCTACTTTCACCAAATACCGCAAGGAGATGAAGGGACTTGATTGGGGAGAGATGTTTGATGAGTTCGGCAATGAAGTTTACAACACTGACAAACTTGAGCAGCAGATACATGACCTCATGGAAGATGACGAGATAATGAAGAAATCGGGCATCTATCGCTATGTATTGAGTAACGACCTACGCAATCTTAGTTTTCGCACCTTCGACAAAAAACAAAAAAGAGAAGCTTATGAACGCCAAAAAGGCATTTGTCCGCATTGCGGCAAACACTTCGAGTTGGAAGAAATGGAGGCTGACCATATAAAACCATGGCATGAAGGTGGTACTACCATAGCAGAAAACTGCCAAATGCTTTGCCGCAACTGTAATAGAGTAAAAGGTGGCAAATGAATGACTTTTAGGCAAACCTCCCCTCCTATTTACAGAAAAATCCTTCATAATCCGCAGCCGGACTATGGAGGATTTATTATTTTAAACTGATAAGACTATCAATTACTTCTTGTTCAGTGCGAGGTCGATAGCAACGGCGATAGCTACAGAAGCACCTACCATCGGGTTATTACCCATACCGAGGAAGCCCATCATCTCTACGTGAGCAGGAACTGAAGAAGAACCTGCGAACTGAGCGTCAGAGTGCATTGTCTCCTCCCATCAACCTTTTCTGTTCACGCTCAAAGTTCTCCAAGAAGTGAATCTCTACAGGCGAGAGGTTGTTCTTGGTACGTTCCTTGAATTTGTCGTATTCATGGTCGGCTTTCTCTTTGGCGAGCTTGGCGGAGATTTTGCCTGCATGAGTGAGGATGTCTTTTCGGGAGATACGGAGGAAGTCATCGAGAATATTAATCCAGTCCTTCATATACATAGGGCGGTGTTCCTCGGCTTGCATTTCGGCGAAGTCAAGATATAGGCTCACGATGCGGTTCAAGGACTTTACTTCTTCGTGGGTGAGGTAGTTTTTGGCTATTTCTGCTTCTGGTTTTGACGGCATAGCTCCAGACCACGTTGTAAGTCCCATAAAGTCTTTCTCAGCATCGGCTCTCTCGTATATTATTTCCGCCGCCGTATGACCATGAACCGAATAGTGCATCTTGTTCTGTACTGTCTTGAAGAACTTTTGTGTCATTTCTACTCGTGGGTCATAGTCGATACTTAGGGCGTAAATCTCCAACACCTTGCGATAGAATACCTTTTCACTGGAGCGGATGTCACGTATTCTTGCAAGCAGTTCGTCAAAATAGTTGCCACCTCCAGCTCTCTTCAACAGGTCATCGTTAATGGCGAAGCCTTTTACTATATACTCCTTCAGTACCTTGGTTGCCCATATACGAAACTGAACGCCACGATAGGAATGCACACGATAACCAACGCTGATAATCATGTCGAGGTTGTAGAAAGTAACTTGATGCTCTTGTACCTTTCCTGTTATGGCACCATGCTTAGTGGTTGTTGCAAAAAATGCAACAACCTCTTTTTCGTCAAGTTCTCCATCCTCTAACACATTCTTTATATGTCGTGAGATAGTGGACTTGTTACGCTGAAACAACTCTGCCATCTGGTCAAGCGAGAGCCAAACGGTATCGTTTTGCAGCTTCACCTCTATCCTTGAATCGCCGTCAGGAGTTTGATATAATAAAAATTGCCCTTTATCCATAATAATATAATAATATGCAAATATATAGCTTTTCTTTTGAAACCGACTGCGTTTTTCAAGTTAAATAACAAAAAAGGCTCCCATAATCCTTGCGGACTATGGGAGCCTTTATTATTTTAGAATCTCGCTAAGAGCGAAGAATTACTTCTTGTTCAGTGCGAGGTCGATAGCCACGGCGATAGCTACAGAAGCACCTACCATCGGGTTATTACCCATACCGAGGAAGCCCATCATCTCTACGTGAGCAGGAACTGAAGAAGAACCTGCGAACTGAGCGTCAGAGTGCATACGACCGAGGGTATCAGTCATACCGTAAGAAGCAGGACCTGCAGCCATGTTATCCGGGTGCAATGTACGGCCTGTACCACCACCTGAAGCTACTGAGAAGTAAGGCTTACCGGCGAGGATACGCTCCTTCTTGTATGTACCAGCTACCGGGTGCTGGAAACGTGTCGGGTTGGTAGAGTTACCAGTGATTGATACGTCTACGTCCTCGCTCCAGTTGATTGCTACACCCTCGCGAACGTCGTTGGCACCGTAGCAGTTAACCTTAGCACGGGGACCGTCTGAGTAAGCGATGCGGTCAACAACCTTCAACTCACCTGTGTAGTAGTCGAACTCTGTCTTAACGTATGTGAAACCGTTGATACGGCTGATGATCTGAGCAGCATCCTTGCCAAGACCGTTGAGGATAACGCGCAGAGGGTTCTTACGAACCTTGTTAGCCATCTCAGCAATCTTGATAGCACCCTCAGCAGCAGCGAATGACTCGTGACCTGCCAAGAAAGCGAAGCACTGTGTGTCCTCGCGGAGCAGACGAGCAGCGAGGTTACCGTGGCCAAGACCTACCTTACGGTCATCAGCTACAGAACCAGGGATGCAGAATGCCTGCAAACCTACACCGATAGCCTCAGCAGCATCAGCAGCTGTCTTAACACCTTTCTTGATAGCGATAGCAGCACCAGCTACATACGCCCACTTAGCGTTCTCGAAGCAGATACGCTGAGTATCTTCACACATCTGATAAGGATCAACACCTACAGCTTCGCAAATCTCGTTAGCCTCTTCAAGGCTCTTGATTCCCTCAGCGTTGAGAGCGGCAAGAACCTGAGCCTCGCGGCGCTCCTGACTTTCGTAACTTACTTTTCTAATCATAGTTGTTTATCTCCTTATTATTCTTTACGTGGATCAATTGCTTTAACAACACCCTGCTCAGCAGTTGTACGACCGTAAGAGCCAGTGAACTTCTTCACAGCCTCGTTAGCGTCCATACCGTTCTTGATGGCTTCCATCATCTTGCCGAGGTGAACATACTCATAACCGCAAACCTGGTTGTCCTTGTCGAGGAACTGACGTGTGATGTAGCCCTCTGTGAGCTCCAAGTAACGTGTACCCTTAGCTACTGTACCGTAGAGAGTACCTGTCTGTGAGCGAAGACCCTTGCCGAGGTCCTCAAGACCAGCACCGATAACGAGACCGCCCTCTGAGAAAGCGCTCTGGCTACGACCGTAAACAATCTGGAGGAAGAGCTCGCGCATAGCTGTATTGATAGCATCGCATACGAGGTCAGTGTTCAAAGCCTCAAGAATAGTCTTGCCTGGGAGAATCTCAGAAGCCATAGCAGCTGAGTGAGTCATACCAGTACAACCGATAGTCTCAACAAGAGCCTCCTGAATAACGCCTTCCTTGATGTTCAAAGAGAGCTTGCAAGCACCCTGCTGAGGAGCACACCAACCCACACCGTGAGTATAACCAGAAATATCCTTAATCTCCTTGGCATAAATCCATTTTCCCTCTTCAGGAATTGGAGCCGGTCCGTGGTTAGGACCCTTTGCGACAACGCACATGTTGTCTACTTCTTTTGAATAAATCATAATCGGTATAATAAAATAAATTATTAATGAAAAATCTTCGCTGTATTGAGTGGTTTATACCTTATATATAAATAAGGTGTACTCACCTTACCCATTAACGATTACAAAATTACAAAAAAAGAATCACACCATACCTATTAAAAGGTATTTTTTTGATTACATTTTCGTATTTCTACATTATTTGTTTTCAATCGTTAAAATAAGGCAGCGTATCAATAACCCGGATTCTGTTCGAGGTTAGGATTCAGCTCACGAGCCTTACCTGGAATTGGGAACACAGTTGTGTAGCCTTTATTGTCGGCTTCGGATGGAGTGTGTATGTCATACGACTTGTTGTATGTGCCGAAGCGTATCATGTCCTGACGGCGCCAACCTTCCCATACAAGTTCCAACAAACGTTCATTGAGAATGTTGTCAAGTGTGGCAGGAAGCGAAGGCATTCCAACACGATTACGCACTGCATTCAACTCTTCATCGCCCGACTCTCCATTCCTCACTTTGGCTTCAGCCTTCATGAGCATTACGTCGGCATAGCGATAGAGCACGATATCGTTGTCGGGCATACGACCATCGGAATATGCCGTGCGGTCTACCTCATACTTCTTCATACGTGCACCAGCAGTCTCGATATACTGACTTGACGTGAGATTCCGTTCGACGGCAAGGGGCTTGTATTCGAGCGGTGTGCCATCGTCGAGCGTTACGTTGCTGCCGTCAACCTCAACCTTGCCCGTGTAGAAATTCATGTCAAGACGTGCGTCGGGCGATGATGTATTGTAGCCATATACCGCCATTGTATGAAGAGTGGCGCAAGTACCATTCTCCGATGCTCCACCATAAGCCCCACCATGAGCGTAGTGGCGTGAACGGAAGAGATAATGAAACTCGTTAAGATAAAGCATCTTGTCCAACGGAATGGTGAAGATATTCTCATTGGAATTCTCATTATGTACGGCAAAGTTCTTGGTATAGTCGCTCGCAAGTGAATATCCGGCTGAAGCAATCAGGTTGCAATAATGAATACATGTGAGCCAAGCGTTCTTCTGCGTGCCGTCTACATCAATCATTATCGTCTTGCCATCAGGACGATACGAATCAGTCCAATTGTCGTCGGTATACACCTCTGCGTTGAGGGCAAGTTTGGCAAGCAGAAACCAAGCCACGGGGCGTGTCACCCTACCGTAATAGTTGCCCTGCAAGTTGCTGTGCTCATTTGGCAAGAGCGGTGCAACAGTCTGCAGTTCATTCACGATATACTTGAATACATCGCTACGATTGCTCTGCCGTATATCGGCCGTCTTCTGTGTTGACGACTCCAATATCGGAATGCGTCCGAACATATCCATAGCATAATAATAGAACATGGCACGAACGGCACGTACCTCAGCCTTATACTCGTCACGTTGCTGGTCGTTGAGCAGAGATTTATGCTGGTCGATAGTCTCAAGCGACTTCGTTGAAAGTACTATAACCTTGTAGAGATATTTCCACACGTTATACAGGTCGGTGTCAGTAGCTGTCCATGTATGGTCGTACATGTTCTCCCACAGACCACCGTCATACCAGTTGCCACCACGAATGGGGATAATAGCCTCATCAGTAGTTAGCGTATTGTAGTCGTATATTCCTCGACATGTGCCCTGCAATCCCTCGCCTTCCTCGTGCGCACCGATATAGTTGTAGAGCGAGGCGACTGCATTGACATACAGACTGTTTGCAGAATCGTAAATCTCCGACTCGGGTATCTGATCCTTTGGAGTCTCATCGAGACAACTCGTAAACGAAAGCGAGATGGCGAGCAAAGGCAATGCGAATATTTTCTTGTTCATAATCTTGAATACTTTTATAAGTTTAGAACTGCACGCTAACTCCTACCGAATATGTACGATATGTAGGATAACACCGTTTGTCGTCAATGCCCATTGACGAATTGACAACATAGGAGTTGATCATTGGTGTGAGTCCGCTGTAGGAAGTGATAGTTGCAAGATTGTTGACGCTGCACGATACACGCAGCGAGCGCACCACGCGACTCTTCAGCGGAACGTTGTAGCCTATGGTAAGATACTCGAAGTTGAGATAGTCGCCACGTTCAAGCCAATAATCCGACACATTCTGGTCGACAATGTTACGTTCGGGCGCGCCTTTCAGCACGTTGTATATAGGGAACGACGACATATTGTTGTATGCCAAAGCCGTACCGTTGAATATTTTGTGTCCGAAGGCTCCATTCATTTGCAGCGACATATAGAAATCCTTATAGCGCAGCGAGATGTTCGAACCCAGCGTAGCCTTAGGTGTAGCCTGTCCGCAAATGCGTCGGTCGCCACCATCGCCGAAGTCAATTGTTCCGTTGTTGTCGAGATCTTCAATCTTATACTTCATAGTGCCTTGCTCGTCCTTGTAAAGTCCTGTGCAGTGTGGCAGATAGAACACACCCAAGGGCTGGCCCACAATCTGATAGAGCACATGATTGTTGTCGCCTCCGTTCTGACCGGCTCCGTCTATAGAGCCTATAGCAGTGATATTGGCAGCCGACATTTTCATACCATTGTAGTTGCCCGACAGCGACAGCAGCTTGTTCTTCTGCAACGAGAGGTTCATACTTATGTTCAGGTCAACGTCCTTAGTCTGAACCGGTGCTATAGAAAAACCGATTTCAAGACCCTGATTGGACATCGAACCTATATTTGCCAACAACTTGTCGTAAGCGAACGGCGGCACCGGCACGTCGTACGAGTAGAGCATGTCGGAAGTCTTAGAGTAGTAATACTCAGCAGTAAGCATCAGTCGGTTGTGCCACAATCCTATCTCTCCACCGATATTGAATGTCGACTTAGTTTCCCACATCAGATCGGGGTTGTTGTTGCGTATTGTGCCGAGCGTCACCGTTGGAGTATTGTTCACCGGAACGATGCCAGTCTGCTGTACATTGTTCATTGTGGTGTAGGCAGAGATTCCACCGAGATTGCCCGAACGTCCGTAACCGGCTCGCAGCTTCAATGTATTTATGCCATTAAAATCACGCAAGAAGCCTTCCTTCTTGACATCCCATTCAGCCGATACCGAAGGGAAGAATCCCCAAGTATGGTTGTCGCCCACCATCGACGAACCGTCGCCACGCATGGTAAGCGTCAGCTTATACTTATTATATAATGTATATGAAGCGTTGGCCATAACAGATGCCAACGACTGGTCCTCGTATGTGCTGCCCGTAGCGCCATAAGGACGCGACGACGTAGCACCAATATTGTCGTAGCCGAAATCATTGGTTGTTATGCCTTTGGCGCGACTCCAGAATGCCGTACGTTCCTGATAGTGATACTCAGCAGACAATCCGGCTGAGAGAGCATGCGCTCCCCACGTATGCGCATAGTCGAGCGATACGTTGCCAAGATACTCTTGCTTCTTGAACTCACCACGATAGACATTACCCTGCGCCCACACCCATGTAGGGCAGAACTCGGAGTTCTCGTTTGATGAATAGGAATAGCTGCCGAATGCCGACAGCTTGAGCGACGGTGCAAGATTGTACACCAGTCGCATGTGCGTATTGAAGTACATCTCCTTCTGGTCGCTTCGTTCGGCAAGAACGGCACCGGGAGGATTGATGCGATAAGCCGAACCATTCTTGGTCCAATTGCCATTGGCATCGCGTCCGGCAGGATATGTAGGGTTCTGGCATGCTGCTGAATAGAAAAGCATCTGCGGGTCGAATATGTCATTGTTCTTGTATGTAGAACCGAACACACCGAAGTCGCCCGTCAGACGATTGTCGAAGGCATGTTGCATGACGTCAATCTTTGCCACGAAATTGTTGTAGTCCTTATCCTTGATGATGGTGTTGTGGTCGATATATCCAAACGACGCACGATAGTTGGACTGCTCCGAACCGCCGCTGAACGCCAGATAATGGTTCTGTACAAATCCTGTTCGGGTGATGACATCATAGAAGTTGTTGTTGAATCCGCCATTGTTGGCATGCACACCGAGCCGTTTGGCAGTGGCGAGATATTCGTCAGCCGACAGCATATTGAGTTTCTTCGACATCGACTCAATACCTATATTAGTCTCATACGAAATCTGGAATCCCTTGCCCGTACCCTTCTTGGTCTTCACCTCTATCACGCCCGAAGCACCACGCGAACCATACAGAGCTGTCTCGGAAGCATTCTTCAGCACCGAGAAACTCTCAATGTCGGCAGGATAGATAGTGGACAGTGTGGCAATGTCGCTCGTCACGCCGTCGATGATGACAAGCGGGTCGTTGCCTCCAACGATAGATGTGGTACCACGCACTCTTACTGACGACAGCTGAGCCATGCGGTCCATACCGTTGGACGTGACATTGACACCGGCAGCATTGCCGTTCAACACATCAAGGGCATTGTTAATGATACCTTTGTTCTGAACCTTCAGATAAGTTGGGATTGTATCGCGCTGCACACGCAGTTCCTGCACCTGTGCTGCTATCGGAGTTGTGACAAACAGCGACAGTCCTGCCGCTGCTAAAACGTAGGGATATAGTTTCAGCTGTTGTCCAATCATAGGGTTTTGGTGTTTTAGGTTTATTATAATGGTGCTAAGTTACAAATTAATTTGCAATTAGATGTTAATGCACAGATAATATTTTAACCTTTATATCGTTAGTGATATATAATGAAGAACAATAACGGCAGCTATTCGCACATATTAAAATACACGAGCCTTTTTGGTGGCGTGCAGATGCTCAACATACTTATCGGACTGATTCGCAACAAGCTCGTTGCCGTATTGCTCGGTCCGTTTGGTATGGGCATTGTCGCATTATATACGTCGACTATCAATTTCATTGTCAATACATCCAACCTCGGCATTCATGCCAGTGCAGTAAAAGAACTGTCGCAGGCTTTCGAGACGGGCGACACTGGTTTGCTAAATCACAAGATACACGTGCTCAGACACTGGACGTGCATTACGTCGCTATTGGGCATGATGGCGTTCGCATGCCTGTCGCCATTGCTCAGCAGGTGGACATTCGCCACCTACAACTACACCATACAATTCATCTGTCTTGCTCCGGTAGTTGTCCTTACCATCATTGCATTGGGCGAAACAGCCATACTGAAAGCCACCCGACTGCTGCGCCAGCTTGCCATCGTATCCGTATGCGGTGCTGTAGGCGTTCTGGCAGTATCGGTTCCTATATATTGGATATACGGTTGCGATGGCATAGTGGCGTCGCTTGTGCTTATGGCTGTAGTACAGGCACTTACCGTAACAGCCTATTCGCTACGCCGCTATCCGCTCAGTTTCGCCATAAGCAGGGCGTGTGTGCACGAAGGTAGGGCATTCCTCGGGCTTGGCATCGCCTTTGTAGTGTCGGGCATTATGGGCAGTGGCGTCGAGATGGCGATAAGAGCCTATCTGAGCAACGCTGCCGACATAGCCACCGTAGGACTCTACAATGCTGTGTATGCTATGGTGTTCACATACGCAGGCATTGTGTTTACGGCTATGGACACCGACTATTTTCCTCGTCTTTCGGGCATAAGCAGCAACGGCAGCGAACTCAACGATGCCGTAAACCGACAGATTGGTGCAACCATGGCTATCGTCTCGCCCCTCGCTGTACTCTTCATACTGTGCATGCCCGTGCTTTTGCCGTTGCTGTACAGCGGAAAGTTCGCCGCAGCTCTGCCTATGCTGCAGGTTGCAGCGCTTTCGATGTACTGTCGCGGAGTGTATCTGCCTATTGAATATGTAGCATTGTCACGCGGCGACTCAAAGACGTTTATTGTGGTGGAAGTATTCAGCGGAGTGCTGCTCGTGTCATTTGTAGTATTGGGATTTGAGACGCTTGACCTAAAGGGAATGGGTATCGGCATAACGGCAGCCTACTTTGTCGAGATGTTTTTCGCATGGGCAGTGTGCCGTATGAGGTACGGCTACCGGATGTCGGGCACCATCATCAAGACCACCATACCGCACATGGTTTGCGGACTTTGCATGTATGCCATAACAAACGTAGGCAACACCTTATGGTATTGCCTACTTGGAGTGATGGTTTTCGTTATCGACGCATTTCTGTCGATAAGTTCTATACGCGAAAACGTTGGTAAATTAAAACGTTGACATTATCATTACGGCATGACAACCGTGGCTGAGAACATCCATTTTACGAGTCGAGTCTCTTTAGCCTGGAACTTGCCTACGGGCAACTTCAGCACCAGCTTGTTCCAACCCTTGTTCAATCGGATGTCGACGGGCGGACGCGATACGCAGTTCTCGTTGCGCATCGGCAGTTCGTTGGTGCGTTCGGTGTGGGTGTTTGTCCACACGGGTGGCATTATCTCATTGCCGTTAATCCATGCACGGCTGCCCTTATAATCCCACGTTCCGGCACGTGGTGGCAGGTCGCTTTCCGAACGGCTGTAGTTGTAAGTTTCCAGATACAGATGTGCCGTACACGGTTTCTTTGAGTATATCCAGCGTGTAGCGTATGCCGTACTGTTCTCCTTAGGGTCTTTGTAGAATTCCGGAACGAGCGTTCCCCAGACATGGCGCAGATAGATTCCGTTGCCCGTGATGGTGCGCGAATTGTACGTATTGCCGTTGTATTCATACGATTTCACATCAGTAGCAGGCGTGCCAACAGCTGCAAGATGCTCTTCGGGCGGAAAACTCATCTGCAGATTGCCGTCGTTGGGGAATGCGTCGGTGATGCGCCACTCCACGCCAACCTGACGCTCGTAGGCAAACGGCTGTCCCTTCAACGTGTGCTGCTTGTGCCACAGCATACGGTTCTCAAACTCGGCAAACTCAGCCTTCTGCTCTGGTTCGTCGTCCCACAACAGCGTAGTCTTTCCGTCGAAATAGCCACGGCCTCCACCTCGCCATGCACGCTCAGCCAGTGTGAGCATGTAAGGATAGAAGTTGTTCTCGTCGAGAAGCTGTCGGGTGTTGTCGATATAGCGGTCGTTCCAGAATGCTATGATGCAGCCTGCCAGGTCGTCGCTGCCCATCGGCTGGTTGTAGATGCGGGAGTTGAAGAGCGCCACGAGGTCGGCATAGTTGTCGAAGTGGTTGGCATAGTGAAAACGGCAGTCGATGGCAGGAATGCCGGGCTGCGCCTTGCCACGATAGCTCCACAACTGAGTCATGTCAATCTCGTCCTTCTTATATTTCCAACCAGGATTCCACGAAATCACCTTCTTGCCCTTTGAGCGGACAAACGCCACCATTTCGGGCACAAACTGAGGATTGGTGAACTGCACTTCGTCTGTTCCTATATGCAGATAGGGCACATCGAGGGCGTCGCAAGCCTCAGCTATGATGTCCTTCATGATGCGTGTGCCCTCAGCAGTCTGCATGCCGAAGCCGAAGGTGCGCTCAAAGGCTGCGCTATGTCCCGGCATGTCAATCTCAGGAATGAGCAACACATGGTGCTGGCGGCAGAACTCGACGAGGTCGCGAGCCTCAGCCAGTGTGTAATACTTGCCCTTCGAGCGCTCCATATTGGCAGGAGCGTTGAGCTGCGGATAAAGTTTGCTCTCCAGTCGCCACGCCTGATTCTCGGTGAGATGCCAGTGGAAGGTGTTGATCTTGAAGCGGCTGAGCATGGCTATTTCAGCCTTCAACTCGTCCACGGGAATGTAGCTGCGCCCGATGTCGTGCATATATCCACGAATGCGGAACGCCGGCCAGTCGGTGATTTCGCACAGCGGCAAGAGTTGTTTGCCCTTCTTGTCTGTCTTCAGTTGTGCCATGGTCTGACGTGCCCAATATAGTCCGCGCTGTGTTGTCGCCTCAATGTTTACGCCCTTCGACGTTATGAGTATGTGGTAAGCCTCATCCTGGAATATGGCTCCGTCGATGTGGCTCACTATCTTTTCGTTCACAGGCACATCAGCCTTGACATACTTGCCCGTGAATGCAGACTTTTGCGGCATTGGCAGCAATGGCGGTATCGTGGCGTTAGCCAAGCAGCAGAATGTGATTATCAGTAGAGTAGTCAGTATTCGTTTCATATAAGATAGTTGTAAAGATATTCTATCTACAGCTTCACCTTCACGCAAAGCTTGCGCAACTTGCCTTCGCCGATGATAGGCGCGTGCGGATCCTCCGGCCAAACAATCATGAACTGGCCCGGCTGCAGATTGATGTAGCTTGTGGCTGGCTCGGTGTAGAGTTCGCAGTCGGCTGCTTCGTCGTAGGGTTTGGTCAGATTGGTGCAGTCCTCAAGCGGTTTCCATCCTATCACCTCTACTCCGTCGAGCGGAATATGGATGTCGATGTACTGGCGATGAACCTCAAGCACCTGCTTGTCGGCTGTCACGCAAGTAGGATTGGTGTTGTTGATGAACAGATTGTCGCCGTCGATGTCAATGCGTCCGCATGGAGTGTTGAGCAGGTCGTGGCTCTTGACATAGTCGAATACTTTCTTGAACAGTGGGTGCAGCGACTCGATGCGGTCGCTATGCTTAAGTGTTGATACGATCATAGATTTTTATTTTTTAGTTAATATTGTTCTTATCTTGCGCTTGTAGGCCTCAGCGTAGGCACGGCAACCGGTGTCGTTGGGGTGGGTTCCCTCAATCATGTCGTCCTCCTTGAGCTTTATCTCGCTGCCATACATATAGTATAGTCCCTTCACGCCTTCTGCCTGGAGCTGCTTGTAGGCCTTGTGCAGAGCCTGACTTGCACGACGATAGTGGCCGGCTATGTCGGCACGGAAGATGCTGTCGGGTTGTGGATGGTTCTCAACCAGCAATATCGGAGCCTTGCTCACGCTGCGAAGCTTGCGCACTCCAGCCAATGCCCGCTTGGTGATTTCGGCTACGGGCAGGTTGTTGCTGTTGGGTATGGGGTCGAGTACGAACAGACGTGCGTCTATCTCGCCCAACATGTCGAACACGGCTGGCTCCATATAGGCGCTGCCCGAGAATCCGAGGTTAATCAAAGGAAAGCCCATCTCACGACCTACGATATTGGGAATGGACATGCCTGGACGCGAAGGCGATGCTCCGTGAATGATTGACGAGCCGTAAATCACTACGGGACGCTCCTTCGACTGGCGCATAAACTGGAAGTTGCTCTTGCTGTCAACACCCACGGCAAGCCATTTCACGCCATTGTAGTTGGGCAGATACAGCGTGTATTCGGTACGGCGATTGGCAGGAACCGAGAGCTTGGGGAAGGATATTGTTATGGTGTCGCCCTTCATGCTCCATCGCATATGGTTGCCTATCCAGTGCATCTTGCCGTCAGCGGCTTTGCCGTAGAGGTCGACACCCGAGTGAACCATGCCCGAGAGGTTGAACGTGCCGTAGCTTTGCGATGTGCAGACATACTTGACTGCGATGTTGGGCGATGTTGTGACGAAGCGCACGGTGAGTCCGGCGGTCATCGTTGAGTTGCCCCAAACTCTTCCAGGCACAGTGGCCTTGAAGCGCTGCGGCAGTCGGTTGTACGACTTTCCCATCTCCTTGTTCCAAGCACGGCCGCAGATGTAAGGCTCGTTGGCATCGGTAGGGTTCATCCATTTGGTCTGGGCATTTGCCATAGCAGGGATGCCCACAATGATAATCAGTAAAGAACGTAGAATAGTAGATATCTTCATAGTTTTCAGTTGTTTTGCAGTTTATGGTCAGTCGTTCTATAGCTTTGGGCTATTGTTGTTATAGCCCCGGTCAGTTGTCAATGACTCCGAAGTGTAGCAATGCGTTTCTTATGCCGTCGTCGTCGACGCTTGTGGTGACATAGTCGGCCCCGGCCTTCACCTTGTCGAGTGCATTGCCCATGGCTACACCTACCCCGGCGGCACTAAGCATCGACATGTCGTTGCCTCCGTCGCCAAACGCCATTGTCTCGCTTATGTCCAGTCCCATGTATTGGGCTATGGCACGTATGCCGTTGGCCTTGTCGGCTGCTGCCGATGTGATGTCGCAGAAGGCAGGATACCAGCGTGCCGAAGTGCATCCCGGCAGATCGGGCAATATGCTGCGCTCCTCGTCTTCGGTGAGGAACGGCGTTATCTGCAATATGCCCTGACGGATGACGTCATCGACGGGCACGTCAAACTTGTCATAGTCTATCTTCAGCATGTCGTAGAAGACGTGGTTGACAAGGTCGTTGCGGTTCACTATCTGTATGTCTTTCTTGCCCACAACCACAGCCGGCAAGTTGCGCTCTATGCAGAAGTCGACCACGGCATGGGCTTCGTCAAAGGGTATGAGGTCTTCGCGCACGGTATGGTCGCCGTACGTGCAGAGTGCTCCTGTGGCGAGTATGTAGCCGTCCATTATCTGTTCCACCTCGCGAATGTTGTTGAGCAACTGGCGCGGACGACCCGTAGCCGTAAATATCTTAACGCCACGGTCGTGAGCCTCGTGCAACGCCTGGATTGTAGACTCGGGTATATGGTGGGTGTTGAAGCTGACGAGCGTGCCGTCAACATCAAAGAACATTGCTTTTATCATATCACTGGCAAAGGTACTCAAAAAATGCCAATCATACAAAATACATACTCTTGATTGTTGTCAACAATGGTATAAGAATGGTGTAAATGTGGGCTGAATCATAAAAAATGACTACTTTTGCACAGCATTAAAATGCCGTCAAAACGAAATGTAGTCCTTTTGCACTCCAAAAGGACTCCTTTTACACTCCAAAAGGACTCCTTTTGCCACCTAAAAGGACTCCTTTCGCAACCCAAAAGGACTCCTTTTGAAAAGTGAGGGAAATCAATACAATTCTGCATTGAATAACAGACCTAAAAGAAGCACATACATACAAGCAATGGAAATGAACGAACAGACGCAACTCGCGTGGAACATCATTGAGACAACCAATACAAACCTGTTCCTTACCGGTAAAGCCGGTACGGGTAAGACTACGTTTCTGCGCCGACTGAAGCAGGAGTCGTCGAAGCGCATTATCGTAGTGGCTCCTACGGGTATTGCTGCCATCAACGCCGAGGGCACTACCATTCATTCGTTCTTCCAACTGTCGTTTGCACCCTTTATTCCCGATGCGCAGTATAAGACGAAGGAACAGCAATACCGATTCTCCAAACAGAAGATTCGCGTTATACAATCTATCGACACGCTCGTGATAGACGAGATTTCCATGGTGCGAGCCGACCTGCTCGACGCTGTGGATGCCGTGCTGCGTCGTTTCCGCAAAAACAATCTGCCGTTTGGAGGTGTTCAGATGGTGATGATAGGCGACCTTGGTCAGCTGGCACCCGTCGCCAAGGACGACGAGTGGCAACTGCTGGCACGCTATTATGCCACGCCCTACTTCTTCTCATCGCTCGCCTTGCAGCGCACCCGATATGCTATCGTAGAGCTGAAGACCGTTTACCGACAGAACGACCAGCGCTTTCTCGACATACTTAATAAGGTACGCGACAACCATGCCGACGCTTCGGTGCTGGCTGCGCTCAACTCCCGATACATTCAGGGATTCCAACCTGACGCAGACGAGGGATACATACGACTCGTTACGCACAACTTCCAGGCGCAACGCGAGAACGACCGACAGCTCGACCTGCTGCCTGGCAAGGAGTTTACTTACGAGGCTAAGATTACGGGCAAGTATCCCGAAATGCTGTTTCCTACCGAACAGACGCTCACTCTGAAGCAGGGCGCTCAGGTGATGTTCGTCAAGAACGATTCGTCGGCTGAAAAGGCATACTACAACGGTATGATTGGCACCATCGAGGACATCAACCCTAAGAACTTCACGGTGCGCACCAAGGACACCGGCAACGTGATAAAGGTGGAGCCAGACCAATGGGAAAACACACGATACGAAATCAACGAGAAAACAAACGAGATAACCGAGGAGATTGACGGCACCTTCAAGCAGTTCCCCGTGAAGCCGGCTTGGGCTATAACCGTACACAAGAGCCAGGGATTGACGTTCGATAAGGCTATCATCGACGTTCAGCGTGCCTTCACACACGGTCAGACCTACGTGGCTCTGTCGCGTTGTCGCACGCTCGAAGGACTCGTGCTGAGCGCTCCCCTGCCCCAGCAGGCCATCATACGCGACGCTGCTGTTGACGAATACGCCACACACGCCATCGAACACACGCCTAACAACGAGCAGATAGGCCA
This sequence comes from uncultured Prevotella sp., assembly GCA_905193385.1. Classification (GTDB taxonomy): domain Bacteria; phylum Bacteroidota; class Bacteroidia; order Bacteroidales; family Bacteroidaceae; genus Prevotella. The sequence goes on along the minus strand of CAJJOL010000016.1, from coordinate 5,475 downwards.
ACTGCAGCGCGACTACTATCTGTCGGTGGTGAGCGAACTGTTCGACTTCCGTCCGCTGCTCGACTCGTTCAACCGTATGATCGACCTGCTCACGGGACATTTCCGCCGTGCTTACCCCAAACTGATATTGGAGTATAAGGCACGACTGGGCACCATTAAGACACAGATGTACGACGTGGCTGAACGCTTCAAGTTGCAATACAACCAAATCGTAATATCCACAGCCGACTATCAGCACGACCCGCATCTGCAGGAACGGCTCACCAAGGGTGCCACGTATTTCGCACGCACGCTGTCGGATGTTGAGCAACTGGTGAAATCGACCAAGGTGACTACCGACACACAGGACGTAAAGAAACGTTTCACCGAGCAACATGCAGCTCTCAAGGAAATGATAATGCAGAAGCGCGCGCTGCTCAATTATGTCAAGGACGAGGGTTTCCGACTCAACGACTATCTGCATCAGCGCGCCACAGTGCTTATTGGCAAGAAGCCGTAAAAGCAGGAGGAAGATTGCATTAAAACAATAGTAGGAGGCTATGGCGTCCTCGCCGTAGCCTGCGCAGTTAGTCAATACCATTGCAAATAAAAAAGGCTCTCGCCCATTCCTTTATTCAGGAATGGCGAGAGCCTTTTAAAATATGGGTAGGATTTTATATTTTATACAATACCCTGAGCCATCATTGCCTTGGCAACCTTAAGGAAACCGGTAACGTTGGCACCACGTACGTAGTTGACATAACCGTCGGCCTGAGTGCCGTACTTGACGCAGTTGGCGTGGATTTCGTTCATGATGCCGTGCAGCTTGGCGTCAACCTCCTCGCTGCTCCAACGCAGACGCTCAGAGTTCTGGCTCATCTCAAGACCAGATACAGCCACACCACCGGCGTTGGCAGCCTTGCCCGGAGCATAAAGCAACTTGGCATCCTGGAACACCTTGATAGCTTCAGGAGTAGAAGGCATGTTGGCACCCTCACTAACAGCAATCACGCCGTTGGCAACGAGTGTGCGGGCATCGTCGCCGTCAATCTCGTTCTGTGTTGCTGAAGGCAGAGCAATGTCGGCCTTCTCGCCCCAAGGACGTGCACCGGCTACATACTTCACTCCATATTCCTCAGCATACTCACGGATACGTCCACGCTCTACGTTCTTCAACTCCTTAACGTAAGCGAGCTTCTCAGCATCGATTCCGTCCGGATCGTAGATGTAGCCGTCAGAGTCAGAGAGAGTAACAGGGATTGCACCCAGCTGGATGAGCTTCTCGACAGTATACTGTGCCACGTTGCCCGAACCACTCACAAGCACACGCTTGCCCTTGATGTCGATGCCACGTGTCTTGAGCATGTTTTCGAGGAAGTAAACGTTGCCGTAGCCAGTAGCCTCAGGACGAATCAGCGAACCGCCGAACTCCTGACCCTTACCAGTCAATACGCCTACGAATGTATGAGTAAGCTTCTTGTACTGACCGAACATGTAGCCTACCTCACGACCACCTACACCTATGTCACCAGCCGGAACGTCCTCGTCAGGACCGATGTGACGATACAGCTCGTTCATAAATGCCTGGCAGAAACGCATCACCTCAGCGTTGCTCTTGCCACGTGGAGAGAAGTCGGAACCTCCCTTGCCACCACCCATAGGCAGAGTAGTGAGGGCATTCTTGAATGTCTGCTCGAAGGCAAGGAACTTCAAGATTGACGGATTTACAGATGCGTGGAAACGGATACCTCCCTTGTACGGACCGATGGCATTGTTGTGCTGTATACGGTAGCCCATGTTGGTCTGTACGTTGCCCTTGTCATCAACCCATGTCACACGGAATGTGATGATACGATCGGGAATGCAAAGACGCTCAATAAGATTGGCGCGGTCGAATTCCGGATGACGGTTGTACTCCTCCTCGATAGTACCGAGAACCTGGCTTACGGCCTGGATATACTCAGGCTCGTTGGGGAAGCGCTGCTTAAGGCGCTCTACTGTTTCAATTGCATTCATTTTTTATGGTGTTTAAGTTTTATCCTTATTGTTAAGTGTTTATCTCTCTGCCAACGGACGATACTCCTTCACGCCAAGCACATTCTTGTATGCAGGACGTATTATTCGGCGGCCGTCCATGTTCAACTCCTCAATTCGGTGTGCCATCCATCCTACGATACGCGCCATGGCGAATATCGGAGTGTAGATTTCCTGCGGCAGTCCAATCATCTCGTAGATGAAACCAGAGTAGAAGTCGACATTGGCACAGATAGGTTTCTTGGTGTTGCGGTGAGCCTGGACACACTTGATGCCTTCCTGCTCAAGCAGTCGCAAGAATTCATATTCCTTCTCTCTGCCCTTCTCTTTTGCCAGTTCGCCAGCCAGACGCTTCAGCTCCTTGGCACGCGGGTCGCTCAGTGTGTACACCGCATGACCTATACCATATATAAGACCCGTCTTGTCGTACACCTCCTTGTTGAGTATACGGTTGAGATAAGTGTCAATCTCGTCAATCGAAGTCCAGTCATGAATCTGCTCCTTGAGGTGATGAATCATGTTTATCACCTTAATATTGGCACCACCATGAAGCGGACCTTTCAGCGAACCTATGCCGGCAGCAATGCTCGAGTAAGTGTCGGTGCGCGATGAAGAAGTTACGCGCACGGTGAACGTAGAGTTGTTACCGCCGCCATGCTCAGCCTGAATGATAAGCAGGAGGTCGAGCATGCGAGCATCAAGCTCGGTGAAGTCTTCATGCTTGAGCATATACAGGAAGTTCTCGGCTATCGACATATTCTCACGCGGATGGCGTATATGCAGCGAACGTCCCTGCACGCTATGACGATAGATGTTGTAAGCATAAGCTATGACAGTGGGGAAACGCGCAATCAGTTCCACCGCCTGACGCATCAGATTGTCGCGCGAGAGATCGTCGGGATTTGGGTCGAACGTGTACATCTCCAATACGCTGCGCGCAAGTATGTTCATGATGTTCGAACCCTCAAGGTCGATGATGTGAACGATGGTCTTGTGGTCGAGCGACATATTCTCGTTGATAAGCTCACGGAATGCGTCAAGATCCTCTTTGTCGGGCAAATTTCCCGAAAGAAGCAAATAGGCAATCTCCTCAAAACCGAAACGGCGCTCATTTATAATAGGTGTAACAAGGTCGTCAAGCTCATAGCCACGATAGAACAATTTGCCCTCGGTAGGCTCCAGATGTCCGTCGTCCGATCGCTCGTAGCCCACAACATTACCAATGTTGGTAAGACCAACAAGCACACCGCTTCCGTCCTCGTTGCGCAAACCCCGCTTCACGCCATACTTCAGAAACAAATCGTTGTCAATCTTGCACGAGTTCTTAACCTCGTCAGACAATTTATAAATCAAATATTCCTTGTTCATAAATGCTACCGTTTATTGATTGTACGCTTTTGGGTGTTATCTATCTCTTTACCTTTACGGTGCATGCCGACTAAATACTATTGTTTAACAATTCTGTGCGGCAATAATGATTATTCGACTGCAAAAATACGAAAAATATTTTATTTCGTCATATTTTTCTCAAAATAAATTACTAAATGACAAGAAAAATAGCAAAAACCGACAATTTGAATAAAAACAACGCAAAAATACCATAAAAAAACAATTTGTATACAATATACGCTTCGTATTAATGTTTATACGTCTCTACACTTACATTTCTTCATATATGTGTGGGAACACGGAACTTTTTTCAAAAAATAAACGCCAAAAAAGTTTGGAGTGTGTAAAAAATATCATATCTTTGCATCAGTTATCCTGAAAACAATCTTTTTACCTTAAAGAAAGGCTAATACCTATTGAAGATTTGAAGCGGTCGCCTGTGAAGGCTGTCGCTTTTTTTTGCCCTATATTTCGGAATTTTGTGATAACAGAGACAAAAGAATCAGGAATTTTGTGATTTTCGCAACAAAAACATATGGAATTTTGTGATTTTCAAGTCGTTTTCCTTTGGAATTTTGTGATAATGTAGTATTTTTGCATCATAACAACTATAATACGGCACTGATTATGAAGCTATTACGTAGAAAGATAGACGAATACCTAAAGAATTGGAAGGAAAACAAGGACAAAATGCCCCTAATCATCAAAGGAGCACGCCAAGTGGGAAAAACAGCCTCCATTCTACAGTTTGCTAATGACAACTACAAGCATGTGGTTGCCATCAACTTTGTATTGCAGCAAAAATACAAGGCTATCTTCGAAGACGGCTACGAGGTAGACAGCATAATACAGAATCTGACACTTATCGACCCCTCCCTTGTATTCGAACCTGGCAACACGCTCATATTCTTCGACGAGATGCAAGACTGCCCTGCATGTGCCACAAGTCTTAAGGCATTCAAGATAGACGGTAGATACGATGTCATCTGCTCCGGTTCGCTGATGGGTATCAATTACAGAGAGATTGAATCCAACAGCGTTGGATATAAGGAAGACTACACTATGCATTCTATGGATTTCGAAGAATTTCTTTGGGCTAAGGGCTACGATGCTTCATTCATAGAACGTATATACGAAAAAATGGCAAGCATCACACCTCTCTCTAATATAGAAATGGATACTTTAGGAGGTATATTCCGTGAATACATGACCATAGGCGGAATGCCAGCAGTGGTAAACATGTTCGTAAGCAACAACAACTTCAGCGGAACGCTCAAAATGCAGAGCCAATTGCTTCTCGACTACGAAGAAGATATCACTAAATACGCACAAGGATTGGACAAGGGAAGAATCAAAAACATATACAACCATATATCTGTATTCCTTGGACAAGACAACAAGAAATTCCAAATAAGCAAGGTTGCCCATGGAGCCCGAAACCGGGAATACGTAGGCACGGTAGAATGGCTTCGTGACGCCGGCATCATCAATGTCTGCTATTGCCTAGCCCAGGTATCATTGCCATTAAAAGGCAACTACGACCCGAAATCATACAAACTCTACTACAAGGACACCGGTCTGCTTGTCGCATCACTCGACGAGGAGTCGCAGGAGGACATGAGAGTCAACAAAAACTATGGTACATATAAAGGTGCAATATACGAAAACATAGTAGGCGACATGTTGGTAAAACAAGGCTACGACCTCTATTTCTATCGTAATGAGAAGTCAACACTGGAAATGGACTTTTTCATACGTGACACCCAATCACTCATTCCCGTAGAAGTGAAAGCTACCGACAATGCCACCAAATCACTCTCCAAACTGACTGCACAAGACGGCAAGTTCCCAGACATAAAATACGGCATAAAACTCTGCAACAAGAACATTGGTTTCAACGGCAAGTTCTATACCTTCCCCTACTTCCTGACCTTCTTGCTCAAGCGGTTTGTGAGGAGAGAGAGGCAATAAAAAAATCCTTAAAACGGCGATAATGCTATAGGCTTAATTACATGGACTACCCCAATTCGGGATAAAATAGCGATTAGTTGCATATGAAGACAGATACACGAG
>CAJJOL010000015.1:0-68174 GCA_905193385.1 uncultured Prevotella sp. | reverse complement strand
TGTACGGATTGATAAAAGCAAAACGCCCTGTAGGGGCAAAAGCATTGATAATTAAGCTTTTGCCCTTGCAGGGCGCATTGGTATTTACGATACTTTTTACCCAGGGCGGTGCCCCGGGCTATGTGCTTCTGCCCCTTCGGGGCGTACTGATTTGACTTTTGACATACCCTCCACTCAGCCTTCATTTACAGTTAATTGAGTGGGTATAGCATGGATACTATTCCCTCCTACAGATAGCATTATTCTAATCTTTTCGACATTAGCAGCCAGCCTACTTCACTCCCGCAGCCACGCTGCTGAAATAAGGTACAAATCGGATGTCGCCGTCGATGATTTCGGCAGGGATGGTATAGGTACCGTTGTTGAATCGGTCGGTTGTCACGACGGTCTCGGTCCAGTCGCCTGGTGCGTTGCCGTCGATGTTACGGCCGTGGCGTATTACGAGTTTGTTGAATCGGAAGCCTGGTGCCGGAACAGCCTTAACGCTCAACGGCTCGCCACACTTGGCTGTACGGCCCGTCACAGCCGACCCGTCGGCAAGCAGGATGTCGCCGTTGAGTCCGCCGCCAAGGTCGTCAACGCCTCGGCTGAGTGTCACAAGGTCGCCACGCTTGAAGATACGCGAGGTTGCAAATGCGCCTACCGTGAAGAACGGTTTTTCGTCGGCTGAGAGCACGATGTCGTCAATGTAGGCGGCAAAGTCGGCTGTCAGATTGTGGGGCGATGTAGCGTCGGGCACGATGAGCAGATTGTGTATGGTCACGCCATTGGCTCCCGACACGGCAAACACGGCATCGTTCCAATGATTGGCAACGAGCGGTTGCGAGGCTGTCGACCAAAACTGCTCGGTCAGAGGCGACTGGTGTGGACGGTCGTCGCGGTTGCCAAGTCCGATGAGCATGGCTGGTCCGCCCTTGGGCGAGTATATCTTCACGTGTACATATTGCACGGTCTTGGTCTGTGCGAAAGGTTCTTTAAGCCCTACGAGTGCACCGAACGTGTTGCTGCCGAAGCGCGAGCGTTGCACGGCGAGGATATGGTGCGAGGGGTTGGGGACAAAACCACGCACAGGGTCGGCATCATTCAGGTGATTCTGCACTACCTGTATGTTTCCCTCAACGGAGTTGTTGCGGAAGGGCGAGTTCTCCCATGTGTCGTACACCTTTATCGAGCGGTAGGCATCAGCCGACTCAAAGTCGCACAGCTTGCGCTCGGTGTTCTGCGCCGATGCAGCCATAGGCAGTGTCAGCGCGGCTATGATTGTATATATCTTGAAGTTCATTGTTGTATGCTTTTAGAGAGATTAGAATACCGACAGACTCTGAATCAGCGGACAAGCCTTGCTGTCGTTGATGGTAATGCGCATTGCCTTCACCTTATATCCGTCGCCCTCGTAGCTCTTGGCGGTAGATCCGTTGAGCGGAATGATGCGCTTGTAGCCTATCGTGGTGGTCTGGATGTTGGTGGCGCGCGGCGTGAATGTGGTGCCGTCGTCGCTGCTCTCTATCGTGAACGAGCGCACACGCTGTCCGAGCTTGATGTGCTCCATGAGCTGAACGTATCGCACGGTGACTGCTTTGTCCCACTTCAGCGTGATTGTGGCGTGTGTCGTGTTGTCGTTGGTAGCCCAATAGGTGTTCTTGTTGCCGTCGGTGAGTCGGCGTACGGAGTAGTCGGTGTGTGCACCTGGGGTGCGCTCCTCGCTCACACTGATCTTAGCCTTCAGCGCAAGGTCGTTGCCCAGTCGCGTCTTCAGCATGCGTCCGAGTTCAGCCATACGTTGAGCAGTGGCTTGCGGAATAAGTCCGTTGACGTCGGGGGGCAGATTGAGGATGAGCGTAGCGTTGCGTCCTACTGTCTCCAGATACATCTGGAAGAGCCGTTCGGCTGAAAGCACCTTCTCGTTCTTCTTCCAGAACCATCCGCCTGTGGTAGCCTTGGCGTCACTTTCGCCCGGACACCAGCGCCAGGCATCAGCATTGCCACTCTCGCCCGACCCCATTGCCCAGCAGGTTTCGCCTGCGTGGCCTGCTTCATTGCCTATCCAGCGCACCTCTCCGCCTACTCCCCACATCACAACGTTAGGAAGCAGCTTGTGAATGGAGTCGCGCAGGTTGGGAATGTCGTAGAATGTCTGTGCATTGTCTATCGTTCGGCGGCCCGTTGTGCCCTTGCCGCCGTATGCTCCACCGTAATATCCGGCATGATCGCCACCCGTTGCACCGTCAAACCACATCTCAAACTGGTCCGACCCATACTGCGCCAGCTCTACACATTGGGGGAAAAACACCTTCTTGGCATAGTTGTCGGTGTAGCGTCCCTGGCTGTCTTTCTCGCCCCAATAGATGCTGCTGAGGTCCCATGGCGAGACGTAGAATCCGTATTTCATCTTCAGTTTGCGGGCAGCACGGGCAAAGTCGCGCGGAATATTTGTCTTGCGGGCTGTCTCGGTGGCTGAGTTCAAGACGCTGTGGTCGGTTGTCTTGGTGGGCCAAAGGCAGAATCCGTCGTGATGTTTCACCACGGCAATGCCGCCCTTCATGCCTGCCTGCTTTGCCACTCTGAGCCATTGGGCAGGGTCGGGCACTCGTGTCGGTGCGAATGTGGATTCGTCTTCGGTGCCGTCGCCCCACTCCTTGCCGGTGTATGTGTCCATACCGTAATGGAAGAAGGCGTAAAACTCGGTCTCGTTCCACAGCATCTGTCTGCGGCTCGGAATGGGAAATACCGTACGTGGGGTGTTCTCTGGATTGGCAACATTGCATTGCTTCAACTGAAACTGACTCTGTTTTGACTGTCCGACAGCGTTGGTCAGCAGTGGCGGAAGGCATAGAGCCATGAGTAAAAGTGAATAGAACTTCATGTTGTAATGGTTGGTTTATTTATGGGAAGATGGTTTTCAGAAGGCTTATTATTGCCTTGATACTAAAAATGGAGACTACGGCAGAAATCTTGCTGTAGTCTCCATTCATGTCTATACGTATTTCTGCGGAGCGTTACTTCACTGCAATGCACTCTACTTCAACAAGCGCATTCTTCGGAAGAGTCTTCACTGCAACGGCTGAACGTGCAGGGAAAGGCTGTGTGAAGAACTCAGAATATACCTCGTTCATTTCACCAAAGTTAGCCATATCACTCAAGAATACTGTTGTCTTAACAACGTGTGCCAGGTCGGTACCAGCCTCCTTGAGGATGTTCTGGGCGTTGGTGAGCGACTGACGTGTCTGCTCCTTGATACCACCCTCGGCGAAGTTGCCTGTTGCAGGGTCGATAGGAAGCTGACCAGATGCGAATACCATGCCGTTAGCCTCAATAGCCTGTGAATACGGACCGATTGCTGCGGGAGCGTTGTTTGTGTTGATTGCTTTGTTCATAGTGAATTGTTTTTATTATGTTAATGATTCAAGTGTCATTGTCTGAGCACCTCTCGTGCCTTCTCTATTATCGTGTCTTTGCCACGCAGAAGGTCGGTTTGTGATAGCTGCACGTCGTAGTCGGGCGCTATACCGAACTCGGTGCTGTTGCCGTCCTTGTCGTACATGGGGCAAGCCGAGAAACGTATGCTCCATCCTATGGGCAGTTCGCTGGAATAAGGCATTCCTGCTCCGCCACCTGTGCGGTCGCCTATCTGTACAACGTTAGGACAACAGCGCATGTACTTGACAAATTCGTTGGCGGCGCTATACACCGACCGGTTGGTAAGTATTGCCACGCGCTTCTGCCAGCGTATTCCCTTCGACGGCTTGAGGCGCTGCTCTTGCATCGATGAGAAGTCAGAATGGCCGCGTCCTGTCTTATGCTGCATGTAGCCGACAAGCAACGGGGTGTTGGTAAATCGTGCTGCCAGCTGTTCTGCCGACGTAACGAGTCCGCCGCCATTGTCGCGTATGTCGATGATGAGAGCGTTGCACGGCATGAGATAATAGAGAATTTCGTCGAGATTACCCTCGCCCATTGACGATGCAAACGACTGCAATCGGATGTAGCCGATGTTGTCGTCGAGTATGCGATAACGCATGCCTGACGATATACGGTAATCGGTGCCGAGGTAGCGGTTGATGAGTGTGTCGCTCAGATTTGAAGGATAGTTCTCGTGCCACGACCAGTTGCGCGCCACATCCCACGACGAATACATGTTGACATGGCCGTCCTTCAACTCGCCGAGCATATTGCCCAACACCTCAAACAGCTGGTTGTCGGTCATATCGTCGGCTATCTGGCGCGAGTATTTGTCGTAAACGGCGTTCCAGTCGAGTCCATACTGCTCCTTCTTGTAGTCGAAGAAGCAGTAGTGTTCGTCGACAATCTTCCACAAAGCTTCAAAGTTGCCACGCGGATTGTCGGCATATTCCTCCTCGTCAACGCATGAACCGAGCGAGAGTATCGCAATGATTGCCACAACGATGTTGCGTATAAGCTTACTGTTTGTCATCTTGTTTATATTTATCCTCCATTCGTCGGGAGGGGCATTTCACATTCGTTTGCTGTCACTTCTTTGCTTAGTCTGTGGCTATTGCTTCACGGTGCGAAACCTCTTCACTATACCTATCATGAGCGAATGGGTGTAGATGTGGGTCTTGAGATTGTTCACCTGCGACTGTTCGATGGTTCCCAGGTAGCCGATACGCCACGTTATGCGTGCCAGACGGAAGTCGACGGTGAGCATCTGGCGCAACGACGGGGTAGAGCCGATGGTCGTAGGCACGCAGTTATGGTCGTAGTTGCCACGGTTGAATATCTCGTAATACGACTGTCCGTAATTGGGTGAGAACATCAGTCCGAACAGAGGTGCCGAGGCTTCGTAGTGCAACACCACGGGATAACGTGCTGCGTCGCCCGGTCGGAAGGCAATGCCACGCTTGCTACTGGGGCGTCCTATGGGATAGTCGAAGCCCACGGTAGGCTCTATGTGCAGCGAAAGGCGCGCATTGGCAGGGTTATTGCCATTGCGTGTATTGTATATTATGCCGATGTTTCCGGCTGCCGTTCCACCCGCAATGAGCTGCAACGGATGGCTCCACAAGCTCACATTCCACTTGCGCAGAAGCGAATAGCGGAACGTATAGCCTCCTGCCATCTCGCCGCCATTGCCCGAACGATTGTCGGCATAAGCCACGTTGCCCTCGTGCTGGAACTGATTGATCCACACGGTGGAGTCCTTCTCGCGACGAGTGTGCGAAAGAAAGCGCACATCCAAGCCACGATACTTCTCGGGCGAGAGATAAGTGTCGAGCAGATTGGTTGCTCCTACGCCTATAATCATGGCGTTTGTCTTCAGCGTCGGGCGCTCGCTGCGGGCTGACAGAGCCTCATCCGGGACATAGTCGCTATCGGATTGTGCAGCAACCGTTGCCCCTCCATTGCACAGCAGCGCAATGGCAATGAATATGTTCTTAAAGATCTGCATTCTCAGTAAATATGTTGAGTTGTCCGGTCATTTCGTCTATCACCTGCTGCTGGCTCTTGCCTGCATCTGGATCGAGGTTTTCGGGTTCTTCATCGGCAGTGTCGTCAGCCTCTTCATTTTCCGGTTCGGGGAATCGGGTAGGCTCCAGTTCCTTCACATCGGTTACTTCGAGCGTTGTCACACGTTTGCCCTTTGCCTTGAATCCCTTTACTGCTATGAACTCATCGGCATCGATTTCGAGTGGCGGACGTTGCATGGTCGAGCCGTCGGGAGCCGTAGTCGGGGCGTAGTCAACCTCCAGTCGGGGATAAACCGTATCTGTAAGCAGCACCAACCGGCTCTCCTGATTCTCGCCGATGTAGTTCTGCGGGCGTTTGGTTGCCTCCATACGGAATCGCTTAAGATACAGATTGTTGTCGTTGTCGGCATCGTACAGCACGGCTGTCCACACCTTGTCGGGGTCCCACTTCTCTATTATCTTGATGTTCGACTCATAATGGTTGTTAGCGTCGAAGGTTGATATATAGAAGTTGCCATCGTCGAGAACGACGAGTATTGAGTCGTCGTCGTAGAACTCGCCGAGCAGTCTGCCGTGCTCGTCGTAGTTGAGTCGGTTGACATCGGGGTCGTACCACACCTTCCGTCCGCCCAAAGTAGAGTGTCCATGACTCTTCAGACCGATGCGGTGGATGGGGTTTCGCGTCACGAGATTGCCCTTCGACGTGCGTCCCTTGATGCCTATTTCAGAGAAATCCTTGTCGATGAATATTCGCTTCAGCTTCGGGTTGGCTTCGAGAGTCACCTTGATTACCTCAGCCTCGCCATTGGGATTGGCTGTAAAATAGAGCACACGCGAGCCCGGAGTGCCCTGCGTGAGGTCGTAGTCCTTGCCCACCGTCATTGTAGGAACGAAGAAACGCTTGATGTAAGCGGGTCCGTTCTTGCCGTCGCGATACACCACATTATATATAGTACGCTTGTCGTTGCGCTTGAAAACTTGTACATGCAGGATGTTCTTGCCCACAAATATCTTGTCGGCAGCGCGTACCATCTTGTACTTTCCGTCCTTAAAGAACACTATAATGTCGTCAATATCGGAGCAGTTGCACACGAATTCGTCCTTCTTAAGGCCTGTTCCGATGAATCCCTCTTGTCGGTTGATGTAGAGTTTCTGGTTTGCCTCAACCACCTTCGAAGCCTCGATGGTGTCGAAACTGCGTATCTCGGTGCGTCGCGGATGGTCCTTGCCATACTTGTCGCGTATGTATTCAAACCAGTGTATGGTGACGTCGGTCATGTGGGCGAGGTCGTACTCTATGTCGGCAAGTTCTGCCTTGATGCGTGCTATGAGTTCGTCAGCCTTGTCCTTGTTGTACTTCAGTATGCGCTGCATCTTGATTTCGAGCAGTCGCAGAATGTCGTCGCGTGTGATTTCGCGGTGGAACGTGTATTCCACCATCTCCTGCTCCACAATGCCTTCAGCCGAATTCTTGGCAGAAGGCACCCGGAATATCTGGTTTTTGAACGGTTCGAGCTTTGAGTCGATGAACGCTACAACCTCGTCTTGCGACTTCGACTGCTCGAACTTCTTCTCCTTATATATACGTTCCTCAATGAAAATGCGCTCCAACGACGAGAAGAACAGCTGCTCTTCAAGTTCAGCCTTGCGTATGAGGAGTTCCTTGCGCAGCAGACCCATTGTGGTGTCGGTGCTATGGCGCAGCACGTCGCTGACGGTGAGGAAGCACGGTTTGTTGTCCTCGATTACGCAGCAGTTGGGCGAGATGTTTATCTCGCAGTCGGAGAATGCGTACAATGCGTCGATGGTTTTGTCGCTCGACACGCCCGGAGCGAGGTGAACCTGAATCTCAACTTCGGCTGCCGTGTTGTCATCTACCTTCTTTGCCTTGATCTTTCCCTTGTCAATGGCCTTAAGGATTGAGTCGATGAGCGTTGTGGTAGTCTTCGAGTAGGGTATCTCGCGTATGACGATGGTCTTCTGGTCGAGCTTCTCTATCTTGGCGCGCACCTTTATTATGCCTCCACGCTGGCCGTCGTTGTATTTTGCCACGTCAACCGATCCGCCTGTAGGGAAGTCGGGATAAAGCTGGAATTCCTCGCCACGCAAGTAGTGAATGGCTGCATCGCATATCTCGACAAGGTTGTGCGGCATTATCTTCGAGCTGAGCCCTACGGCAATGCCCTCAGCTCCCTGTGCCAAAAGCAGCGGAAACTTGGCAGGCAGCGTAATCGGTTCCTTGTTACGGCCGTCGTACGAGAGCTGCCAGTCGGTAGTCTTGGGATTGAAAACCACGTCGAGCGCAAACTTCGAGAGGCGTGCCTCGATGTATCGCGGAGCCGCAGCACGGTCGCCGGTGAGTATGTTTCCCCAGTTACCCTGGCAGTCTACGAGCAGATCCTTTTGTCCCATCTGCACCAGAGCGTCACCTATCGAGGCGTCACCGTGCGGATGGAACTGCATGGTATGGCCCACAATGTTTGCCACCTTGTTGAATCGGCCGTCGTCCATGCGCTTCATCGAGTGCAGGATGCGTCGCTGCACGGGTTTCAGTCCGTCCTCGATGTGCGGCACGGCACGTTCAAGTATGACGTACGAGGCGTAGTCAAGGAACCAGTTCTGATACATACCGCTCAGATGATGAACGGCAGAAGCGTCAAAACGGTTCACCGGCTTATAGTCGGAATGACTGGTCGGAGCCGACGTATCGGCAGCAGCGTCGTCGCCGCCAGACTCGATGTCGTTGTCTGAAGTGGCTTCGTCGTTGGGCTGTACGTTCTCCTTCTTTATCTCTTCGTTGTCTTTTATCTCGTCGTCCATATATTGCCGTAGTGGGTTTTTATAGTAAGTTGGGAATAAAAATTCTGTTGACTCGCAAAAGTACGAAAAAAAAGTGAAAAGTCAAAATATAATGTACGTGTAACTTTGGGCGTAATGTTTTTTTGCATTTCAGTCAGCTTCGTTTTGCCATATAATTGATAACTTTGCACATTGTGAACGTTAACATCAACAATAACATTATGGAATCCAAACATCATTACACCGGTCTCACCGCCCGAGAGGTTGCCCAGAGCCGCTCGAAGTATGGCGAGAACGTGCTAACCCCGCCCGCCAAGGCTCCGCTTTGGCTACAATTCTTAGACAAATTCCGCGACCCGCTCATCATCATTCTGCTCATTGCCGGCGCTCTCTCGATACTTATCTCGTGCTACGAATACTTCGGTCTGGGCGACGGACCTACGGTTTTCTTCGAACCTGTGGGCATTTTCGTGGCGATAATGCTGGCCACGGGCCTCTCGTTCTACTTCGAATATCAGGCCGACAAGGAGTTTGCCATACTCAACAAGGTGAATGACGACGAGCCGGTGGAGGTGATTCGCGATTCAAACACGACACAGATACCACGCCGCGAGGTCGTTGTGGGCGACATAGTGATTGTAAACACGGGCGAGGAGATTCCTGCCGACGGCGAACTGATAGAAGCCACGCTGCTGAACGTCGACGAATCGACGCTGACAGGCGAACCTATGTGCGCCAAAACCACCGTTGCAAGCGAGTTTGACAGCCAGGCTACGTTCCCGTCCAACCACGTCATGAAGGGAACCAAGGTGATGGAGGGTCATGGCGTGATGCGCGTGATTGCCATTGGCGACCATACCGAGCAGGGCAAGGTGTTCGAGGCGGTGCAGATAGACAATTCGGTGAAGACTCCGCTCGACGAACAGCTTGACGGACTGGGTCGGCTCGTTGCCAAACTGAGCTACTGCGTAGGTGCCGGCATCATCATCGGACGCATCCTGATGTACTTCCTTTCGCCCTCGTACGAGCAGTTCCATCTGCTGCCATTCATAGCCTACCTGCTGCAGACGCTCATGATAGCCGTCACACTGGTTGTGGTTTCGGTGCCCGAGGGCCTGCCCATGGCTATGACGTTGAGTCTGGCGTACAGCATGCGACGCATGCTCAAGACCAACAATCTCGTGCGCAAGATGCACGCATGCGAAACCATGGGTGCAACGACGGTGATATGCACCGACAAGACGGGCACGCTGACGCAGAACCAGATGCGTGTGGACAGCCTGCAACTGTACGGACTCGACGAAAAGAGTTCGGCTGTGGCGGAGTCAATGGCGCTCAACTCCACCGCACAGCTCGACTTCACCGACCCCGACTGTCCCTCCGTGCTCGGCAATCCTACTGAGGGCGCGCTGCTGCTGTGGCTCTACGAGCACGGCACCGACTACCGTGAGCTGCGCGAAAATTCTACCATAGTCGACCAACTGCCCTTCAACACCGAGCGGAAGTATATGGCTACTGTGGTAGACTCGGCTCTGATGCCCGGCCGACGTATTCTGTACGTCAAGGGCGCTCCCGAAATAGTCTTCGCCATGTGCCGCACCATGGGCGAAGGCGCTACTCGTGAACGCATTGAAAACCAGTTGCTCGACTATCAGAACCACGCCATGCGCACACTGGGTTTTGCATTCCAGATGCTCGACAAGGGCGACGTTGCCATCAGCAACGGCAGAGTCACAGCCACCCGACTGCACTTCATAGGCATAACAGCTATTGCCGACCCCGTGCGCAGCGATGTGCCGGACGCCATCAAGGAGTGTCTTGACGCAGGAATAAACATCAAGATTGTCACCGGCGACACTCCTGCCACAGCACGTGAGATAGGCAGACAGATAGGGCTATGGACCACCGCCGACTCCGACCGCAACATAATGACCGGACCGGAGTTTGCCGCCCTGAACGACGAACAGCTGCTACAGCGTGTGCACGAACTCAAGATTATAGCCCGCGCACGACCCATGGACAAGAAGCGACTCGTCGAAACGCTGCAACGACTCAACCAGGTTGTGGCTGTGACGGGCGACGGAACCAACGACGCCCCTGCCCTGCGAGCCGCGCACGTGGGCCTGTCGATGGGCGACGGAACATCGGTGGCTAAGGAGGCGTCGGACATTACCATCATCGACAACTCGTTCTCATCTATCGGCAAAGCTGTGATGTGGGGACGCTCGTTGTATCAGAACATACAGCGTTTCCTCCTCTTCCAGCTCACCGTCAACGTTACGGCTTGTCTGATAGTGCTCATCGGAGCCTTCATGGGCACCGAGTCGCCGCTCACGGTGACGCAGATGCTGTGGATAAATCTGATTATGGACACCTTCGCAGCCATGGCTCTGGCGTCGTTGCCGCCGTCGGAGAGCGTAATGCACGACCGTCCGCGCGACCGCCACGCCTTCATTCTGACACGCCCCATGTACGGCGAGATTGTAGGAGTGGGCGCACTGTTCTTCGTGTTGCTGTTCTTCTTCCTGCTCGTGTTCAAACATGCCGACATAAGCAGCCTCAGCGATATGCTCTCGCTCAACTATCTGCAACTCTTCGCAGGCTTCGGCACTCTGACGTTCTGGACCGAGGGACATCTCACGGCATACGAACTGACGCTGCTGTTCACCATATTCGTCATGACTCACTTCTTCTATCTGTTCAACGCGCGAGCCTTCGAGACGGGACGTTCGGCGCTCCACTTCGGCGGATGCAAGGGTCTGCTCACCATCGTTGTGATAATATTCGCAGGACAGGTGCTGATGGTTGAGACTCCGATACTGCAAGACTTCTTCAACGTGGTGAGCCTCTCGCTGAAGGATTGGGGGACAATCATCATCGGTTCGAGCCTCGTGCTGTGGGTGCGCGAGGCATGGCATCTCGCCAAAGCAGGCTGCTGCGCACGCAGATAAAACAATTAAAACATTTGCAAATAAGGCGTTAAAGATGGTCTAAAATGTCCACACTAACGCCATATTCCGTTGATAAAGAGCCATTAAGCGACCGAAAATTATCGCTTAATGGCTTTTTTTGATTAACTTTGCACGTCAATAAATATTAGATATTAAAACAGTGTAATTACGACGAAATAACAGTGCTCCGAAAAATGTAGTCCTTTTGCATTGCAAAAGGGGTACTTTTGGGATGCAAAAGGAGTCCTTTTGGAGAGCAAAAGGAGTCCTTTTAGAAGCCAAAAGGAGTACATTTGAAAAGCGTCGGTTTTTTGCAAGTGAAATTCAAGGATAATAAAATCAAATAATCAACAAATAGAATTATGACAAAACATCTACGTTTAATGTTTGTAGCAATGCTGACAATAGCATGCTCATTGGTAGGTAAAGCCGCCGACGGCGCCACCTACAAACTCGTAACTGACGCTTCGGAACTCAAGAGCGGTGACGTTGTTGTTATTGCTTCAGGAACCAACGCAATGGGAGCTGTGAATGGTAAGGGTACAAAGATTGACCCCGTTCAGGTTACTATCACTGACGGCATCCTCAAATATACAGAAGGATTGGGCGAAACCATACTTGAAAGCAATGGAAGCAACTGGTATCTGAAGTTTAACGGTCAGTATATATCGTATCAAGGAGGTTTGAGTGCAAATGTTAGTATGCTGAATACAGCTAATAACAAATGTGTGTTTAATATTCCAATAGACAAAGATGGCAAAGCAAGTCTTTACAATAATAGTTTTAAATATTACCTGAGTTTTGGCAATGGCAAAAGCTTTGGCTATTATTCATCTAACAGTAATGTACAAATATACAAGAAACAAGTTGTAGAAAGCGGTGTCAAATTTACAAATATTTCAGCCAAAGCTGACCTCAACGGATACAACGGTGAGGCTGTAGACTACGGACAATTAGAAAATCCCAACAACTTGCCCATTAAGTACACAAGTTCAAACCCATACGTAGCAACTGTTGACGCAAATGGTAAAATAACACTTAAGTCTTGGGGCAAGACAACAATCACAGCCTCATACCCAGGCAACGACCAGTATAAGCCAGCTACAACTTCATATGAACTCAACGTTATAAACTCAGAAACCAGCTACGACGAAAAGTTCATTGTATTTGCAGCAGGTACAGACAAAGGCTCTAATAGCACTATTTTGGGAGGTGGTGACAAACTAAGCAAAGAAAACGTCACTATACAAAGTACATGGGCAGGTTTCAAGAAGAATCCCTATGAATTGTACGCAGGCTCAACTACAACAATTTCTACAACCAAGGGCAAGATAGTAAGAATCGAAATGCTTGGTTGCGGACATTTGGATATTGTAAACAGCGACAAGGGTACATTTGACAAAGGAAAATCTGATGCAGTTTGGACTGGTAGTGAGAAGTCGGTAAAATTCCAAACCAATAGTGGTACAACAACACCTACAGTCAGTACTTTCCGCGTTTACGTAGAATACCCCAACGTTAAGACCTTCGTGTATAACGAGAACGAAGCCAACAACATTGAGGCTTGGGAGATTTCAGACATCACCCTTAACCGCACACTCGTAGCCGACAAGTGGAACACTCTTTGCGTTCCGTTCGCCATAAGCGAGGAAGAGATAAAGGCAAACTTCGGCGAAGGCACACTCGTAGAGAAGTTTGATGCTGTCAACGGCAATACCGTTAACTTCGCTAACGCTACAAGCATTGAGCCGGGCGTGCCCTACCTCATCAAGCCTACTGTTGCCCGCACAACCTACACATTCTACGGTAAGGAAGTGAGCGCTGACGCTCCAAAGGCTAAAGGCAACGCTGACGTGACATTCCAGGGCATCTATTCGCCCACAGACATAACCAACAACGGCACCGTTAAGGCAGCCGGCGTTACCGAAGGCGGAAAGGTTCTGTTTGTAAATCCAGGCTCTCAGACCAAGGCTTTCCGCTGCTTCTTCACCATAAGCGACAACGCATCTATCACCCCCGCAATGCTCAAGATAAGCATCAAGGGCGTTGAGACAGCCATCAACTCTATCGTTATGGACAACAGCAACGCCACTGACAACGCCGTATACAACCTACAGGGACAGCGCGTCAACGGCAATTCGCTGACCAAGGGCATATACATCAAGAACGGAAAGAAGTTTGCAGTGAAATAAACTACCGTCGCATACGGCACTCTGAATAATCAAAAACTTAGAGTGTCCGACAAACGACAGGAGGCTATGGCGTCCCCGCCATAGCCTAAGCAAGCTAACATTACAAATTACAGACATCAATAAATCAACTCAACAAAATGAAAAAGAAATCATATACAGCACCTCAGTCAGAGGTGATAGCTATCGACACAATCATGCCTATAGCTGCATCTGGAGTGGTCAACGACAGCGAAGACAACGATAAAGTTGAAATAATACTGCCCGACGGCGGCAATAAAATCGACCAGGGTTCGGTCATGTCGCTTGACGATCCGCACCTGTGGGATTAATAAAATATCCATACACGCAAAAGAGGCTGTTTCGGTATTGTCCGAAACAGCCTCTTCTTATTTTAAAA
This sequence comes from uncultured Prevotella sp., assembly GCA_905193385.1. Taxonomy (GTDB): domain Bacteria; phylum Bacteroidota; class Bacteroidia; order Bacteroidales; family Bacteroidaceae; genus Prevotella. The sequence continues at coordinate 54,409 of CAJJOL010000015.1, read as the reverse complement.
TTATTATTTTCCCATTTAATTAGCCAGACCTCATTGCGTTTTGACTTGCGCTCCGTCTTGCCTCAGTGGGAGGACAAACGATCATTTACCGTTGCCGTCTCCCCACATTCCTATTGCAGCACTGGCTGCAAATAGGGTCATCATCATTGTCATCAACATAACCTTTTTACCTTTAAAACCATTAAACCTATTAACTTCCAATACCTTTTACTTTCTACCTATTGACTTCTCTTACCTATTGACTTTCTCTTTACCTATTGTCCTTGTTATCCTTTCTATGCAATCTTCTGTCTTTACCTTTGACTTTACCTATCTTCTTGTTATCCCTTAATGCAATCTTCTGTCTTTACCTTCTTGCTAATACTTACTGATCATTGTGTTGTTATCTGAACTCAATCACCTTCTACCTTTTCAAGTCATCCTAATCTTTATTACCTTCTTCTGAGTCATCCTAATCTTTACTACCTTCTGAAGTCATCCTAATCTTTATACCTTCTATCAAGTCATCCTAATCCTTTACCTTCTCTTTGAATTATATTCTGATAGTCTATTTACCTTAAACCTCTCAAATTTTCTATACCTTCATGATGTGTTGTCTATCGAGGTTGCCTCGCGGTTCCCTTGTTTTGACGATGCAAAGTTACTATTGTTTACGTACACAACCAAGAGTTTATACGCATTTCTTACCCTTTATCGCCTGATTTTTGATGTAAATCAAAGTATTGTGTGCGTACACACAACAAAATTAAGGTTGATTTGACATACATCAAAACCCCTGTTTGATATAGATCAAAGACATACAAAAAAAATGTAGCCCTTCTGAATCCTAAGGTATGAACCTATAAGAATCAAAAGGGCTACATCCTTCCTTCAACTACAGAATTCTCTGAACTTACGGACGTTCACTTACATTATTATATATATAGCAAACGGGATATTGTAGACTATTCGTAAATCCAGCAACCTGACGATTCAGCATTCTTGCCATCGCCCGAACGAGATGCCGATTTTGGAACATCGTTGGCACGATAGTATGCCACGAGGGTCACGTCAAATATGAGTGTAGAGTAAGCTGCACCCGGTGTGTTTGACGATCCGTAAGCCAACTGCTGCGGAATGATAACCTGCCAGCGGTCGCCGATGTGCATATACTGCAGAGCGGTGCTAAATCCGGTGACAAGACCTTTCACGGCAAACTTCACAGGCATCATTGTTGTGAGGTCGTAATCGCCTGTCCACGACTGGTCGAACACCTTGCCGTTGGGATAACTGGCAGAAGGCAGCAGTCGTCCACTGTAGTGTACCTTCACAGAGTCGGTATAGAGCGGGCATCCCGAGCCGTTTCCAGCCTTGAGCACGTTCACGACGATATGGTCGTAAGAGTGGGTTGCCACCTTCTCGTCAATGTTGTAAGCGCGCAAAACCTTACAGCTTGCGTCGCCGGCATCAGCCTTCTTCTTAGCCTCGGAATAAGTCTTGTCGAAGTAAGTAGCGTTGACGTTCTGCCAATCGGCATACTCCTCAACCTCGTCCGATGTCTCGCTGCACGAGGCAAGTCCTGCAATGAGAACCGCTACGAGCGCCGAGAGTGCGAAAATATTAAAATTCTTCATTCTTTATATTACTGTAATTTCTTGAGGAGACTGGTAATGCTCACCTTGTCCTCGATGATGCTCTGAAGCTGATCGATGCTTACACGCTCCTGCTCCATAGTGTCGCGGAAGCGAAGAGTAACGGTATTGTCCTTCAGAGTGTCATAGTCGACAGTCACGCAGTAAGGAGTTCCGACTGCATCCTGGCGACGATAGCGCTTACCGATAGTGTCCTTCTCATCATAATGAGTGTTGAAGTGGAACTTGAGGTTGTTCACTATCTCGCGAGCCTTCTCTGGCAGTCCGTCTTTCTTTACGAGTGGGAGCACAGCCAACTTCGTCGGAGCGAGTGCAGGAGGCAGAAGCAGAACGACGCGGGTCTCTCCGTTGTCGAGCTTTTCCTCACGATAAGAGTGGCACATGATGCTGAGGAACATGCGGTCAACGCCTATTGAGGTCTCAATTACATACGGAGTGTACGACTCTTTGGTCATCGGGTCGAAGTACTTGATTGAGCGACCAGAGAACTTCTCGTGCTGTGAGAGGTCGAAGTTTGTACGGCTATGAATGCCCTCAACCTCCTTGAATCCGAACGGCATGCGGAACTCGATGTCGGTAGCGGCGTTGGCGTAGTGGGCAAGTTTCTCGTGATCGTGGAAACGGTAGTTCTCTGCACCGAAGCCGAGAGTCTGGTGCCACTTCATACGGGTCTCCTTCCACTTCTGGAAGTATTCGAGTTCGGTGCCTGGCTGAACGAAGAACTGCATTTCCATCTGCTCAAACTCGCGCATACGGAAGATGAACTGACGTGCAACAATCTCATTACGGAAAGCCTTACCAATCTGAGCGATACCGAAAGGAATCTTCATACGGCCAGTCTTCTGAACGTTGAGATAGTTGACGAAGATGCCCTGAGCAGTCTCAGGACGAAGATATACCTTCATTGCGCCTTCAGAAGTAGAACCCATTTCGGTAGAGAACATGAGGTTGAACTGGCGTACGTCGGTCCAGTTCTTGGTGCCGCTGATGGGGTCAACGATTTCCTCGTCCGCGATAATCTGCTTCAGCTCGGCAAGATCCGGACCCTGCATAGCCTTGGTATAACGTTCGTGCAGAGCGTCGCGCTTCTGCTGGTGCTCTATAACGCGTGCGTTGGTGGCACGGAACTGAGCCTCGTCGAACGAGTCGCCGAAACGCTTGCGTGCCTTGGCAATCTCCTTCTCAATCTTCTCATCATACTTTGCTATCTGATCCTCGATGAGAACGTCGGCACGGTAGCGCTTCTTTGAGTCGCGGTTGTCGATGAGTGGGTCGTTGAAAGCGTCAACGTGTCCGCTGGCCTTCCATATAGTAGGGTGCATGAATATGGCTGAGTCGATGCCCACGATGTTCTCGTGGAGGAGCACCATGCTCTGCCACCAGTATTGCTTGATGTTGTTCTTAAGCTCAACGCCGTTCTGTCCGTAGTCATATACTGCGCCCAGACCGTCATAGATTTCGCTGCTTGGGAATACGAAACCATACTCCTTGCAATGACTCACAATTTTCTTGAAAACGTCTTCTTGTGCCATTTTTTCTTTATTTTGTTATTCTGATATCTGTCCTAAATTCACTATAGGATGCAAAGTTACGCTTTTTTGGTTGATTTTCTTGTCTTTATGGAGTTAAATGTTATGAAACCCGAACATTTGCGCTTATCGTTTCGGGGTGAGATAAAACTCCTCGTATCGTTGCTGCATGCTGCGTATGGAGAAATTAAGGCGTGCATACTGCTGTGCCTTGTCGGCTATTCGGGTGCGGAAAGCGTCGTCGCAAAGGCGCTCGAAGATGCGGCGATAGTCGTCCAGGGCATTGCCGTGTGCCATAAGGGGCCAGTCGGGGGGCAGCGTATCGCGCAGTCCGGGAGCGTCGTTGGCTATGACGGGCAGACGATTGATGCTTGCCTCCATCGACAGCATGCTCAGTCCCTCAAATACCGAGGGCATAAACAGATAGTGGAACGATGCCAAATATGAAGGGAGTGAGTATATAGGCGGAAGAAGACGGGCGTTAGTGAGCGGCAGTCCGGTTTCGCCGCCTGCCAAAGTGTGCTCCACGAGTGGGCGTTGGGAGCCGTCGCCGGCTATGGTGAAGAAGAAACGCTGGTCGGCAGACATCATGCGCAGCACGTCGCAAAGCACGTTCACGCCCTTCTGCGGTTCGAGTCGGCCGGCAAAGAGGATGTTCACCTTGCCCGGATGCAGCTGCGTCCATGGCTGCTGGGGCACCTCGCCCACCCCGTTATGTATTATCGGCGGCTCCGAGCCGAAACGTCCGGCATAGGTATCGCGCACCGAATCGGATATGGCTACGTTAGACTGACGCTTTATGAACATACGTTCCACCCAGCGGGCTGTGCGTGGCAGTCCGGTCCAGAGCCTCGTATTGTGTATGGTGCGCACTATGCGTGTATGGCGAAAGAGCCACGGCATGAGTCTGACGCACACGTACAGAGCGAGGTCGGGGGTCTCGGTGTGGGTGTGGACTACGTCGGGACGCAGTCGCAGCATAAGATAGAGCATGCGCAAGGGGAACAGCAGGGCTGCAATACGTTCCACAAGGAAGTGCCAACTGATGTCGGGCATCCACGAACGGTGGCACGTCACGCCCGCGGCGCGCAGCTCCGAGAGAAACTTGGGGGTGTAGTCTGAACGTCCGCGCAGTATCTCAGCGACATGATATTCCATACCTTCGCTCGTAGACGCGGCTATGTTGGCGGCGACACGTTCGGCTCCGCCAAGGTCAAAATGGGTTATCAGATGTAAGATTCGCATAGTTTTATCTATCACTATTTATACAGGCTGTGCCTGAAATATACACGTATAGGCTGAAGGGCTAAAGCAGATAGCCGACGATGATTGTTCCGTTCCACGCCCAAAGCCACACCGTGAGCGATGCAACGAGCAGGCGCAGCGCCCCGGATGTACTGCGACGCAGCAGATAGGCGGCTCCGATGGGGAATATGAAAGCCCAGTGGGCGGTCATGATGTACACCTCGTTGAGTCCGAAACCGAACCCTAAGTGCATCATCATGTCGAAAGCAAACCACGAAGCGACCACGAGGAAGAAGCGTTCGCGGCGCGCCACCCACGCACCCACTATGAGCAGGAGCACGAGCACAGCCTCAACGACGTAATTAATAAATGAGCGATAGCCCACGAATACGGGGCGCGTCTGCTGCACGTCCTCCATAAGATGGTCGCGATGCAGCTGCAACGACTCGCCCATGAGATTGTCTACCACCGACTGCCAGCGCGATGTGGTCATGTCGCTCCACTCGAGCAGGGGCACTTTCTTGGTCATAGCCTCGCCGTTTTGACGGCGAACGAACTCGTCGTGCTTCTTCAACCGCTCTATACGTGCAGGATCTTTCTTAGCCACAGCAGCCTCAATGCGCTTGATGCTACGCTCCTGCGGGGCTATGATGATGTTCTGCGTACCTATATATATGGCTCCGAGTATGACGGTAGGCACCACGAACGACAGTATGCTGCGCAGCGTGAAGATGCGCTTTCCGTTGGCTATCCATGCTGCCAGCGCCACCTTGACGCCATTGGTGAGCGTAACGCCGGCGGTGAAGAAATACAGAACTGCCGACTGCCACAGCGGCATGCGTGTGCCGTGCAGCAAGTGCTTGCCTGTGACATAGAGCGTAAGCATTAGCAGGGGCAGCGACAGTGCGAAATGGTCGGGCACCATCGTTGCCACCATCACGTGCGCTATGCCGTAGAACATGGCTGTGAGCAGGGCGGCATCCGAGCGGTTGGCACCTACAATATCGCGCAATATGCGGTGCAGAAGTATAGCTCCTGCCACGTCGCACACTATGAGCAGCGCCGCCATGAGGAACGGTGCGAAGTTGAACTCGGTCGGTGGCATGAGCATATGGTTGATCCAGTAGAGCGGCAGCAGCAGAAGTACGAAGAGCGGATGGCGCAACGAGTTCCAGTGCAGGCGCATGCACGAGATGAATATCAGCGAGAAGACATCGTAGCCCGACATGTTCAGGTGGTTGTAGAACACCGACCAGAAGCCCACGTGCGCCCCTCGCGTGAACGAATCGTAGTGGGCGTATATGAGCAATGCGTTGAGCACGGTGAACACTAAGGCGGCAACGAGTGCCACGGGGCGTTCTTCTTTTCTTATCAGCATGGTTGTCGACAGTTATGCAAGAAGTGTTAGGCAGCTGCAGAGCTGCGTATATATATAATGTATAAGGTGCGGGCTGCTAATACAGATAGCCCACAATGAGCGTGACGTTCCACGCCCACAGCCACAAGGCGAGCAATGCCAGCACGCCCTTCAGGGCAAGCTGATAGCGGCGGCGACCTACGTTCTTGAGCAGGAAAGCCACGGCTATAGGTATGGCGTAAATCCAGTGTGCCGACATGATGTACACCTCGTTGATGCCAAATCCCAATCCTATGTGCAGCACCATGTCGAGTGCGAAGTACGACATGACAAGCCACATGAAGCGCGAGCGGCGTCCTGCCCACACTCCCAGCACGAAGAGGAGGGCTATGACAGCCTCAACGGCATAGTTGTACCAGTGGTTGTAGCTTACAATCATTGGTCGCGACTTGAGCACATCGCCCAGCACATAGTCCTGATGGAGCTGTATCGACTCGCCCAGCAGGTTCTCGACAATCGACTCCGAGCGCGACGTCGTGATGTCGGTCCAGCCTATGAACTCGCCATTGGCAATGGGTTTGCCGTTCTTGCGGCGACGCACAGGCTTCGGCTTTGCCTTGGCTATGGAGTCGCGCTGCACCGAATCGCGGCGCAACGAATCCATCTGCTCCAGCGTGAACGACGCTATGCGAATGGAATCCTGGCGGTGTCGCTCGGCAGCTTCAGCCTTCTTCTTAGCCTCCTTGGCTGCCTTGGCCTTGGCGCGTGCCGCCTTGGCTGCCACATCACGCGGCCATACGATATGGTCGTAGCTCATGCGTGCCGCTCCCCATGTGAGTGCGGCAGGCAGAAGGATGGCGAGGAAGAGGAACTTGGGGCGGAATATACGGAATCCATTGACAAAAAGGTCGGACAAGTATATCTTCAGTCCGTTGTTGAGCGACGTTCCGGCGGTGAGGAAGAAGTAGAGTGCCGACTGCCAGACGGTGAGCTTGCGGCGGCGTATCATCAGTTTTCCGCTGACGTAGAGAGCCAGCAGCAACAGCATCATGGATATGATGAAGTGGTCGGGCACCATCGACGAGAGCATCACGAAGGCGAAACCGAAGAGCAAGAACGTAAGCAGCGTTGAGTCGGTGCGACTCACGCCCACTATCTCACGGCAAATGCGATAGAAGAATATGGCTGCATAGAAAGCCGAGAACAGCTGTATGGCTGTGACGATGAATATGGCGCAGTTGATGCCCGTAGCCCATATCAGCGCCTGATTGACAAGATAGGGCACGTACATGTAGAACGCCAGCAACGGATGGCGGTAGACATTATAGCCTGCCGTCCAATCGCTCACCACCGAATAGGTGATGGGGTCGAAGCCCGAAATGTGGAACTTGGATATGAACAGATGCCAATAATGGGCGTTGAGCGGTGTGAACACGTCGTAATACTTGCATACGACGAGCGCATCCAATGCCAAAAACACCAGCAACAGCACTATTGCTAATGCACGTTCCTCGCGCTTAATGCGGAAGAGCGATGTGAATATTCGAACTAAGGGGTTGTCTTTTATATTCATATCAATATCTAAATTGTAGCTTTTTTACTTTTTTACTCTTTTACTCTTTCACCTTTTTACTCTTTTACCTTTTTACTTTTTTACCTTTAAAAAGTATCTCACCAGCACAAAGTTGACCGGCACACAGACGGCAAACATCGGTATCGGTGCCCATTGCTTGGACAGTCCCAACCAGATGAAGAGATTGAGCGTGAGCATCTGCAGCACATAGTTGACGGCATGGCTTAGGGCAAAACCGGCTCCACGACGTGCCGAAGCCTTGACACGGAACGTGTAGCGTGTGGAGGCAACGAAGTTGAAGGCGAAGCTGACGGCATAGGCTATGGTCATGGCAAGCGTGGGGATGAGCCACAGCACCAGCCCGAAATACACTCCATACTGTATCAGCGTGGCTATGACGCCGACAACGGCGAAGCGCAACACCTCGCCCATTTTTCCGTCTGACTTATGTTGGATTTCCTTACACATTATCTTATTATAATATCTATATTGCAGCCATGACTGACCCATTAAAACACGTCGGATTGGCCGAAGAAACGCTTCGGATTGGCAGATGAAATCGCCCGGTGTTTCAAAAGGAGTCCTTTTGGCTCTCAAAAGGGGCCCTTTTGGCACTCAAAAGGAGTCCTTTTGCTGTGCAAAACGAGTCCTTTTACAGGGCAAAACGAGTCCTTTTGGAATGGAGGTGGATTTGGGCTATTGAAACGGACGATAGAAAGCGTTGTCGGCAAAGGCGAGCAGCTCCTTATCGCCACGGCTATCGCCATATGCCTCAACGACATACGAGGAGCGTTGGGCGGCAAGTTGGGGATACTCGGCAAGCACACGCCGCACCTTCTCGGGGCCGTAGCAGTTGTTGGTGAGGAAGCGTCCGGTGAGTCTGCCGTTGCTGTCGGCCTCCACCTTGGTGCCTATGACACGGAAATCAGAAACGCTGTGCGCCGTCAGTTGATAGAAGAACGGGCGCACCCAGTTGTCGATGCTTGCGCTGACTATTGCCACTGTCGAGCCCTGCCCGAACACGTGACGCAGCTTTTCGAGCGCCTTCGGGCGCAGCAGACTATGGTTGTCGGCGGCAAAACGGCGGCACACGTCGTCGAAATCGCTGGCTTTCATCCCTCGGAAATACCAAGCAAAGAGGTGTTGCTTGGCTCGCCAGTTGGCATAAAGGCCAAGCTTCATGAGCACCAGCAACGGACTGAACAGCGCAAAACCTATCAGGAAGCGCCACGTTCCGCAGGCATAGCGTATGAAGCACAGCAGGGTGTCGGCGGAGGTAAGCGTCCCGTCGAAGTCGAACAGATACAGCCGGCGCATCATATCACGTATATCATAAGGAGGAACGACAGCAGCCATGCCACTACGATAATCTGCGAGAAGTGGTCGCGCAGGATTATCTTGGTGGGGTCGCCACTCTTCTCGTCGACCACGGCTATCTGGATGTAGCGCAGCAGGCCCAACAGCACGAAGACGAACGTAAGGTATAGGTAGGGCGTATCAAAACGCTCGCTCACCTCGGGCGACACGCAATACATGATGTAGCACACGAGCGTCACGGAGGCGGTGATGGTTATGGCCTGGTTGATGAACGTGAGATTGTAGCGCACGGTGTTCTTGCGTGGCGCCTCGCCGGTGGAATTCATGCGCAACACGTCGTCGCGACGCTTGGCAAACGACATGAACAGCGTGAGCAGGAAGGTCATTATGACTATCCAGTTGCTCAGAGCCAGCTCGCAGGCGAAACCTCCTGCCAATATGCGCAGCACAAAACCGAATGCCACGATGCACACGTCGAGTATGGCAAACTGCTTGAGCTTGGAGCAATAGGCGAGGTTGAGCACATAGTAGAACACGATGACTGCCATGACCTGGCTCATCACTTCGGGGGGCAGCAGGAGCAATACGCCCATGCCGAGGCAGAACGTCAGCGTCATGAGTATATAACCCAGGCGTATGCTAACTTCGCCCGATGCTATCGGACGCAGGCACTTCACGGGATGATTGCGGTCGGCATCAATATCGACAATGTCGTTGTAGCAGTATATCGACGATGCAACCAGACTGAAGGCGAAGAACGTCAGCACGGCAAGCCACACGCTGTGCAGGTCGAACAGTTCGCCACCGAAAAACATGGGGATAAAGACGAACATGTTCTTTATCCATTGCTTGGGGCGCGTAAGGCGCAGGATGCTCTTTATCATATATGTCAGTTTTTTTTGAATTGTTGTCTATTATCACGACCATTGTGGTCTATAGCCTTGCCGTCAGCAGTCCTATGAGTCGCTGCAGAAGCCATGCTATGGGCAGCGTTATGGCTACGGTGACGAGGAAGGTGGGCCAATAGCCCAGATGATAGGGCTGAACATACACAAGCACGAAGTGGATGTGGATGAGATAAGCCTCCAGACTCAACGCTCCGACGAACCGGAACGAGCTGTTGACCCATTGCGGCATGCGGCGGAAGATGCGGTTCATCACCAGAACGGTACACACCGTGAAGGGTATGTAGAGCATACGCTCTACGAAGAGGGGGAAATGTCCGTGGCGCACTTGCTCCAGATAGAGACACGTGCCGAACGTCATGAGGAACGTGATGAGCAGCAGCCACACGGCTTCACCGGACAACTGCCGGCGCATACGAACCATTTCGCCGAAGTTGATGCCTATAAAGAAGATGGGCACACGGCTCCAGAATATCTCTATATGGCCCACGGCATGGTGTATGGGCAGCACCCATTGCACCATAACACACCATATCACCATCAGCAACGGCAACCATCGGTAGACGGGACGGCTCTGCACGAGCCGCATATACCACGGTGCCACAAGGTAAAGTGCCATAATGGCTGGCACATACCAGAACGTCAGCTCGTCGTGAAGCCAGAAATCCCAGTTGATGGTGATGTCGCCTATGAGGTCGACAAGGCTGTGCGAGAAGCGGCGCGCACCAAGATAGTCGGGCAGATAGAACGCCGTGGCAACGACAATCCATGTCGGCACGATGCGCAAGAGGCGACGACGGTAGAACCGAAGCACGTCGGGCGTCTTCACCCACGAGAACCACAGCCCCACTCCACTTAAAAAGAGGAATATGTCGACACCCACATTGCCACACCGACGCAATCCGTAGAACGGGTCGCCACGGTCGAGTGCAACGTGAAAGAGTATGACGAAGAGCATCGCGGCTCCCATCTGCTCGGCACGAAAGCGTGATATGTTGGCTAATTCAATGTCGGGTATCTTCATTGCGCAACTTGAAATTATGATAGAACCATGCCAAAGCTATCGACGCAACTACATACAGCAGCAAGCCTGTATATACGTCGCCGTGGCGCGATATGGGTATGAATATCTTGCGAGTGATGGGGTGAAGCACGAAGAGGGCGGCTGATATGCCTCCCATCCAGGCTATCCACTTGTTGATTTTGGCAGGCGTGAGCTTGGCTATTCCTACCGATGCTGAGCACACGAAGAGCGGTGCCCACAGCCACAACTGGAAGTTGAAGCTGAAGAAGAAGACGAGCACTACGCTTATTATGGTCTGCGTCACCCAGAAGGCATGGCTCATCGGCTTGGCATGACGGGCATAGAGCAGTCCGGCACAGAACGGAAGCACGCCGCCCATGAAGTTGTAGCGCACACGGTTTAGGGTGTCGCCCTCGGGATCGCAGAATGCCTGCATAGCCCAACATGCCACTATCAGCAGCAACGGGAAGATGTCGCCCTTGCGCCAAAGCAGCAGACGATAGACTATGTAGAGCTGCATCATGAGTCCGAAGAACCAGTACGGACCAGGCCAGATGACGTGGTCGGGGTCGGGCATCATATTGTTGAACATGAACAACTGGCCGAGTATGTCCATCAGCTGATAGTTGTGACGGCCCGGAGTGATGGCGTCTACCATGGTGAAGATGACAAATCCTACTATCATCATCTTGAAAAGCTTCGCGTAATGGTGGCCTACGAAGGGCAGGAAGGCGGTCTGCCTGGCTGACGGTTTGCGTCCGCCACGGTTCTCATACTTCATCACGAGTCCGTAGGCTGACAAAAACAGGAACACGGGCACGCCGTAATGGCCGAAGAACGAGAGCAGATGGACAGGCAGATTCCAGTCGGGCGACATAATAGCCTGAATGAGCTGCGAACTCTTCGATATAGTGAACGTGTATTCGTTCTCCTTCACAGCAAAGCCAAGCCAATGGCAATAGTTGTGAAGGAAAATCCCTATGATGGCGAGTCCACGCAATGCGGAACATTCTGTACGAGTGAGCATGGTGTTGAATTACGAATTAGAAGTTACGAATTACGAATTATTTTATTTTTGAATTACGAATTACGAGTTACGAATTACGAGTTATTCTATTTATGAGTTACGAATCAGGAGTTACGAATTACGAGTTTTTTTATTTATGAATTACGAGTTTGGAATTGTGAATTACGAAATTCTTAATTCTTAATTCGTAATCGGCACAGCCGACAAATTCCTAATTCCTAACTCCTAATTCCTAATTCAACTTGTCGTAATCGGCTGAATTCTTGAGTATTCGCGGACGTGATTCGTCGTAGTTGGGCGACAGCAGATTGAGCCGTTCCTGATATTCGGGACATGATATTCCGGCAAGATAGAGTAGCATGTGGGGCAACGCGTCGGTCATATAACGACGATTGCGCGACGACATTATCTCCCGAAATATTTCCGGACGGCGGCGTATGTACTTGCGCGAACACCATATCCACATAGGTATATCAAATTCGGCGTGCGCCAGACGGGCGTCTACCTTGGCTGAGTGCATGCGACAGAAGAAGTGCATATCGCCCTCATAACACTCCTCGCCGTGGTCGGGAACGTAGATGACGATGGCGTCGTCGTTCTCAAACTTCTTCACTATCTCGGTCACGACTGAGTCGTTGTAGAGTATGGCATTGTCGTAGTCGGCAAGTATCTGGCGCTCGCGGGCGTTGAGATTGGGCTTCAGTTCCTTGTAATCGTCGCCGTGGAAGTGCTTGCGATTTCTCGGTGAGCGCTGGCGATAGGCCACATGCTGACCCAAAAGGTGGAAAATGATGAGGTTGTTGTCGCCGTTCTGACCCTTAAGTTCGTCGTAATCCTTGAGCAAATCTTCGTCAAACTCGTGCAACTTGGTGTTGCGGGTGTCGAACTGTGCCGCACTCAGCTTCGGATTGTTCAAGAAGAATCCGCCACTGAAGTCGTACACCGCCTCACCGGCTTTCGGTAGGAACTGGTTTGTGATGAATGTGACATGATAACCTGCCTTGCGGAACACGGCAGGGAACAACGGATAGTCGCACCACTCGCCCTTGTCGCCTACAGTATAGAGCGAGAAGATGTGCTTGAAGACGAAGCTCGTGAGGTTCCAGGGGCTCACTACGTCGGTGTATTTCACCAGTCGACCCTGCTTCTCGAGCTTCTGCTGGCGTGGCGTTGTAGGCATGCAGTAGCCATACTGTGCCGAGTGGTGGCGGTTGTAGCTCTCGCCTATGATGAGAACGATATTGGGCGAGCGGAACGAACATGAATCCACGCGCGCCTTATCAACCCTCGCTACAAGGCGGTCTACCTGCTTTGCGGTGAGCGTATTGGCGTAGAGGCTGAACACCAGACGGTAGATAGGTTGGTAAAGGTTGGCTTTGTCCTTCTCGGTAAGCGTATGCTCCACTTCGCCGATAGTACGGCCCGACATCAACTTGACGAAGGCTGCCTTGTTGTGGGCGCTATCTTGTATTGAAACTACAAGCAATATGAGTACTGCCAACTGACTAACGATGCGCACTCGTTTAAGCATCAGTCCGAAACGGTCGAGCAACGACCTGAACAAACGACACCAGTTCTTCGGTACGAAGTGAGGAAAGCGCAGCTGCAACGCTACAAGCAGATGGATGAACATGAGCAACACCACCCAACCTACATTGCTGAACAACACGTCGGGCGACACACATGAGCGCAAGAACTCACCTGCTTCGCGCGAGTCAGTTTCGCCTACGAGGAGCAGCATGGTTGGGGTGAGCGACGAATGGAACTTGACAAAGCAATAGACATCGACCAACGCTACCGCATACAATATAAAATAGAATATGCCACGCACCCATGGGCGCACACGACGGGGCAGCAACGTGAGCACCAAGGCAAGCACATAGACATCGAGAAAGAGTTCGGGGTACAGGTTCTTGTACAGATGTGCTCCACGAACATCGGGCAATGTCGCCCAGGCACATATACATCCAAGGACATACATGAACACGAAAAACGGGGCATTGCAACGCAACGGTTCGCACACGAGAGCCGCAAATCGGCGCATCTTTTGTAAGTATCTCATTCGAATGTTGATTTATTTTACGCAAATTTACATATCTTTTTTCAATTATGGAGCGTAAACCAACCTTTTATAAAGCCTAAGGACATAAAAAAAGGTGCCTTCCTTGCGGAAAGCACCCATATTGTTTGTTTTTTTACGATTACCTATGCAATCGCCAAGCATTGCTGATTAGTCGGCGAGCTTAACAGTAGCACGACGGTTGTAAGAAACCGGTGAGAGGTCCTTAACACCACCCTTGCCTTCTGTAGAGATATTGTCGCGGCTAACACCCATCTTAACGAGCTCGTTAGCTACGGTCTCAGCACGACGCTCAGAGAGCTTCTGGTTGTAAGCTGCAGAACCTGTAGCGCTGTCAGCATAACCTGTTACAACGAGGTTAGAGTTGTTCTCCTTAGCGAAGTCAGCAAGTGACTTGATGTTAACGAGGTCCTTACGTGAAGCTACAGTTGCCTTGTTGATGTTGAAGAATACAGACATCGGAGTGTTGCTGTAGTTCTTAGCAACAGGAGCTGGCTCATCCTTCTTCTGAGCGAGGAGGTTCTTCAGGCGAGCGTTCTCAGCGTTAGCGTCATTGAGCTGTGCGTTGAGGGCGTCGATCTGGCTCTGTGAGAGGGCCTTGATAGCGTCTACGTCAGGAGTCTTGTCCCAAGTAGCCTTGCCAAGGTTGAATGTAAGACCGAGCTCAGCGTAGAGCTTGTTGTCGTGGCTGTCCCAAACGCGGCCACCGTAGTTGCCGTATGTAACGCCGTCGCAGTCGGACTCAGCCCAGTTCCAGCCGAGCTCGAGGTGGATACCTACGTGCTTGCTTACGCGGAATGTGTTGAGGATACCTGCAGAGAGGTTCATAGCGTAAGTGTTGGCGTCGCAGTTACGGTTGATACCTGCACCTACGAAAGGAACGAAGTTCCAAACGCGTGTCGGGTTGTAGCCGTAGATCATGTTGCTGAGGTTGAAGAGAACGTTCTCGTTGAGTGTCCAAGTCTTGTTAGAGTACTTGTTCTCGTCTACTACAGTGCGGCCCCAAACGCCAGAGAACTTAGTGCGAAGACCAAGACCCGGTGTAAACCACTTACCGATAGCCAATGAGAAGCCCGGAGTTGCGCGGAAGCTCTTGAACGGACTACGTGCAAGACCCTGTCCATGCTCTTCGTTTGAGTAGAATGCGTTCCAATCAGCACCTACCTGAATAAACCAGTTGCTCCAGAATGAGTTTGTTGCAACGCTGTACTTCTGTACAGGATCTGTTGTCTCCTGAGCCATTGAGCCCATTGTGAGACCACACATTGCCAAAACAATAAATAACTTTTTCATAACCTTTATTATTTAACAATCAAATTATATATCAATTTTTCCTATTGAAATTTAGCTAAAGGGCATTATACCCCCTTATTTTTCGGCAAAGTTACTAATAAAAACTAAATAACCGCACTATTTTGACGAAAATATTGTCATTATGGCTAAAAAAGATAAATAACGAACAGTTTAGCTGAAATTTTTATCTGATTGTATGTTAATATTTTATGCCATTGTGTATGTTTTGTGTCATTATGCTTGTCAATATTTCTTATGGTTTATGCCGATTACGGCCTATCCGAGCATGCGCTGTATTTCGGTCTGCTTCAGAATGGAGAGTATCTTGCTGCCGTCGGGGGCGTAATTGAAGTTGGAGCAGGCAAAGAGGTCGTTTACGATGTTCTCCATCTCGTCGTTGCCGAGTACCTGTCCGTATGCCACGGCTGCGCTTCGTGCCAGGCATAGGGCTACGGTGTGGGTGGCATGGTCGAGCGCTGAGCTGGTATTGTCGGCTGCCGAGGCCACGATATCCTGCACGAGCGAGACGTAGTCAAGTCCGTCCAATCCCGAGGGTACGCCACATATGGAGTACACTCCGCCTCCAAGCTCGCTCATGTCGAAGCCTGCCGACTTCAGATCGGGCAACAGCTGCTGCATGACCACGTCTTCCGACTGGGCGAACTGTACCGATTCGGGAAACATCAGCTTCTGTGCGGCTGACTTGTTGGCGTTGATCTGCTCGGTATAACGCTCGTAGAGTATGCGCATGTGGGCACGATGCTGGTCTATAATCATGAGTCCCGACTTCACGGCGGTCATTATGTACTGCCCCTTATATTGATAATGTACGGGCGACTTGTCCTCTATGGGCGACGACGACGGCGACGACGGTTCGTCTGTAGCGGTCATTCGGGATGCTATCGGGACGGGGTCGGGATTAGGAGCGACGCTGGCTGCCGATGCAACGGGCTGCAGGTCGGGTATGTCGGGCATCGTATCGGTGATGCTGCGATTGGCTTTTGAGCCTAATATCATGTCGTTGCCGCCATCGAAAAGCGATGTCTGGCGCTGGCGCGAAGAGCTGCTTTCGAGTCCTTCGAACATGCTTTCCCACTCTGATGGAGCCGAGCGTCGTGGCGAGGGTTCGTTGAATGGATTGTACGAGGGATTGTATTGCAGTTTGGGGGCACGCACTTCGTCCATGGTTCCGAGTGCCGGAATGTCGGGTTGGCCCTCGGTGTCGAACTCAATGGCTGTCACATCGCTGAACATTCCGACCGCATCCTTCACGGCTGCGGCAAGTATCTGCCATATCGTGGGTTCGTTCTCAAACTTGATTTCGGTCTTGGTGGGGTGTATGTTTACGTCGATGTCTTCGGGTTTGACGGTGAAGTAGATGAAATACGGCACCTGGTCGCCCTCGGGTACGAGTCGTTCGTAGGCTGCCATCACCGCCTTGTGGAAGTAGGGATGCTTCATGTAGCGGCCGTTGACAAAGAAGTACTGGCGCGCTCCCTTGCGTCGTGCCGACTCGGGTTTGCCTATGAATCCCGTGAGCTTGCACATCGTGGTGTCAATATCTATGGGCAGGAGGTGCTGGTTGATTTTCTTGCCGAACACGTCGACTATGCGCTGGCGCAAGCCAGAGGCCTTGAGGTTGTAGAGTTCGTTGTCGTTGTTGTAGAGCGAGAATGCCACGTCGGGATTGACGAGGGCTATACGCTCGAAAGCCGTGACGATATTGTTGAGCTCGGTGGCGTTCGACTTGAGGAACTTGCGCCTCACTGGAACGTTGTAGAATAGGTTTTCGATGAGGAAATTGCTGCCTACGGCGCACGAGCAAGCCTCTTGCGATACGAAACGGGACCCTGCCAGCGACAACTGTGTGCCCAGGTCGTCGTCTGCCATGCGTGTCTTGAGCGTCACCTGTGCCACGGCTGCTATCGAAGCGAGTGCCTCGCCTCGAAATCCCATAGTATGCAGATTGAAGAGGTCGTCGGCCTTGCGTATCTTGCTTGTGGCATGGCGCTCGAACGAGAGCCGGGCATCGGTCTCGGACATGCCCTTGCCGTTGTCGATAACCTGTATTGAGGTGCGTCCGGAGTCAACGCACACCACCTGGATGGACGTAGCTCCGGCATCGATGGAGTTCTCGACGAGTTCCTTAATGACGCTTGCGGGACGCTGTATCACCTCGCCTGCCGCAATCTGATTGGCCACTGAATCGGGCAACAGTTGTATTATATCGCTCATAGGGTTTACGGGTTGTGTGCAAATATTGCAACTGAATCTTTGCTGTTATTGCAACTGAATGTTTTCTTTAGATGCAAATATAAGCATTTTTATCATAAATACAAACTATAGTCAGCACTTTATTGTCTTTGGCTGCCGGTCAAACCAACAGCAAAATGGCTGCCAGAAGAATTATCAGCACTACTACAACCATGACTCCTGTGGCAAAATACATGCCGCGTGTGCTGCGTCGGCGTCTTGTGCAACCGGTCTGTCCGGCTTCTTCCTGAAGCGAACGTTGTGCCAGAACTTCGGGCGATACACCCCGACGAAGGTCGTCGACGAGGTCGCGACGCTCGTTGCTGAAGCGCATTGTATAGTGAAATCCACGTGGACGGCGATTGAAAAAATACATAATGAAGGAACTTTTTATTTTAGATGGAATGGTTTATGGTTCATCCGACTATTGGATATGTAATGATAATTCAGAACTGTTACTCATTATAAGCTCAAGATTGTAAGTTAATATGATAACGTATTCATCTGCCAATGATAACGTATTCATCGGGCTATGATAACGTATTCATTTCAGGACTGAATCGGGCGGCTTTTCAAAAGGAGTCCTTTTGGCATTCAAAACGAGTCCTTTTGGAGTGTAAAAGGAGTCCTTTTAGCATACAAAAGGAGCCCTTTTGCCTTGCAAATGTAGTCCTTTTGCACGTCAAAACGAATACATTTGCAAGACCAAAGGGCTGCGCTGTTATTTTATAGCGAATTTGTCGCCTTTCAATCGAACTTTTGCAGCGGTGCTTCGCGTCGCTGTATTTTCTTGAGTTGTGTGCCGCTCTTCTTGCCACGCCATTCGAAAATGTCGTTCTTGTCGAGCGGTCGTATATAGTCAAACCATTCGAACGAGGGCAGCTTCGACTTGTCGGGCGGCACCTGAGTGATCGGATACATTGTGCCGGTGGCCTTCGATGCCCATATACGTTCAAGCTGTCGGTCGGCAGACATGAACATTCGCATGGTGTCGGTTTCGAGATAATTCAGCTCGGTGAGTACCGAGTCCTTCTCGTCACGATTATAATATATAGTCATTACGTTGCCTATGGCATCTGTACGGCGCATGGCTCCATCGGTGAAATAGGCGTCCATACGCTTCGACGACACCTGGTTGAAGTGGTCCTTGGCGTCAATCTGCTCTACTGACAATGCCTGTTCGATGACCTCAGCCTTGCGAACGGTTGAGTCGGCAAAGTACACCTTTATCTCTTCGCCAAGTATCTGGCGGTTGAGATTCCACGCTATCGGGTCGCGATACATTGTCATGCACGAGTCGAGCGAGTTGAACACGAGCGAGTCGCACACCGCCTGAACGTCCTGACGGTAGGCACGCACATGCGGGAAGGCGTGCACCTTGCGGTATACCGAGTCCGTGTTTATGTTGAAGGTGTATATCTTCATCGAGTCGGCATGCATCCATAGCGTGTCGCGCTGCGAATAGTCGAGCAGCAGGGCGCGGTCGGTGGCATATCCGTATCCGGTCTTCTCGTTGTAGAAGAGTCGGTTGGCATGCATCTCGTTCTTGTTCTTCTTGTCGACATATATCACGTTGCCGTATCCTTCGTTGTCGCCGTTTGAGTTGTCGTGGAACAGCGAGTCGCCCGTAATGGTCTTGTCGCCGTCGATGATGGTAGAACGTCCGAACAGCTGCGAGCGGTCGGTGCGCGAGTTGGTGTAGGCATCGGTGGTGTGGATAATCGTACCCTTCGACTTGATAGTGGACGGACCTACGACGTGGGCTATCTGCGTACGGGTGTCGTAATGCAAGGTGTCGGTGGTGATATGGTTCTTGCCCGAGAACATCTCGACTCCATAATAGAACGAAGCCTCGCGCGTTGCCGTGCTGTATGCACCCCAGTCGCTCACGAGACGGTCCTTGCCGTCTACCAGTTTGCCACCCTCGAAGAAGTAGGCAAGACTGTACATGCGGTCGTAGTCGAGCGAGTCGGTGTACAAGGTCTGCGTGCGATGCTTCAGCACCACGTTCTTGCGGGCGTGCATCATCTGCTCGGCACCGTTGTAGTCGGCATGGTCGCAGGTGAGCGAGAGGGTGTCGCCCTGCTTGAAGCGCACGTGTCCGAAAGTCTCAACCGAGTTCTCCACCTGAAAGAAGTAGGCGCTGTCGCACCACAACTGCATTCCGGCGTGCTTGAAATGCACCTTGCCCTTGACTATCTGGGCTCCAGGCACGGCTCCCCATTGGTCGTAACGCAACTCGTCGGCATGTACAAGATACACGCGTTCGTCTGTTTTCTGGCGCTTCTTCTTTTTGTATGGAGCCGCCAATGTTGCCATCAGGCTAAAGCCAAAAAGGCATAGAACCGTCAGAACGACGATTCTATGCCATTTCATTTTTATAGAATTATTTTCATTCATTACCATTAAACAATAAGCCTTTTAAAGCATAATCGGATCATTTGATCCATCCCTCATACTCAAACTTGCACTTCTTGCAGCGGTCGTTCATCTTTACGTATGTGGTCTTGATCTTGTTGACTACCCACTGGTGGAGGAAGTCGGCGCGTTCTTTCTGCAATACCACGTTCTTCATCACCTGATAGTCTTCGGTAATGGAGGCGCGGTGGGCAGGAGTGCGGCTCTTCAGCTTGACTATGGCAGCCACCGTCTTGCCCTTTTCGTTTATCATCTGGAACGCTTTGCTTACATCGCCCACTTCCATGTGCTCCACTTCGCGAGCCACTTCTGTCGGAAGGTCCTTCATCTGGAACTTCGATGTGCGTCCGTCCTGTCCGTTGTACGACATGAGTCCGTGATTGTTGCGGGTGTCTTTGTCGTCGGATACCACCTGGGCAGCCTCCTCAAATGTCACCTTTGCGGCACGTATGTCGGTAGCAAGCGAGTCGAGACGTGTACGCATTGAGTCGACAGCCTCGGCAGAAACGCGCGGAATGCGTAGTATGTGGCGCACCTTTATCTTGTCGCCACGCTTGTCGATGAGCTGGATGATGTGGAATCCATACTCCGACTCTACAATCTTCGAAATCTTCTTGGGGTCGGTCAGGTTGAACGCTACACTTGCAAAGGCAGGGTCGAGCATTCCTCGACCTACGTAATCCATCTCACCTCCCTGACGAGCCGAGCCAGGATCTTCTGAGTAAAGACGCGCCAATGTGGCGAAAGAAGTCTCGCCCTTGTTGACACGGTCGGTATAATCGCGCAAATCGTTCTTTACTCTATTTATCTCCTCCTGGTCAATTTGGGGCTGACGTGTGATTATCTCCACCTCAACTTCAGTAGGAACGAAGGGGATACTATCCTCTGGCATGTCGCGGAAATAGTTGCGCACGTCAGAAGGTGTAACCGAAATGTCGCTCACGAGTTTCTCCTTCATCTGCTGTATGAGCTGGTTGTTACGGAAGTCGTCGTGCAATTGCGAACGCATCTGAGCAACGCTCATCTTCTTGTATTCCTCAAGCTTCTCCTTAGAACCGGCCTGCTGTATCCAGCGATTGATCTGCATGTCGATGTTTTGGGCTATCTCACCCTCTGTAACCTGTATTGAGTCAATCTCAGCCTGATGCAGGAAGAGTTTCTGAACGGCTATCTGCTCGGGAATGGCGCAGTCGGGATCGCCATGCCATGTCACTCCCTCGGCCTCGCCCTGGAGTCGCGTCATCTCGACATCCGACTTAAGTATAGGCTCATCGCCTACCACCCAAATCACCTCATCAACCACACTATGCTCGGGAGCCTTGAAGTCGGCATCCACAGCACGGCTCTGTGCCGTGTCAGAAATGGCTACTGCCGATGTGTCGGGCTGCGACTTTGCATCAATCACAAGACCCTTGCCACGCTGCGCATTGGCACCGATGCCAGCACACAGCAATACAGCTGCAATAGCCATTAATATTGATTTTGATTTTTTCATCTATCTCTTTTTGTTTTATTCTATATCTTAATGATTACTCACTTTGCAATATCGGCTTCAGCATTCTAATGCCTGTTGACCGTAGCGAGCACCTCGCGGTTGACATGCACAGCATACTTGCGTCGCAATTCAGCCACCCATTTCTGTTCGAGTTGCTCCTGCAGGTCGGACACTACAAGTTCGCGCACGTCGGTATAAGCCTGCGGACGCTTTATCATCTTGCCGAATGTGCCCTCTACATTATATATATCGTTGCTCAATGTAGATGCATCGGTCTTGTCGATGCCATATTCTGCGCGGTCGACCGTGGCATTGTCGCCCTTGGCAAAGATGCCTACAACTGCCTTGATGCGCTCGGTAGAATCGTTGAACTGTGTCTTCAGCGCCTCTGTCCATTTATCGAACGGCATGCTGCGCAGCAACTTTCTTACAGCCTCGGCATCCTTCTGGTTGCGTGTATAGAAAGCCGCTCCCTTGAATCGCGGTTCTGTCCACGCATATTTCTTGCGATTCTTCTTGAAGAATGCTTGCTGGGCCCGGGTGTCGTTAGCAGCCCGTTCCCACACCATACGGTTTGATATCTCGTACAGCAGGAGCCCGTCGTGATACTCGCGTATCAGTCCGCCCATCTCGGTCGAACCATTCATGAGTTCTTCTGCACGACGGTCAATCACCTGCTGTGGTGTGAGCGCCGGCTTGGAGAGCTTGGCTATGGAGTCGATACGAGCCGAAATGATGCGCTCGCGCAGTCCGCGACTTTCGATAAAGCGTCTTATGTCGGCACGTACGGAGTCGTATGGGAAGAAATTGCGCTTGTCTACCACTCTCACAATATGATAGCCATAAGGCGAGAGGAATGGTTTGGACATTTCGCCCTTGTTCAGAGCGAACGCCTGTTGCTCAAATTCCTTGATTGTTTGTCCGCGTTGTATCCACGACAAGTCGCCCCCTCGCATGCCCGAACCCTTATCGTCGGACATCCGGCGCGCCATGTCGGCGAAGTCAGCCCCGCCAATCAGGGCTTTATATATAGAATCTGCCTTAAGCGATGCTGCCCGTTGCTGCTTGGCATCAGCCTGCTGCGACAGTGCCACAAGAATGTGCTGCGGATGCACCATTCCCCCTTCGGCATCGATTCGTGTCTGTGTCTGCTTGTAGATGTTACGCGCCTCGCGCTCTATGTCGTCGTCGTCAATGAACGAAGGGCGTACCTGCTGGTCGCGATACATGAGAAATTCCTTGCGGAATGCAGCTGTAGTGTCAATGCCAGCCTGCTCGGCTGCAATGACCTTAAGCTTGTAGTTGACAAACAGGTCGACATATTCTTCTATGCTTTTTCTGTCTATCGTGGATTCAGCAGCATTCTTGTTGTAGGCATACTCAAACTCCGACCGTGTGATGTTCTTGCCACCAATGGTCATTATTATCGGGTCGGCGGTCTGGGCAAAAGCGCTGCCTGCCGTGAGCGACATAGCAACCAACAGTGTTTTAATATTCATCTTGTTAACTCGGATTATATCCGTTGAATTTGCGTTATATTTAAATCGGTGAAAGCAATGGTCTGTGCAGTTGTCAGATACAGACATCTACACAGGCCATTGCCTTTTATGCTGTAGCCCAAAATCGTGATGGGCGTAGCATCGTTTGATTCAATACGTTGCAGCTATTACTGCGGACGTGAGTAGTTAGGAGCCTCGCTTGTGATGGTGATGTCGTGCGGATGACTCTCAAGCACACCAGCATTGGTGATGCGTGTGAACTTGGCGTTGTGCATAGCCTCGATAGTTCCGGCACCGCAGTAGCCCATACCTGAGCGCAAACCACCGATGAGCTGATAGATAACTTCCTGCACTGTTCCCTTGTAAGGTACGCGTCCGGCGATGCCTTCCGGCACGAGCTTCTTCACGTCCTTGGTTCCTGCCTGGAAGTAGCGGTCCTTTGAACCGTTCTCCATAGCCTCAAGCGAACCCATACCACGATAGCTCTTGAACTTACGTCCGTTGAAGATGATGGTGTCACCGGGGCTCTCCTCGGTACCTGCAACGAGCGAACCGATCATAACCGAGCTACCGCCAGCGGCTATAGCCTTAACGACATCGCCTGAATAGCGCAATCCACCATCAGCAATCAAAGGCACTCCTGTGCCCTGCAGAGCTGAGTACACGTCGTAAACAGCGCTGAGCTGCGGAACTCCTACACCTGCTACGACACGTGTTGTACAGATAGAGCCCGGGCCAATACCTACCTTAACGGCGTCAGCACCATTGTCTACGAGCATACGGGCAGCCTCACCGGTAGCCACGTTACCTACAACGATGTCGACATTGGGGAATGAAGCCTTAGCCTCGCGCAACTTCTCGATAACGTACTTAGAGTGTCCGTGAGCAGTATCGATAACGATTGCATCGGCACCAGCCTCAACGAGTGCGCTCATACGGTCGAGTGTGTCTACTGTCACACCTACACCAGCTGCTACACGCAGACGACCCTTCTCGTCCTTGCAAGCCATTGGCTTGTCCTTAGCCTTAGTGATGTCCTTGTAAGTGATAAGACCTACGAGGTGGTTTTCGCCATCAACAACGGGCAACTTCTCAATCTTGTTTGACTGGAGAATATCAGCAGCAGCCGAGAGATCGGTCTTGATGTGAGTTGTCACGAGGTTCTCTTTTGTCATCACGTCGTCGATTAGCTTGTCGAGATGACGCTCAAAGCGAAGGTCGCGGTTAGTAACGATACCTACGAGATGGCACTCGTCGTCAACAACGGGGATACCTCCGATGTGATACTCGGCCATCATGTCGAGAGCATCCTTTACTGTCTTGCCACGACGGATAGTCACCGGATCGTAGATCATGCCGTTCTCGGCACGCTTAACGATGGCAACCTGACGCGCCTGGTCTTCGATTGACATGTTCTTGTGAATAACACCAATACCGCCTTCGCGTGCGATGGCAATAGCCATAGCCGACTCTGTCACGGTATCCATGGCTGCTGTGACAAAAGGCACATTCAGACTGATGTTACGAGAGAACTTGGTTTTCAACTCTACCGTTTTGGGCAGTACCTCTGAATAAGCGGGGATAAGAAGGACGTCATCGTAAGTGAGACCGTCCATTACAATTTTATCAGCAACAAATGATGACATATAACTTAAAAATTTATTGCGTGCAAATTTAGCAATAAAAATCCAATTGGGTGCATTTTCTTCCGACTTTATTTCGGGCGTTAATGCAAATTAACGGCTGGATATGAAAGTTGGGATGGTGAGACGGTGAGATGGCGTGACTTCTAAAAACGCCCCATAAGGAAGCATTAACATACAATGCCTGCCTTATGGGGCGCTTGACCCGGTTCACCTATTATATATTTAAGTTTCGCAAGCGAAAGTAGTTAAGAAGTTAAGGAGTTGTCGCGCCCTACGGTCGCTAAGGAGTTAAGCCATTAGTTTTTTTTTGCTTGATATAGCATTATAAGCATTTGGCTTAACTTCTTAACTCCTTTAACTACTGAATTCTCTGAACTTTCGAAAGTTCAGTTATATATATATAAGGTTCGCCTGTTATTAATATGGCAACGTAACCTTGAACATCAGGTTGTCGGTATGCTCCTTCTTGATTACGTCAATGAGCTGCTTGACGATTTCGGGATGCTTGTCTGACACGTCAATGTCCTCGTGCAGGTCGTTGGCGAGATTGTACAGACGTGGCTTACCCTTTACTACTACCAGTTTCCAGTCGCCTCGGCGCACACCAATCTGATCGGTCTCGTGGAACTCCCAGTACAGATGGTCGTGCAGCTGCTGCTTGTCGGCATTGCCAAGGAGTGTCGGTGCGATGCTGATGCCGTCGAAACCGTCGCCTGGCAGGGCACGGTTGGTGTAGCGCTTGCGGAAGTTCTTCACACCGGCAAGGTCGCAGAATGTAGGCATAAGGTCGTAGAAGGCAAACTGCAAGTCGCTTGTTGTGCCAGCCTGAATGCGTCCCGGCCACCATGCTATGAACGGAATGCGTATGCCACCCTCGTAGCATTGGCGCTTCAATCCGCGCAGTTTGCCGTCGCGACCGAAGTATTCGGGATCGGCACCGCCCTCCTCGTGAGGTCCGTTGTCGCTTGTGAAGATGACGAGAGTGTTCTTGTCGAATCCCTTCTCTTTCAGTTTGGCCATCACTTCACCTACGTACGAGTCCAGACGGGTTATCATTCCGGCGAAATGGGCGTGTGTATGCTCTACGGGATTATAGCGCGAGCCTTCCTGTCCGCCCCAGGTCTTGTCGACGAAGAACTTCTTCTTGTAACCTTCGAGTATCTGGTCGTCGGGCTGAGCCAGCTCGGCATGGGGCAGAGTGTAGGTGAAGAAGCCCACAAACGGATGCTCGGCATCCTGACTGTCAATCCACTCCAGAGCCTTGTCGTGTATCATACGTGCCGAGTACTGGGTGCGCTTGAAGTAGTCCTTGCCAAACATCGGATACTTGATGTTCTCCTCCATCACCTCACGCACAACGGCTGTGTCGCCCTGCGAACGCGAGAAGCGGTTGAGGAAGTTGGGATAATACAGATGAGCCTGGAACTGGCAGATGTAGCCATAGAACTCGTCGATGCCACGCTTGTCGGGTGTTGAAGCCGAACCTTCATAACCTCCTGCCCACTTGCCGAACACGCCTGTGCGATAGCCGCGGTCCTTGAGCATTTCGGGCAGAATCTTATGGGCAGGGTCGTAAGGCTCCTGACCTACTACGGCGAAGTCGACGTTGTCGCCATACTTCACGGTATTCTTGTACGACCAGTACTCCTTGTTGCCACGCACATGCGAGTGTCCCGAGTGCTGACCAGTCATAATGGTAGCTCGCGACGGTGCCGATACGGGCGAACCGGCGTATGCCTGAGTGAAGCGCATGCCCTCGCTTGCCATACGGTCGATGTTGGGCGTAGAGATATAGGGCTGTCCATAGCATGCAAGGTCGCCATATCCCATGTCGTCGCACAATATAAATATGATGTTGGGGCGTGTCGGGTCGTTGGCCTTAGCGGCCTTTGCTGTCTTAGCCGCAAGCAGCGTTGGCACGCAAGCAATGCCTGCCGAGGCTAATAGAAGAGATTTGTTCATATCGATTGTTGTTTGTTTTCAGTTGCAAAGTTAATGTTTTTTGTCGAGAACGACATAAAAAAAATCCCTACCTCCTTACCTCTATTCCGCTGAGAGAGGGGCAAGGGGGTAGGGCTTTACGTATCAATGTTTACTTGCCAAGTCCGAACAACTCGTTGTAGCCCGGATTCTGCGAAAGCTGGGGATTGAGCGCAATCTGCTTGGTCGGTACCATCATCAGATAGTAAGTGTCAAGCCATCCGCCACCAGCATCGAGCGGACTCGGATAAGTATATATCCATCCTGAGCCAGTAGAATTGTTCTCGCCTACTGACTTACCAGCATTCTGAATCTCTTCATAGTCGACAAACGAGCCAGAGTACTTGCTGCCCTTTGTGCCATAAGGATTGTCGGTAGCCGTAATCCACATACCGCACGGCTGGCGATTGACATAATAAGCTGCCTTAGCCCAACGACGAATGTCGTAGAAAGCGAATCCCTCGCCGAACAATTCTATCTGACGTTCGCGGCGAATCTCCCACAATACGGGGTCGACATTGTAGTTGCCGAACTTGCCGCCATTGCCTGTCCACCAAGGAGCATTGCCCTTGTCGCGGTTAGGATCGAAGTCGTCGTTGATGTCGGCTACAACCATGTGTGCCACACCCGAACGGTCGCGCAACTTGTTTATGGTCTTGTCGGCTACGCTCTGGTCGAATCTGCCGAGCTCCCAAGCTGCCTCAGCATAGTTGAGCAGCACCTCTTCAATCTTGAATATAGGCTTGTCGGCTGTACAGTATGAGCTTGAACCAGTAGAGAACTCCCACATGTCGTAGTGCTTCCAAGTGTAGTAGCCTGTGCGGCAACGCATGTAGGCAGTTGTAGAGTTATCGGTCAGGTTTGGACTGTTCTTCGTAAGCGACGCTCCCCAGTTCTGTCCTGGCACTCGCTTCATACCGGTTCCGCCGAACGTACCGCCACGCAGACACTGCGTATTGGCACCGAGATAGTCCATGTATGTACGATACTTGGCAGCCTCTTCAGCTGTTACGGTGTGACCCTCAATCACGTCGCCAGCCTTGGCGTAGCGCCACGACTTGAACAGATTGACTCCGTCGACATTGCCACTGTTAGGAACTACTACGTAAGGCGGCTGTATGTTCTGATAGAGACGCGGGTCGCGGTCGGCGAATGTGTCCCACATATCCTTGCCGCGACCGCCCTTATAGCCCGAGTTGGGATTGGCTATAGGCAGACCGTTCTTCATAAGGAACATGTCTACAGTGTACTGAGGCACGTCTTCGTGATGTGCTGCGATGTGCTCGTAGTCGTTGCCACGGTTCATCAGTATGCCGTCAACATACTGCTTGAAGAAGATGACACCCGGAACGTTGGTCAGGTCCTCGGTGGTCCACATCTCGCCATAGCCCGATGCAGGCGTATTCTCCGTACCAT
Source organism: uncultured Prevotella sp. (assembly GCA_905193385.1). Lineage (GTDB taxonomy): Bacteria > Bacteroidota > Bacteroidia > Bacteroidales > Bacteroidaceae > Prevotella. The sequence goes on along the minus strand of CAJJOL010000015.1, from coordinate 26,721 downwards.
TATATAATGTAGGATACTTAGCCATGAGTTCCTGCGACACGGTGAGACACTTGTTCAAGTACTCCTCATACGGTTCGTCGAGTCCATGATACTTTGCCCATGTGCCCTCGCGCAACAGGAAGCGCGACAAGGCGGCACGTGCGGCATCGGCAGAGATAGTGTTGTCGCCGTCGTTGAAGTCGCCAATGTTGTTGATGGCATACTCCAGACATTCGATAATCTTCTGTGCCACTTCCTTACGCGGTGTGCGCGGACCGTAAGTTTCGGGACTCTCCTCGTTGATTACGTCCTCAATCCAAGGCACATCGCCAAATCGGTCGATGAGTTCCATATACCACCACGCCTTGAAGAAGTAGCCTACCGAGCGCCAATGCTTGGCTTCCGACTCCTTAAGCACGCCGTCGTCAAGATGCGAGAGCATGATATTGATGCGGCGTATATAGTCAAAGTTCCATCCGTTGCCCGTTGTTGTCTGCGTAACAGTGCGATAGGCATACTGGTTCTTGCTGTTGTCACGGCTTGTCACGAGTCCGCCGTAGAAGTCGCCGTAGAACTGCGAGTTGACAACGCAAGTGTTGAAGTTGGTGCGTATGTTAGTGTCAGTAAACATGGCGTAGCACGGATACATGAACGCCTTGAAGTTGTCGTACTCAAGGAATGCGTTGACCTCGGTCAGGTCGGTCTTAGGCGTCTTCTCAAGAAAGTCGTCGTTGCACCCCGTGAGCGTGAGTGTTGCGGCAAGAGCTGCCGCGGCGAATATCTTATTATTCATTGTTCAGGCTTTTATAGTTGTGTTATTAGAATGTGATGTTTGCACCAACAGATATTGTGCGATAGTAAGGATAGTCCCATACAATACTGTTGCTGGTGTTGCCTTCGGGATCGTAGCCCTTAGGCAGGTCACTGATAGTGGCAAGGTTCTCAACGCTGACGTACACGCGTGCCTGCTCTATGAGCGCCTTCTTCACCCAATTGCGTGGCAAGGTGTAGCCGAGGGTGATGTTCTTGACGCGCAGATAGGCTGCATTCTGCAGATACTTGTCGCTAACACGAGTGTTAGAACCTACGTTGTTGCCCTGATTGTAGATGCGGAACAACTTGGCGTTGGGGTTCTTTGCAACCATATAGTCGGGATCGGCAGGATCATAGCTCTTTGCCTGCCAGTAGTCGGTCTGGTTAGAGAAGAGCGGCTGGAACACAGCATCGCCCGAACCTGCACCTGCAAACGGGAATATTGAAGAGCCGCCGAGCCAGTAGTCGCGCTTGCCTACGCCCTGCAGACGTACGTCGAGACTGAATCCCTTGTAGCTTGCACCCAGGTTGGCACCGAACTGATAGCGTGCGCGAGTGTTGCCAATGATCTTACGGTCGCCCGGATCGCTTAATGTGCCAGCGCCGGAATTGATCATTCCGTTGCCGTCGAGGTCCTTGAACTTCACGTCACCAGGCTGAACAGAATAGCCCTGGATAGATGTCACGCCTTCCTTCAGAGTCCATACGCCACGCTTTGCATCGTCCATCACGAAGTCGTCGATGCTATAGTAGCCGTCGGCAACATAGCCCCACAGCTCGCCAAGCTTCTGTCCGACGTAGTACTGGCCGTCAATAATTCCGCTCTCGTTGTTGAATTTCTTTATCTTAGCCTGATTGTCGTAGATGTTGAAACCGATGTTGTAGGCGAAATCACCGATACGGTCGCGCCATGTCAGATTGAGTTCCCAACCGTCAGACGAAAGGTCGGCAATGTTCTGAAGCGGTGCCGATGTACCCACAACGCCCGGTATCTCGATGCCGTCGGCAAGCATTCCGTCGGTGCGGCGCTTGTAGTAGTCGAATGTCATCTGCAGACGGTTGTTCAGCGCCGTAACGTCAACACCGAGGTTGATGGTCTTCACGGTCTCCCATGTGAAGCTGCTGCTGATGAGTCCCGGCGAAGAGATTACGTTGACCTTGTCGTTCTTGTCGAGCCATACGGTGCTTGGGCTGACGGTCATGGTCGAAAGGAACTGATAAGGATTGATGTTCTGGTTGCCGATAGAACCGTAGCTGGCGCGCAGCTTGATGTCGTCGAGCCATGTGCGCGACCATTCCATGAACTTCTCCTGTCCCAAACGCCAGCCTACTGACACTGACGGGAAGAAGCCGAAGCGGTCGTTCTTGGGGAATTTGGACGATCCGTCGTAGCGGCCGTTAAGCTCGAGCAGATAGCGGTCCTTGAATGCATAGTTGAGACGGGCGAAACCGCTGCGTATTGAATACTCCGAATAGCCGTCGGTGATGCTCTTGTCGCCCGAACCGCCTGCAAACGAAGGTACCGACGGAGTAGTCTGTCCCTTCACCTGGGCATAGAACGACTTGTACGAATAGCTTTCCTGGTTGAAACCAGCCATTGCCTTGAACGAGTGGTCGCCCCAACGATGGTCGTAGTTAGAGAACACGTTGAAGGCATTGTAGCGCTTCTGTGTGTCCTGCATGTTGTAGTAGTCCTGTCCCGACTCTACCGACCACTTGGCAGCCAGCTGCACATCGGCAAAGCGGAAGCGCTCCGAATAGAAGTGCGAGTCGGCATCCTTCTTGTCGAAGGTGTATTCGGCTGTGATGGTCCAGTCCTTCAACGGCTTGAATACAGAGCGTGTAGAGACACGCGTTACGGCTGTATTCAGATGTGATACCGGAGCCAGTCGGAGCATGTTGCTCGGTGTCTGCGAGGGCAGGTCGTCCTCAATTCCGAGTATCGAACCGGGTATATTGCCCTCGGGATAGTAGCCTACAAGACGTGTGGTGTAGAATCCCGACATGTTGCCTACGTTCACCGGATTGGTCTTGTAGGCATCGGTATAGAGCAGGTTCACCTCCTGTGTAAACCACTTGTTGACATCGGCAGAGACGAATGCCGAAATGTTCTTGCGCATGTACTTGTCCTTGCTGGTGATGAGCGGACCATCCTCACGGCTCAGTCCTGCCGACATACGGAAGCGTATGCGGTCGTTGCCACCCGAGATAGACACGTTATGGTTCTGCAGAGCGCCCGTTGTGAGGATGCGCTTGTACATGTTCTTCTCGCTGAGCCAGTACACGCGGCCGTCCTCATCCTTATAGATGCCGTCGCCGACGGTGTTGAGCGACGACGGATTCTGCTTGTACTGCTGCAGATACTCGCGCCACTTTGCCACGTCGCCGTTGCCTGCCCAGTAAGAGTTGGTGTAGCCTGCCTCAATATAGGCATCAATATATTCGGTCAGACTCGACTGCTCAAGTACGTTGAGCGAGCGTTCCCAACCTACGTTGAAGTTGTAGTTGAGATTAATCTTTGACTTGTCCTTGGGACGCTTTGTGGTAACGAGAATCACGCCACCGGCTGCACGCGCACCGTAAATGGCTGACGATGCGGCATCCTTCAATACCGATACGCTCTCGATGTCGTCGGGATTGAGCAGACTGATGTCGCCCTCTACGTTGTCAATAAGCACGAGCGGACCGCCACCGTTGATTGACAGCGTACCGCGGATGTTGAACGACTTGCTTTGTCCAGGACCCGTACCGCCACCGATGGTGAGTCCGGGCATGGCTCCCTGCAATGCTGCTGCGGCATTGGTTACGGGACGGTCGCCGAGCACTTCGCTCATCTTAACCTGCGAGACAGAACCGGTGAGGTTCTCCTTCTTCTGCGTACCGAAACCTACAACAACCACCTCGTCGAGGGTCTTGTTGTCTTCCTTAAGAGTAATGTTGAGCGGTGTGCCGTTCCATACCACTTCCTGCGAAGTAAAACCGATGAACGACACTACGAGGCGGCTGCCCTTCTTCACTCCATTGATGGCGAAATCGCCGTCAAGTCCGGTCACGGTTCCGTTGGTTGTGCCTTTCACTACTACTGAGACACCAATGAGTGTCTCGCCATTAGTGTCCTTAACGACGCCTTTGCATGCGGAAGTCTGCTGCTGCATGGTCTGCAAGACCGATGCCGAAGCACCAGGAACCGCACTCGCACCAGCCGGAGTTGCTGCCAATGCTGACAATAACAATGTCAATGGGATAGTCCTGTTTTTCTTCATCTTGTAAGAGATTGTTTATAATTAGTTTCTAAAATGTATAAATCGATATATAAGTTCAGGTTGCCGTATTGCTACCTTTAGGTTTCGTCCGTTTTGAAGTTGTAAAGATAAATATAATTTCGGCAAGTAGTTGTTTTTTTTTTACAACATTTTCACATGATTAACGTTTTATTACAATTACAATATTTTTGACTGCGAAGAAAAAGCCCTCCGACTGTCGTCACGACAACCGGAGGGCTGGGATTATATTATTTCATATTAATAGAGAGAGAAATCTTACTTGCCGCCCAGATACGTCTGGGCGAGATTGAGCATTTCGCGTATGCCCTTATCACGTGCGCTCTGCTTCATGTCGTCGAGTATTCCCATGCACGAGTTGCGCTCGTTGCTTTTCAGAAGTTTGCCGTGCTCGCGACACAACTGCAGCATCTTGTTGACGGGCGGCATTATGCGGTTGGCGAAGAAGGTCTGCTCCTTGCCCGCAAACTGCACTACCTGTATATACTCGGTGCGCAGATCGTTGAACCGCTGTATGAAGTCGCCGCTGTTCTTTATGGGCACATCGATGCTGCTTGCCTTCTTGTTGTCCTGCGGACGATACACTATGCTGTTGCCCGTGTTGCGGTCGTAGCGTATGATGGTGCCGTCGGAGTTGACCGTAATGGACGTGTTGGTGTCATCGGAATTGACGGTAGTAGTGGTCTTGGTTATGGTCTTGGGCAGCGACCTCACGTATTCGGGGTTCAGGCTGTATACACGTATGATGTCTACACACCACATTTCCTTTTTCTTCTTGTCCTTCTTGCCTTCATACCATGCCAATGCATAGCACGTGCGACGCTTCGAATCGGCAGGGTCCTTAAAGTAAAGCACGAAGTAGTTGCGGTCGGAATATTTCATAAACACTATCGTCTTTTCCGAATTCTTGCCGTAACCTATTTTACTGGCAGAGCCGTCATAGCCTGCCATACGCTTGTTCACAGAGTAGGCATTCGTCTGCTCGTCGTTGAAGACATCCATCAGCTGCTTGAACTTGCCGCTGTTCTTTGCCACAAGAAATATATTTCTTTCATAAACGCATTGCTTGCCGTCGGTGTCGGTGTCGGTTTCCTTGGAGGTTGAAATTTCTTCAACAGCGCCTTTCTTGAACTGCTCCACTACGCGTGCAATGGTGGTCTGCGCTGCCGCAAATGCCGGAACGAGCGCAAGGGCGATAATCATTGTGAATATCTTTTTCATAATCGTCAATGTTTTATTAGGTGTATTTATTCGATGCGAGTATATTATTCATCCGATGTCAATACAGTTCGTCGTCGGCTTCGTCGTCGATTTGGTTGAGCATGTCTACTGCAAGCAGCGTGTTGCGCACCTCGTCGACAAGCCTGAGCGACTCCATTATGTCGCGCTCTATGCTCTGGCGCTCTGCCTCGGGCAACTCGTGTATGGCTACAAGGCAATCGGTGGCAGAGCCGTTCACGTTGGCGTTGGCTGCGGGCGTGATGCTGTCGGCGGCGGCAGCGTGCGCCAGATAGGTCTTGGGCGGAGCTATGTAGTAGCGGCGGCGTACGCTTGGGCGACGACGTTGGGGCTGTGGCTTGAGCTTTACTGAGTCGGTCACGACGTTCTGTTCAGCCTCAACACCCGTGGACGTGCTGCACGTGTCGCTCACTACTACAGCCGATGCTATGGGCTGGACGGGTGCCGACGGGCGATGCATTATCAGCAAAAGAGCCACGGCTGCTGCCACTGCCGCTGCCCCACTCCACCATGCTGCCATGCGAAGGCTGTGTCTGCGCGGAGCGACAACCTTGCTGCTGTCGTGCGCAACACGAGTGTCTGCCTGCCCGGCTGAACCGTCAAACTCGGGCAAAGTGCCTAAGGGCATGCCTTCGTCCAAGTAGGCGAACATGTCGCGGTAGGGCTTCAGCGAGTCGGGCACGTCGGTAGCAGAGCGGAAGTAGCGCGCTATGAGCTGCTCCTCGTCGACGGTTGTCTGTCCGTTCATGTATTTGTCTATGAGTTGCTGTATTTGCATAGCTTTCATTTTATTGGGGTTGTTCATCTTGCGAATTACTCTTTACGCTGCCAAGGATTACTCTTTACGCTGCCGTGCCAGCATTGCCTGCATCAGTTTGCGACGTGCCCGGGAGAGCAGCGTGGGCACCGAGGCGATGCCGATGCCGAGTATTGCGGCTATCTGCTGGTCGGTCTTGCGTTCCACCTGACGCAGATGCAGCACCTGATACTCGGTGGATGGCAACGCCTGCATTCTCTGTTCGAGCCACCGCTCATCGTCGGCTACCTCCATAAGCGTGTCGGGCTGGGTGTGAAGTTCATCGATTATGGGGCGGCTGTCCATCGGAACGGTGCGCCGTCGTCGGTGAATGTCAATCGACAAGTTGCGCGCCACGGTGACGACAAGAGCCTCAACACGCTCCATCTTTAGCTCTCCGCGCAACGACCACAGCCTCAGCAGCGCATCCTGCGCCACATCCTCTGCATCGTCGGCATCAAGTCCGAGGCTGCGCGCTGTGTCTACTGAGCGTTGGCGCAGCACTGGTGCTATATGTTCAAACTCCTTGTCTTTCATTCTTTAGGCTTTCTGATATATAAACGCATAAACAACGGATTTATGAACAAGATTAACATTTGTTTGTATTTAAATGGGGTTAGAACGGGGGAGGAATTAGAGAAGGAGAGGAAAAAGAATGGTAGTAACGAACAATAAGATTAAACTGCGAGTATTGAAAAGCATATAGTAGGAGGCTATGGCGTCCCCGCCGTAGCCTGAGCAATAAATCAGGACATTGTTTATTGTTAATGTTGTTTGCCTGCTCAGGTTATGGCGAGGACGCCATAACCTCCTACAATTTGCGGTTATATCCAAATAGAAAACACTCAAGATTACCTTGTTTTTCACGCAAGATTGCCTTGTTTTTCAAAAGGACTCCTTTTGCACTCTGAAAGGACTCCTTTTACTCTTCAAAAGGACTCCTTTTGCAACCCAAAACGAACCCTTTTGCAACCCAAAAGGACTCCTTTTGAAAAGCGACGGAAATTTAAGGGAAAAGGGAAAAGGGAAAAGGGAAAAATCAATTGGATTTTCTATCCTTCCAAAACAAAAAACGACACGAACCCGAGGTTGCCCCCTTGTTCGTGTCGTCCTTACTAATCATACTTACTAACTATCTATTTCAGTTTGCGCACGCACACCTGCTTGCCCTGTCTTACAACCTCCACTATCACTACGCCTTGCGTTCCTGCCGTCATCGTTACGGCATCGGAAGTGGCTCGTGTCTGGTTGGCTATCATTCCGTTGGGCAGATACAGACGCACGTCGTCGTCAGTCTGAAGTCCCACAATGCGTATGCGGTCGGCTGCCACACGGCTCACATAGATTCTTGAAGCGTCGGCATCGGCAGTCTTGCGGAACGCTATCGAGAAGCGGTTGTTCTGCTCGCCCTTGGCTGTGGCGCTGAAGGTGTAGCTGCCTTCGAGCAGATCTACAGCCTTGCCTGTGCTTGCGTCCTTCAGCAATACTGCCTCATAGTCGGTGGCATCACATCCTTCGGGCACCTGCATCACGTACATTCCCGCCTCGGGCACGCTGACTCCAATCTGCACTTCGCCCTCTTCATCGAGTGCGCTGAGCAACGAGTAGCGTCCGCCGTTGCGTTCGGCGTAAATGAGGGGTTGTGTGCCCGACATCCACTTCACGCCGTCGGCTCCCATATCATAGTCGCTGCGAGCCTCGTCGTGAGGCACTGCCTGGAAGGCGAACTCATCTGACACATTGGCTTCAGAAGCCTGACGTGTGGCTGCGTAGGGCGCTATCGCTACTGCCATGCGTGTGGTCGAGGCGTAAGCTTCACCCGAAACGTCGGTGGATTGTGCCACGCTGAATTTCTCGGATTCTGCAAGTGTAGCTGTCTGGGTGAACACTGCGTCGAACGGAGGGATGTGTCCTGCCTGCTCTGCATCAATAGTGAGATTCATATTGAGCGTCTGCATCTCGCCCGAAGCGTTGAGCCAGTAGGCTATGCGCGGATATTCCATGTCATTGTAGTTCATCGAGCAGATGTAGGGCGAACCGAAGAGGTTCCATCCCATGTTCTCCTTGTGTGTGAACTTGGCTCCGCCGTCAGCCGGCGACGACCACGGCGAGCGGTTGTTGCTCTGCTGTAGCGTGACGTTGAGATTGTTGCCGGTTATCTGCCACTTCGGATGCTCGTCGAGCTGCTTGCTGTAGAAGCGTGCGGTGAACTTCGTTGGCGCCCCGGCATTGGGCACAAGTGCCAGTCCGATGTAGCTGAGTCGGTCGGCATCAATCCAAGCTCCGTCATTGGCATTGTACTTATAGTCGTACTTGGCTCGCTCCTTGGCGTTGTAGGTGTAAGCCTTGAAGCGGTCGGAATTGGTCACACGGTCGACCGTAAACGGCATGTACACATACTGCGACTGTCCGTTCTCGAAGTCACGTTCAACCGCCAGACGCATATATCCGAACCAGTTGTTGTGCGAACGCAGTCCGGCGTGATGCTCAAGCAGCAGGAATGCTAAGTAAGCATTGGCGTTGTAGTCGGTACCGGGGTTGGGATAGACACCGTCTTCGATAGCCAGTTCGCGACCGCTGCGCACGTACATCACCGAAGGACAATGCGGATAGTCGGCAGAGTTGATTGTCTTTGTCTCGCCATCAACCAAGACATTCCACGTCTCGAAGCAACCGTTGTCAAGATTATTGCGCAAACGCTTGTTGCCAAGTACGTCGTAGGCGTGGCCCACCTTGTCTATACACATCTTAGCGGCGGCATATTGCACAGACGTTTTGTCCCATCTGTCGAGATTGTCGTTGTCGTCGTCGTTGAGCTGATAGCGACGGTAGCGCAGCGACGAGGGCACATAGCGCGTATGGCTGATTGTGTCGGCTACGCTGACGGTGCCCGTTACTGCCTCGCCACACTTCCATCCCGGTGCCCGGTTGGCATAGCTGCCAAGCAGATTGGGCATAAAGCTGAACTTATGTGAGGCATCAGTGCTGACATTCTGGATCGTTCCCTGGCTCGAAACGTTGACTGCTCTGACACCTGAGACGGTGAGCTGTGATATTGCCGAAGGCTTGGCGGTCTGCTCCCATATGCTGTCGTTGACGAGCGAGTTGTACAGTACGCCCTCGCCCGTACCCGTTACGTTGCACTCAACGAGCGCTCCGCCGAGCAATCCCTTACGCAGTTGGGCTGAAGCCGTTATGTCAAATCCGTCGACTACGGCATCGGCATCAATCGTAAGATTCTTAATCTTCGACATGCTGTATCCGCTTTCGAAGGCTCCATGACGCTTGCCGAGGAGGTCGCTGACCACCTTCTTGGCTCCGTCCGTGGTCTCGTCCGATGCGGATTTCTCACCGTTCATATTGCCATAAACGTGTACACGGTCGAGTTCGAGCTTCAGATTGTCTACACTAACTTTCTGGTCGACAAACACGTAGCTGTCGTCTCCGTTGCGACGCGAGTAGAGTCCGGCAAGGTCAACAGCCGACTGGAGGTCGCCCATCGACTTGTTCCAGCTCTCGCCCGTGTTCTCAGCCGAAGCTATAGGCGTAACGTAGAGTATCTGACGCAGCTGTGCGTCGTGCTCGTAGGCACCCACATCGACGGCATCGCCTACAAGTCGGCGCTTGTTGGCAAGCTCTACTTCGGTGTCGGGAATGGCTGGTTTGGCTGCCGTTATCTTTGCATCGTCATAGCCGAGCACCTCCTTCTGATAGTGAGTATTCGAACCTCTATCGAGCAAGAAGAGCGACGGACGCAGCGTATAGTCCTTGGCTGCGGGATTGGTGAAGTTTGGTCCGTTCATGGCATCGGCATTAGCCGGACCGTTAACTACTCCATCTGGCACCTTGCCATCAGCATAATGATAGGCAAACGCCTTGTTATTGCGTGTAAATCCAGTGCCTTTTATGCCAATAATGTCCGACCAGAACACTCCGCCTGGGGCGTAAATGCTGCCTGGCTTTATCTCGGTGGTTCCGTCGGCAAGCTGCGTCAGGTCGGTCTTGTTGTCCTCGTTCTGCCATGAAACGGAGTTGAATACGCGAGTATCGTTGAGTGAAGCCTCGCCAAACTCATGAGTTGTAGGACTAGAAGCGATAGCCGGACCAAGGTTTTCGACAAACGTTGCGTTTACAACCGTTGTCTTGCCGGTAGTGACAAGCGCCGCATTGTTGCCCACCTTTGCGGCTTCTCCGGTTTCGTTCTTGATGTTGCTCTTGCACGAATCGCTTGCAAACACCGTATTATATATAAGCACCTTACCCTTATTCTGAGCCACAAACATTCCGCTTCCTACATTCTCACGGAATCCGCCGTTGCGTATCGTGAGCGAGCCTCGGGCATCGTCAACCTGCGCACGCAGTCCGCGACCGTAGTCGTTGCTGAATGTCAATCCCTCGATTGTTACGGGCTTGTGCTTAGTCATTACGTTGAGCAGACTGCCAGCCTTTAGTATCGGCAGCTTGCTCGGAACTATAACGGTCTGCTTGGAGAAGTCCTGCTGAGCCTTGTCACCATGTCCTTCGCCCGTACATGCGCCCTTTATCGTAACCGATTCGCCCCATTCATCGCTTTCACTTGCATACAACGAGAAGGCATTGCCGGCATAAAGTGTCGGCGAGAAGTACTCTCCGCCACGCACATATACGGTACGTTTCTTATATCCGTCGCCCGTACTTACGGCACCATCTGGGTTTGCCATAGCGATGATGGCGCTGCGCAGGTCGGACGATTGGTTAGCCCAATCGCGTCCGTCGCCGTCGCCTTGCTCGGTATTACCGATGTAAACGCCGATGAGTTTACGGAAGTCTATCTTATACTGATACTCATACAGTCCGATGTCGATGGTCTTGTCGGCGAGAGTTCCGTCCTCGTTGAGTCCACCGAGATAACGTGCGTAGTCGGTCCAGTGCGTATCGGAAACAGTGCTATTGCTGTTCATGTTCGACTGACGGCGCAACATATAGCGGCTTATACCATAATCGGCAGCGAAATAAGTGCGTATTGTGTCCGACACAACATTGTTCCAGAAGTCGTAATAAGATCCGGTCTCATTGTTGAAGTTGCCAGAGTTGTCCTTCTTCAACACTCCGTCGCCGGCATCAGTAAGTATTGAGATGCCTGCAGGGTTCCATTGCGACTTGAGGTCGTAGCCATCTACGCCAGCCAATGCGGTCGGTTTGGTAAAGCGCGGACCGTCAATAGCCATGTTGTCGGTGCTGAGTACGATGTTGTCGTTGATGAGTGTGCGTACAACGCTGCCGTCTTCACGCTTCACATCCTTGTAATCAGCCACTGGATCGAGATTGACAAAGACGTCGCTGGCTACATGACTCACATTCTTCAAGAACATCTGCTGACTCTTGTCTGCCTTGTTTCCCCATACAACACTGTTGCAAGAGAAGTGCTTACCTTCAAGAATCTTACCGTTCCAGTACATTCCTGCACCCTTAGTAGCCTTGTTTCGGGCTGCTATCGAGTTCATGAAGTGCATTTCGTGATTAGTGGCATCGTTGCCGACATTGAAGTATATGGCTCCACCCATACCGTCGCCTGTGCCGTCGAGCGACGGTTCGGCGCTGTTGTTGACGTAGAGCGAGTTGGCAGTATAGAAACTTCCGTAGGCGTTCTGGTCGTCATAGTTGAAGTGGAGGGCTCCACCCTTGCCTGCTTCCGAACGCATGCGCGAGTCGGCTATAGCTTCGTTGCCTGCCACGAGCGAACCCAATACAGAGAAATCGGCATCCTTGATGAAGGCGGCACCGCCATGTATGCCTCGATTGTCAATCAGTCGGCAGCGGTTGAGCGTTACGTTTACACCATTACTATATATACCTCCGCCGTGACCAACTTCGTTCAGTAGCTCCTTACCGCTGTCGTCGAAGTCGAGGAACGACGAAGTTGCACCGTGCTGGATGGTTATTCCGTCGAGAACTATGCCCAACTGCTGGCGCTTCTTTTTCTTGTCGGCTTCCGCATACGTCTTGTCATCGTAGGCATAAACCACGTGATAGGCACGTTCGGACTCATCGTTGAGCAGGTCGCCGGTAAGAATGGTGAGCGAGTTGAACTCCCACGGTTCAATGATATTGTTCAAGTTGCGGTCGACAAAATACGTAGATGTATTCTCCTTCTTGTTGCGTTCGGCGAGAATATCGGTCATCTTGCCATCGGCAACAAACGTGCCAGTAGGCTTGCCAGGGAAGTCTTTATCGACAAGTCCTTTGCCTGTGCAGTAGAGTTCCTTACCCGTAAATCCGCCATAGAGCGCCGTGTTGACCGGAATAGAGAACGAACACATACGCATATCGTTGTCGAGCTTGGTCGAAGTGGTGGTACGTGCCAGCACTGGTACGTAGGTTCCCTTAGCCAGGAGTATCTCGAAGTGGGTGTCGTCAGTAGCCTTTCCGCTTGTACGCATCTTGCGGATGTACTCCAGAGCGTTGCCGAGCGAGTTGAACGGAGTGTAGAACGAGCGTCCCACATACTCCTGCTGAATGTCTGCCGACACCTCGTTGCCGCCGTCGAGCGACACAAACAGTCGGGTGAAGAGTTTGTCGGTAGCAGCCAGGTGTACTGCAAACGCACCCACGGTGAGCTTGTTCTGCAGGTTGCTGACAGCAAATTCAACCGAGCGCATATCGTAGGTTGCCACGTCGAAGCGCTTCTTCCACACGTTGAGCATAGTAGCGTTGTCCGCTCCAGCGTGTATAAGCTGCGAGAAAGGACGCGGAACATACGTGTCGCCCGAACGGAAATAGCGTGTATTCTCGGATGTCATCGAGATGTTGGGGTGGTTCGACTTGATCTTGAAAGTCTCGATGAAGCAATCGTTGAAGGGATATTCGCGACCTGTGGCAGCATTCGTTCCATCTACAGAACCGTAGAGCTTGGTGTCCTCAAAGTCCCTGTCGGAAATGCCACTCAGGTTCTTGTCGGATGCGGCAAAGTTGCCCCACACCACGCAGTTGGCTGCCATAAGCGCTCCTTCTTCAAAGAATACGCCTCCACCTGTATTCTCAGCCGTGTTGCGGACGATTGTTGTCGACATGACATAGGCACGGTTGTCGGGTGTACCGTCTTTAGTATCGCCGTTGTCAACATACATACCAGCACCCACACGAGCCTCGTTTTCGTCAATCATAGTGCCGCTCACGATGGCTCCAGGCATAAGATACAGACCTCCGCCACGAACCGCATTGTTGTGCGAAATGACACAGTTGCGCACATGAGCGTTCTTCGGCACGATGGCAGCACCACCAAAAGCCTTGTGTCCGTCGTTAGTGATTGCCTCGCCGCTGACGATGAAACATCCGTCGATAGTGGCACTGCTGCTCACCGCTTCTTGGCTCCACTTCTGCAAATCGCCGGTTGGCCATGAGCCGAATGTTACGGCGTGATGACCCACAATGCGGTCAACGGTAGAGGTAGCAGGCAACTTGGCTACTGCCGACAGAACCGTACGGCTGTTGGCAAGGGTTCCGTCTGTCAGCTTGCGCCATCCGTCCCACACGTTGCGATTGTCGTCGTACCAGTTGTAGCCTACCAGTTTTATCTTCTTTATAGTTTCAGTACCAGCGGTTTCGCTTACGGTCTGCTGCTCACCCTCGTAATATCCGCCCATCAGCGTCACTCCGTCAGGGATGAGATAGGTGTAGCTCTGAGGGTCGGAAGGGTCGGCAAGGGTGTTGGGATGATATATGAATCCCTCGCTGGAGTTGTTCATATTGTAGCCAGCCACCTTCACAACGAACTTCTTTATTGCGCTTAAATCTCTGTCACCAAACTTCTTCGTGGCGAAGCATTCGCCCGCAACATTGAGCACCTTTTGCAGTTTTTCGGCGCAGGCAGCATTCTCGGGATTGCGTCCGGAGTTGTCGCCGTAGCCAGTCTGCGTCACATAGAACACGATAGAGTCGTTGCGTGTTTCGAAAGCGATGTTAGAGTAAGTGTCCGACTCGTATGCGCCGATGTCCACCTTACAGTCCTTTATACGGTCGGAGTAGTCCATATCGGTGAGCGGGAGGTCTACCTTGTGCTCCTCATTGTTTTGGTTGAGGTTGTCGGTACCACCGTTCATACACTTGGTAGAGCTACTCAGACGATAGTCGTTGGTCTTACGGGCATCGTCACCGGCTGCAAACGGGTTGCAAGAAGACTCCTCGCTACCTTTATATATAATGTTGCCGTTGGCTGAAGAATAAAGTTTCTCGTCGGCATTGCTACCACCGCTCTCGTTCCACACACCCGCCGTGCTGTTTGTACCGCCTATAAGGAAGCAGTTGTGGGCAGGTTTGAATGTGCCGACGCTTGTCGACGACACCTGAGGATTGTCGGGGAAGTCAGTACTCTTGTTGCCGTAGACGATACAATTGTAAAGCGACAGCTCTGACGACACACCGGTGGCGTTGCCACCCGATGCCCACTGCTCTATGCCGGCACCGTTTCGGCGTGAAGTATTGTATGCTACGGTGTTGTTGTAGAACTTGGCGTTCTCGATGAAGATGCCTCCACCGCTACCCGACTGTGTCAGATAGCTTACCACACGATTGTTAGCCACGACCATATTGTAGCCCGTGCCCACAATCATATAGGCACCGCCACCGTAGTCGTCATAATCGCCAAAGCCTCCAGTTTGGTTATACACACCTGCATCAACATATCCGTCCGACCAATTGCTCATCGTCTTGGCGTTCTTGTCGGTAGTGAGGTTGTTGAGCACGAAACTGTTGGATATTGTCGAGTAGTCACCATCCATATACAGTCCGCCTCCACGTGTACGGTAGCCGTGAGTGAGGTTGTTGGTGATGATGAGGTTTTCGAGTTTCACGCCATGGAACACGCGCACGCCTGCACCACCGTCACGGTTAGCCATATAATTAATAATGTAGCCGTGGCGAACGGTGAATCCGTCCCACTTCACATCTTTGTATTCCTTATAAACGCTCGGTTTGTTGCCACCGACATATTTCTTCCAGTAGTATTTGCCAGTGTCGTAGCAGCGATACTCGTTGCCATTGTATGCACTGTTATTGCCATCGCCTGCCACATGCCAGGTTGTCACACACACGTCAGGCTGATACAGTACATAGTGTCGTTGGCACATGCCTGTAGCACCATTGGTAGCGTCTGCGGCACATTCATTTACAATTTTTTCAGCAAAAGAGGATATGTCAAGAATGTCACTTGTACTACCTTTCACTGGTGATTCCTTGCGTATCTGAAGTATTGTCTCGTAGTCGGACTTAGTGCGTGATGCGTCTGCCAAACGAGCCGGAACGTACTGCGAGAGCAGCGGTTTGCGCTCCTGTTCGCCTGGTGTTCCTTCCTTGGGGAAGCCTCCATACACTTTGACACCATTGCGGATTACAAAGCCCTTGTAGTCGGTATATACTCCGGCTCCTACCCATACAACCTTAGGCTCAAATCCTGCATCGTTCTTGTGCAGGGCGTTGTACTTGGCGGCTATTTCCACTGCCAACTGCAATCCGCTGACATATCGTTCCTTGCGGTCGTTGTTGATACTGTTATAGTTGCCAGTTGAATCTGCCCAGTCCCACTGGTTGGTATTGCCTTGATAATACTTGTCCCACGCTTTCCTGCCAGCAGCAGTTTTTTGATAATTACCAGTCCAGTCAGGCACAAGGAAGCGTGTATAATGTCCCGACGCCGGACCATAATAGGGGTCGGTGCGTACTGGAGTAGTGGTTGTGCCGAGATACGTTGAGTAGTTTGAGTTATCATACGTAGCAGCAAGCATCATGCCATTCTCAAGCACATATATGGAATTGTCAAGCTTGTCCATATTGAGCGTGTCGCACATGGCATTGCCATGAATGGCAGTATCCCACGACTTTCCGTTGTAAACCACGCCGGGATTGTTCTTAAGCAGGCTGAAGTCGGGCTGTCCGTCGGTCTCGTCAAGCACCTCGGTGTTGTCCTTTGGTGCCACGGTGTTGTACGAACGCACGTAAATCACGCTGCCCGACTTAGGCAGCAGAGCCTCAACAGCGCCCAAGTCGGGTGCGCCACCGAGGTCGCGCTCATCGTTATAGATGTCGACTGACATATCGTCAGCGTTGGCAGCAGCCTTGTTGATGACCACCTGCATAGCCTTCGAACTGGTGAGCGGACGATAGTCGGCATTGCCGCCATAATAAACGTTGCCCGACTCGGCTGCACCACAGTTGACAGAGGGGTTGGAGAAGTTGGCAGCTCCGTCCTTACCCAATGATGCAATGTCAGATAATGTGTTGTTGCAATATGTTGTCACCGTGCCGGCAGGATACTGATTGCCAAGAGCATACGATGTGCGGGCATTGCGATTGAGCACGGAGTCTTGCGGAGCCCACGCTATGTTGTTGACAATGGTGACATGATTGAACTCAATATCCTTTGGCGTAATGCTCAAAAGCCACGGATCGTCGCTTGCAGCCTTTTCCTGCGACTCTACCACAGTGTTGTTGTTGACAACGCAGTTGCGCATCACGAGCTTCACGTTGTCAGCCAATGTGGTGGCTCCCACAGCCGGACCTGTATAGGCACGGTTGTTCTCGATGATGCAGTTGTCCATCTGTACACGTGCTCCATTGAACAGAAGCACACCTGCACCGGTGTGTATTGTAGAGTTCTCGGTAGCGTTGCCGCCTGTCACGGCAACTCCGTCGAACGTCACGTCGGCACCATTCTGCACGCGCACCGTATGATACGAGTGGCCGCTGAGCGCTCCGATAGTATAGCGTCCGTCAAACTCGGTGCGGTGGTTCTTTATGTCGCGGTCGGCATCGGTAGGCGTAGCGTTGGCTGAAGCCGAAGGATAGCCGCCCACGATGCGCAGCGGACAGTCCATACGCGGAATACGGTGAGACACGGATCTGGCGTCGTTGTTGTCGTAAGAGTATTCGGGCTGGATGTTGCCCTCGCGCAGACAGATCTCGAATATGGTATTGTCGGGATTGAGCGTGATGCTATTTTGTCCTGGATAAGCATCAGGTGTCTCCACGTTAAGTGTATTGAACGACTTTGTAGTCGGCAACGTGAAGTTCTCGAAGAAGACGAGTGCCTCGTGCAGCGACGGTGCATTGTTGCTCCATGACGAGCCGTCGCCGTCAGCCTTGGAGCCATTGGGGTCGACATACAGACGCACAACGTCCTTGCCGTCGCGACGCAACAGAGCCGGGCGGAAATCGACTACGTCGGAGTAGTAGGCTCCGATGGTATAGGAATTGAATATTTCGCCGATGATGTCGGCAGCGGGACGGAACAGCAGTTCGGCATCAAACATATACTGGGGCAGTCCTGACGAGCGCAGCGAAGCGCCGTTCTTTGTGGGCCAGTAGTAGTCGATTGTGTTCCACGACGACTGCAATCCGATACAGTCGATTATCTGATTCCATGAGCCGTACTGCGCTGCGCCATTGTCGTTGAGCTTGAATACGCAGTCAGCGGCATTGGCTCCGAGTGATATTGTGCCCGACTGGTAGACGTTGTTCCACACTGCCGAGTTGGGCGATGAGAGTGCATTGTTGTAGAACCGCACGTTGGCGGCAGTGGCATTGGAGGCATATATCTGTGCCTGCTGGGTTGCCGAACTTGCCAGAGAGCCCTCCGGGCGCTTGATGCCGTTGTTCCAGATGATGTTGTTTACGGCATAACAGTAGCCGTTGACGTACACTCCACCCGTGTGCGAAGCGTTATCGTCCGATTCGTCGGTAGAGGTTGAGGTGTAGTTGTTGACAATGGTGTTGTGTATGAGATTGCCCGACTGGTCGGCATAGACGGCACCGTTGGCGGTGTTCTCGTTGTTGGCTACTACCGACAGGGCGAGTATGGCATGGTCAGCCACCTTGCCCTTCTTCATGTACACGCCTCCGCCATTGCGCGCCTTGTTGTTGGTGATGATGCAGCGCGACACGATGCCGAATCCGTCGATGTAGACTCCGCCACCGTCGCCCGATGCGTTCACATTATTATATATAAGGCATTTCTCGACACGTCCGCCACCATTGTACACGGCAGCGCCTCGTCCTGCGACAGAGCAGTAGCGCACCACGCAGTCGCGCAGTATGGCATTCTCGCCCATAAGCACTCCGGCTCCGTCGTTGGGCAGATAGCCTTCGCTGACCGAACCGGATTCGACGGTGTGTCTGCCACCCTCGATGGTGACACCGTCGAGCACTGTCTCCTTGTCGAACATTGCCACCTTATTGTCAGCCGTGCCCACTCCATTGGCTGCAATGGGTGCAAACCATACCACGTGGTACGATCCGCTGTTGATGATCCACTCGCCCTTGGTGCTGTTCCAGTCCGAAAGGGTATATGATTGGCCCTGGAATATGGTGCGATACTTGTCGCGGAACTTCCATGTATATTGAGAATCGCGGTTGGGTTGGTGATCGGTCTCTTTATCGTAATAGCCGTCGCGCTGGTCGATCGAGGTCTCCGTGCCACGGAATCCGCCAAAGACGTTGATGCCGCTGTGCATGAGGAATGCCACGGGGCTGTTGGTGTCTTTGGTGATATGGGCGCTGGGGGCGTATGTTCCGGCTGCCACCCACACCTCGCCACGCTGGCCTGTGCCGTCGTTGAGGGCGTCGATGGCTTTCTGGGGTGATGCGTAGGCAGTGGCCCAAGTAAGTCCGTCGTTGTCGTCGTTGCCTCCATTGGCTGCTGTCTTGACGTAACGACGGCGCGAAGCGGGCACCTTGGTATAGGCGTAGGCACCTATATCGATGGTTGTAGTATTGTTGTCGGCGGTGCCGAAACGGTTGTCGGCACTGAGCGCACGGTCGCCCCAAGTGGCAGATTTATACTGTGTAGGGTCGCCTTTGGCAATGAGTGCCGAACCGTAGTCAATGGCATACGACCACTGGGGATAATCGGTAGTGGTCCAGATGTAGCTACGGTCGTATCTGGCAGATGTAACCGGATCCTTGAAGTTGGGCGTTGCGCCGTCAGCTGCATTGTTGCTCTCTTCAAGAACTACGTTGGTGTCGTCGCCGGGGTTTGCCTCGCCACGGTGTGTATAGTATGCGCCATGACTGAAATGGGGCGCAGGCGAATACTTGTTGAGTCGGTGATTGCCCCAGACGATGGTGTTGTAGACGGTGAGCTTGTTATTTTTGTCAGGCGACACGTGGTCGATACCGGCGCTGTTGTTGCGCGAAATGGTATTGTTGACAACGGTAGTGGCTTCCGACACACGCATACCACCGTTGATGTTGCAGTAGACGAGGTTGTTGACGATGTCTGCCCTACCCTCTGCCCAGAGTCCGCCTCCAAGGTTGTCGTCGGCTCCTCGTGTGCCTGCCACGTTGTTGAAGAGGGTGTTGTAGCGTATGTAGGCACGTCGGTTGGCGTTGGGCTTGACGTTGGCTGCCACGTATATGGCGCCGCCACGCTCTGCGTAGTTATTGGTGAAGAAGCAGCGCGACACGTCATAACCGCGCTCGCCGGTGTTGTTGTCGGCTGTGCCGGCATCGGTGATGTACACTCCGCCACCGTAAGAATCGTCCGACCCCGACGCATTGCCGCCCACAATGTAGAATCCGTTGAGCACAGTGGGATCGTTGCCGGCATTGGGATTGACGGCAGTAGGGGCAAGACTCATCGTCACTACATGACTGGCGTTGTCCTTGCGAGTAGAGTTCTGCGGAAAGAGCAGCCACGTGTCAGACACGGTGTCGTTGCAGTCGATGTCGGCAGTGAGCACCGAACGGTACTTCATGTGCGAGAGGTCGCTGCCGACACAGCTGCGTGGGTCATTGGCAGGGGTGTCGAGATGGTCGGGACTGATCTCAGTCTCGTTGCCCGCAAAGCCTCCATACATGCGCACACCCGACGGCAGGACAAAGCCATTGCAGTCGGGTACGGTGTAGTAGAAGTCTTTGCCGGTGGCTTCACCGGCTGTGTAGCCCTTGGCAAAGATGCAGTCGCCTGCCTTAACCTTTGCCAATGCCTGCTGCAGAGATATAGCCTTGTCCCACGAAGAACCGTCGGCTGTGCCTTCTGGCGTAGCCGTAGTGAGGTCGTGAGGTGCCTTGACGTAGTAATTGGTCTGCGCATTGAGCGCAAGCGGCATTGCCATGAGGGCTGCCGCTGCCATTACATTCTGTATAAATCGAAGCATATATTAGAATGATATTTAGTTCGTACCCTGTGTTTGGGTGATGTCCCATGTGAATTCCTTATTGGCTGAAATGCCACTCACCGTGGCGTTGATCTTGTACCAAGTGGCTGCCTGGGGCTGGCTGCTGAAGTTGACGGTGACGACAGACTGCTTCGTCGTGCCGTCGGCATCGACTCCATTCACGTCGAAGGTGAGCTTGGGCTTTGTGCCTACTGCCTTCTGCGACTCGGGGAAGACGTAGTGATAGGCACGGCCGTTGCGCTGGCTTATCTCGCTGGTGTTGAGGAATGCGGTGCTGCCACCTACCGCTTCGGTAGACGTGGCGAGTTCGGGGAAGAGACGACCGTAGCCTGCGCCAGTGACCGAAAGATTGGAGGTGTACTTGAATCCGGTGACGTAGGCACGCAACTGGCTGCCTGTGAATGCCGAAGCGGCATCCCACTGCACGTCTATCTTGCATGCCAAGCGCACGAGCCGAAGCACGGGCACGTTGTAGGGCGACTCTGCCGAAGCTGCGGCATTGGTTATGTCGATTGTGCCCTGACGGGTTTTGTCTTTCAAATCATGATAGTAGCCCGTGGCAACGCTTAGGAACTTGGACGTGGCATCGGCACTGCCTGCGGCGTAGGAGTTGGAAATCAACAGGTTGTCAACTGCCTCCTTCGATGTGCATTGTTGCAGACGCTCGTATATGTCGTAATCGGTTGCGTCAGAGCTGTAGGCTATGCCGTAGCAATAAACCACTCCGGGCATAAGCTGAATGGTGTAGTAGCGCACATTGTCGTTGTCGTTGTAGCGTTCGAGTTGGTTGAACTGCGTGCGCGTTATGCGGTCGACTATCACAGTATTGGCACCTGCCTCGCCACTCTTGTAGACAAAGGCGAGCAGGAAGGTGTCCCACAAGTCGGCTTCGCCCGTTGAGGTGCCGGGGTCGGCAATACGCGATGACGGAGCTTTGGGTGCCTGAACAAGCATGCGCAGCGCCACCTTAGGCTTTGTGGAGGGCGACGGCTCGTCGCCACTGCTACCGCATGAGGCGAGCAGAAGGAGCGTGGCTATGAGTGTAAAGAAATAGTCTATGCGTTTCATTTGTATACGGTTTGTGTTGATGGGAATTGTCAGATGTCGATATTGTGGTCGCCTCCGGGTTTCCAGTCGAGCTCGACGCTGGCACCTACATTGTGCAGATTGGGCACCACTTCGCCTCGGTTGTTTATCTTGCACTTGATGATGCGCAGCTCACCTGCCCGTAGCGGCTCCTGAACATAGAGCGTGGTCTTGGTGTAACGGCCTGCCATACGCACCACTATGCCTATGCGCCATGTGGCGGTCTGGCTGATGCCGTCGGCTGAGGTGTAGGTTTGGGCTGCCATTGGCGACGGCATGGATGCGGCATAGAGCGCATACTGTCCGCCGGCGCTGACGGGTGTGGAGCGCACAACGGTGTGGCGTGCGAAGTGATAGGTGCTGTCGCTGACGCTGAACTCGGTTGCCATGTCGTCGACATAGCCCGAAAGGCTCTGCACGACGTTGGTGCCTGGGTCGAGAACGAGGCACGAAGCGCAGTTCTGCATGTAGAGGTCGGCATGGTAGGACTGGCTCTGGTCGGCAAGTGTCATGTCGAGTCGCGACGTGAAGAGTGGATGGGTGTGGGTGTCGATGGTGTCGGACGGGGTCTGGCTGAGGGTCAGCGTAGAGGACGAAGCGGCTCCGTCGACAGCCACAAACGGCTCGGCTGCGGCATTGGCGAGTGCCAGGTTGCGGTAGTCGAGTTTCTTGAGATAGAGGGTGTACTGGGCATGCGAGGCATTGATGTCGTGCTGCTCGTGCTGCACGACGTTGCCCGTAGCGCTGTCGAAGAAGGAGAGGTCGAGGTCGGCGGCGGTAGATGCAAACACCCGATTGAGCGGTGCGAGCAACTGTGCCGAGAGTTGCTGC
This sequence comes from uncultured Prevotella sp., assembly GCA_905193385.1. Classification (GTDB taxonomy): domain Bacteria; phylum Bacteroidota; class Bacteroidia; order Bacteroidales; family Bacteroidaceae; genus Prevotella. The sequence continues at coordinate 4,549 of CAJJOL010000015.1, read as the reverse complement.
TCGGCAGGGGTAGTGAGGTGGCGCTGCAGAATGGCAGGCACGTCGGTGAGCTGGCGCACGGTGTAGTCGACGGTGTAGTTCTTGCCACACTGTGTCAGGTCCTCGTCTATGCACGAAGTGAGGCATGCCGTGGCAATGGCTGTTGCCGCGACAAGCCTCACGCCGTGTCGTAATGTCAATATAATCATGTACGTGTAGTGTTAAAATAGTGAGCGGCAGCCTGATCAAGGGCTGCCGCCCTATGGGGTGCCAGACTGTTGCTGGCTGCGGTTTTATTTGATTTCTACGTCAAACTGGAGACCTGCCTGCCAGTCAAGGTCAACCGAGAGACCGAGCTGGAGCTTTGTTGAACGCAGGTCGGGGATTGTGTTGTAAGCGTTCTTGAGCGATTTGATAGTGAGTTTGAGTGTGGTCATGTAGTCGCTCATGAATACTGCTGGGTTTTCAACACCTGTAACTTTCTGGTCCTTAGGAGCAAGCTGACCTACAAGATAGAACTTGCCACCGGCAGGGATGATGCCGTCGGCTCCACGGAAGGCTACGCCAGAGTTGTTGGTCAACTCAATTGCTACGTTAACCTTGCTCTGATCTGCAACGCCACGGCCCTTGTCGTTAGGCAGAACGATGGTGTAGTTGGTTGTAGAAGCAGTACCGTTCATGGCAACAATACCAGTAAGATTGTTGTCGTAGATAGTATAATCGAATGCGTCATTAGATGCCGGCTGGAAGTTGAAGCCTACCTTTGTGGGCTGACCGCCAATAAGCAGACCTGTAACGGTGAAGCCCTCTGTAGGAACGGCTACTGTACCAGCGAATTCGCTTGGGTCAGTAACAGTGAGGTCTGTGTTGTCTGGCAACGAAGCATCGCCACACTTAACGGTAGTAGCGAGGTTAGCAACTCCGTAGTTGATGTTCTGACGCATTGCGATAGAACGTGTTGTTGCTTTAACGTCAGATGTCCAACCTGTTTCAAGTGTAGAAGTAGCGCTCAACCAAGGAGCAGACTCATTAACCCATTTAGAAGTTGTTGTAGGCCACTGTGAAGCATCAAGCTCCATAGCAGTAGCTGCGAGGTCGCTGCTCTGGAAATAATAGATTGCTGAAGGGAAGCAAACCTTTGCGGCATTAAGGTTCTCAATACCTGTAAGACCAGATGTTGCTGCATAAGAGAATGTCTTTGTTGCTTCTGCGAATGACAACTCTACTGCACCATCGGGAAGGTTGATGTTGTTAGGATATGTGGTGTGTACGTTGGTATTATTATATGCGAGTGTAACGTATCCGTCAGTACCTGTAGTAGCTGTAAAGCTCTTGTCTATTTCCTTACGGATATTTTCAGCGATTGTCTTCTGAGCATCATCAGTTGCTGTGATTACACCGCTAAGGCTGTTGTAAAGCGCCTGGAGAGTAATACGGATGCTGTTAGCAGAACCTGCCTTTGCCTTAACGAAATTAGCATAAAGCTTGCCGAGTTTTGTATCAGCACCTGCTGTAGCCCAACCATTAACTCCTGCTACACCATTAAGAATACCAAGGAGAGCTGCTGGAGAAGTTTCGTCGGTACCTTTCAGCTTAACCAACTCGGCAGAGATACCGTTTGTTGCAGTAGTTTCTGTTTCGGGATTAGTTAATTTAAGCACACCCTGAGTGAACTTAGTTGCATCAGTTGTTCCCTGCGGAGCGTGAGCATAGAAAAGGAAGTGTGTAGTTCCTACGGGTACAGATACGTCGCTGTAGATCTTTGACGAAGCTGTTTCTGAAATGCCAGAAGCGATGTTGGCAAGGGTGAATGTGGCAGTACTTGTAGAAGAGGCGGTCGGTTCTCCCTTGAAAGAGTACATGCGGATGTCCTCCATTCCAAGGAAATTCTTGTTAGCCTGTGCGTTGTCACCGCTCATACGTGTGCCTCCGTTGGCGCGCGGAATGTTAAGGGCGAACTGGGTTTTCACTGCCTTTGTTTCGCCGGGGTTTGTTGTGGAGTCATTGCCGAGGTCGTCAGACGAGCACGATGACATCACACCAAGTCCTGCAAGGGCTACTGTGCCCATGAGGAAAAAGCTGCTTAGTTTTTTCATAAAAATGAACGTTTTTGTTAATGTAGATGCGTTGGTTTTCAAGCCCCGTACGTTGGGGTTTTAAGCCTTTTTCGTTGTGTTTTGCAAAAGGAGTCGTTTTGCAGTGCAAAAGTTGTCCTTTTGCTCACCAAAAGGACTCGTTTTGCGGTCCAAAAGGAGTCCTTTAGCACCTCAAAAGGAGTCCTTTTGAAATGCCGCAGGATTGCCTCCTCGTAAGCGGTTGATTATCAACGCATTTACGATGTTTGTTTATAATGTTTTAATTCTCTTGTCGTATTACACGTTACGTTTTCTTGTTTTACTGTTCGGCACGCTGTATTGCCTCCCATTGGCGCAGGTTGTCCTGTGCCTCGGCGTTGCCATCGGCGGCAGCGCGACGTATGTATTCCATGCCTTCGGTGCGGTTGCCCGTCATGTAGAGAGCTACGCCAAGGGCGTTGTATGCCCGGCGGTCGGTGCTGACTGTGCGCAACTGCTGCAGAGCCTCGGCATACTGTGAGCGGTTGATAAGCTCGGTAGCGCGGTTGATGGTGGCTGCTGCGGTGTCGGGCACATAATCGTAGTAGATGCGCAGATAACCTGAGTTGCGCTGGTCGGCAAGCACCTTGTCGCGCAAGAAGCTATATGGCTTTCCTCCGCGTAGTGTCTTCAGCATAAGCTCACGCTTGTTGACATCGCTCTCGGTGTCGATAATGCGAAGCATCTCGTCGCGACCGTCAAACTGAAGGTCTTCTATCTGCGAGCGCAACTCGGTCCATGCCTCGCCTCCATTGGCTACGTCGAACATCGAGTCGGCTATCTTCACACGCTGCTGTATGTACTTCTTGAGCGCAGCTCCACGCGAGGCGGCAAGCTGCTCGTTGTGCTTGACGGGGCCTTCTACCGACGCAAGTCCTATTATCTGAATCACACGAACGTTGGATGTGGTGTCGGCAAGTATCTGGCGGGTTATGTCTACGATGCGGTCGAGCGTGGCGGCATTGTTGCGGAAGTCGTGACGCAGCGTTGACTTGTCAAGATCGAAGTGTACGTAGAGCGCTCCCTCTTCCTTGCGGAGTATGCGGTCCTTGGTGTAGGGACGATACTGGCTGTAAGGACGGAGCAGCGGATTGGTCTTCTCGAGTTCGCCTGCCTTGCCGGTGTTGTCGGGCACGAGGCTCAACTGGGGCACGAAGGGCGGAACGTAGCGCAGGGACGCAAGGGTGGACGGGGCAAGACAGTCGGTTGAACAGCAGCCGTCTTGCTCGCGAAGCACGTCGAGCGTCACACGGTTCTGCCACAGCCACGGATACTGGCTGCGCAATATGGCTACGTCGTAATGCACGGTGTCGCCAAGCATCACCTCGTTGCGGGCTCGCTGCATGGTGCTGCGGGGCGACGAATTCAAGCGGCGCATCATACGGTCGGACTTGGTTGGGGCGAAATGACGCTCGCGTTCGACATATCGCATGTTGCGACGACCACGAAACACGGAGTTCTGAAGGGTGATGGTGTCGCCCGTGGCACTGCCCAATCGGGGCATCGCCCATATTGCATAGTTGCTGCCGCTGCCATTGCGCGACTCGCTAAGGGCAAACGAAAGATGCAGCGTGTCGGCTGTCCATCGCATGTTGATGCCTGGAGCGTATGCGGTGGGATTGACAGCTGGAATTGCTGTGCGGGCTGCTTGGCTTGCTGTGCGGGCTGCAGTGGGCATTACTATGCCCAACGACAGCAGCGACATCATTAAATATATAAAGGTGTTCATATAATGATTATGTGTTAGACGTAAAGCGGATTACTTGATGTTATATACAAGCGAGATGGCTGCTTTGGTTGGCATAAACAATGTTTTGGTGTCGCTGCCTACCTTAGAACCGCATGTGGCACACTCATATTTCTCGTATTTCGTTATGCCTACGCCTACTCCAACCTCTGCCTCTATGCTCCAATGGTTGCCAGGCAACATCCATGAGTAGCCATATCCGAAGCCCAAAGCTCCAAGGTCGCCCTGGTAACGATAGTTGCGCAGGTCCTTGAAGATGCCTAACGGCAACTTGATGCCACCTATATTATAATGTGAATATACGAGATGCATGCCGAAGAAATGACCGGCATAGGGCGAACACAACCAATAACGTGCCTCGGGTTGCACAGCAATATGGCGCAACTTCTTGTTATCGGAAAAGGTGAAAGGATTGTATCCGGCAGATAACTCGGCAGTCCACTTCCGCCCTATCTTGGTCTCAAGTGCAAGATTGGGAGTGGTAGTGGCCCAATAAAGTGCATTGGTCTTCACCACAGTATGTTGTCCGAAAGCGCTTGCTGCAAACAATAAACACACAGCAAGTAATACTAACTTATACCTATGATTTTTCATATTCTTATCACAAGGGACTGAAAAAAGTCCAACATTTAACACGTTTCATTGCAAAGGTACATAAGTAACTGTTCAAAATTAATTTTACAAATATGAATAATTCACGAATAAGTTC
>CAJJOL010000014.1:0-68196 GCA_905193385.1 uncultured Prevotella sp. | reverse complement strand
AAGCGTATAAGAAAACGCCCAAGGGGTAAACCCTCACCGCAGCTCTACGCATACATCTGATATTTATTCGCTGCCACCGAATAAAAACGCTGAATTTTATTTTGTGCCATCGAATAAAAATCATATCTTTGTAGGAAAAAGCAGAGTATGGATAAAGAAATATTTAGAACGATAATATCTGAGAATCAAGAATATATAGGAAGCATACCATTGGTGGAGCGTCCTCTTGACTTGGAAGAGTATGGCAACTATGTGTTTGTGGGTGTAAGACAGGCAGGAAAGTCCTACTTGTTGTATCAGCGTGTGCAGCAATTATTGGCAGAAGGAAAGCTGTTGGAGGACATTGTTTATGTCAATTTCGACGACGAGCGTCTGCAAGGGATGGCAGCTACCGACTTAGACCTTATACTTCAGGCTTATCACAGCATGTATAGTGGTCAGCCGATATTCTTCTTCGACGAGATACAGAATGTGGATGGTTGGGCTAACTTTGCTCGCCGTCTTGCCAACTTGAAGTATCGTGTTTATGTTACGGGAAGCAATGCCAAGATGCTAAGCCGTGACATAGAGACCGTTTTGGGAGGCAGGTATCTTAGCGTGAATGTCTTTCCGTATAGCTTTAGTGAATATCTTACGGCTGTCGGTGTAAACATTGCAGGAGGATGGCAGTATGGCAGAAAGGCTAATGAGTTGCAGCGTCATTTCAGAACTTACTTTGAATGGGGAGGTTTCCCGGAATTGGTCAACTTCCGTGAGAAACGCATCTGGCTCAACAGTTTGTACAACCGCATATTCTTCAACGACCTCATTGTACGCCATAAGATAAAGAATGAGGATGCGCTGCGTCTTTGTGTGCGTCGTTTGGCAGAAAGCGTGATGCAACCCTGCTCGTTGAACAGATTGAGCAATTTGGTTAAGTCGACTGGCGTTCCATGCAGTGCGTCAACCATTATGGAGTATGTGAGATATTTGCAGGAGTCTTGTCTGTTGATATCATTGGACAACTATGCCTCTAAATTCACAGAAAAAGAAACGGTGAAGAAGCACTATTTTGTTGACAACGGATTGTTGCACCTCTTCATCAACAACCCTGATACTCTATTACTGGAAAACCTATGTGCCATAACATTATATAAGAAGTATGGTAGTGGCATCTATTATTTCAACCGCAATATTGAAGTTGACTTCTATGTGCCAGACGAGGGTCTGGCTGTTCAGGCTAGTTATAGAATGAGTGACGAGTCAACATTGGAACGTGAGATAAAAGCCTTGGTAGCCATAAACACTTTATATCCTCTGAAAAGGGCAATAATTGTAACATACGAAGACGAGGAAGTGATGGAGCGTGATGGGTTGAAAATAGAGATTGTGCCTGTTTGGAAATGGGTGCTGAATGGCGAGAAACAATTAAAATAAACATATGTCATTGCACCGCCTAACTACCGCTCAAGTATATATAATATAAAAGCCCAAGTATATATAATATAAATGCTCAAGTATATACAATATACATACCCAAGTATATTGATATTACTTTGTCGGGCATATTGTTTGGGCTGGTGTGGACGCTTAAATTGTATTGTATGCTTGCTTTAAATCAATTAAAACGATGAAAAATGAATGTTTTTGATTGATTGTTTGCGCAAACAGCGAAAACTTCATACCTTTGCATCGTCAAAAGGTTAATAGATTGTTTAGGTTAGTAGTAATAGATTTAGGTTTTTAGTTATTAGGTTTAAGGTAAATTGAACGATTGTTTAACAGGTAACTATGAGGGCTCGTGAGAATCTTCATTAATTACGAAAATTTTTTTTAGTTAAACATAATGCTGCGGCACAACTCGTTGAGAGCTGTGCCGCATTTTTTATGGCTATTTCTTCTTAGGTGTTTTCGTCAGTTTATATGCTACGTGCATCATCATATAGTTTGGTATGGTGTTGCGCCATACTTCGGTGCGTCCTTGCGCATTAACCGTATATGTTGTATTGGACAGTTGGTGCAGAAGGTCGAAACCTTCGGCTGTCAGAGTGAGTCGTCCCTTGCAGAAGGAGCGTGTGAGCGAGGCGTTCCATACGAGGTCGTCGGTGTTCATAAAGCTGTCGCCGTAGCCACGACGAGAGTATTGCTTTAGGTCGGTGGCAAGCTGAATGCCGAGCGGCAACTTATAGGAAAGCGTCATGCCGTAGTTGTAATCGTAGGCGTTGAGCGTCTGGAAGTTGTCGCGGTTGCTTGTAGAGTTGCGCCATTGTGCATCGGCAACGAGAGCCAGGCTCAAGTCGCCCTTTTGGAACGACAGCTTCAGATAGTCGCGAAGTGTTGAAGTGTAGACACGACTCAATACGGAGACTGCGTTGTTGATGTCGACATCGTAGGCTATGTCGAAGTCGGTACTCTTGGTGTAGTCGAGCGAGAGGCGTGTCTCTATGCCAAACAGTCCCTTCTTGTCGAGTTTGCCAGAATAGACAACATAGGGATTGAGGGTCCAGTTGCCCGAATGCACGTTGTCGCTCATATAGGCGTAAGCACCTGTTTGCGTATTATAGGTGGTGCGTGTGCCTATCATGTCGGTATATACCGAGCCGTTGACGGCAATCGACAGACTGCTCTTGTTCTTGAAGATGAAGCTAACATAACTATTAATGTTATGCGTTACGGATGTCTTCAGATTAGGGTTGTTGACGCGGCGGGCAAGTGGGTTGATATCGTTGTCTATCGGCATAAGCGACTCCATGCTGGGTTGGCTACAGTTAAGGCTATAGCTGGCATTTAATTCAAGCTTATCGTTCCATTTGTTGAAGTACAGCGAAGGTTCCACAAGCCACTTGCGGCGAACAGCCGTTGTGTCGACCGAGGCACAGCGGTAGTTGATGCGCTCGCGCACAAGACGGTAGGGCAAACTCAACGAGAAATAGGTGTTGTTGTGGTTGTACCGCAGAGTAGGCTCACCTTTATACTGACGCGTCAGCAAGCGGTAAGTCTTGCTATTCGGCATGTCGAGAGCAAGGAGCAGGGAGTCGCGGGTTGATGGCAAGCGGTCGAGCTGCTGCTGGTCGAAACGGTTGTATAAGCCGCCAAGACGCTCAAGACGATAGTTTAGCAGGTTGGTAGAAATCATGTTCTGGTTATATTTATGGCTCAAACTTACCGTCCAATTGTTCAGCATAATACCATATTCTACGACTGCACCATAGTTGTAGGAATTGTTGTGGCTGTCGGCATAGACACGGCGCAGATCGTTCTTGTTCTCGCGCAGATACTCGTTGTTAGAAAGGCTGAAACTGTCCTGAGGCTTGTTGGATGTGTAGCTGCCGTTCAGATTGAAGTCAAGCATGTCGCCCCAGGGCAGGACAAATCCAAACATAAGGTTCTCGTTGACTGATGTTGTGTGAAACTTTGTAAGGCTTATTGTCTGCGAGCGGTTGGTGGGAGAATCCGCAGCCATATTGCCTTCCGAATCGAATGTGGCACGCTCAGAAGATGAGTTGTTGGTACCGTCGCCATAGTTGAACGATGTTGACGACTGTAGATAAAACGTACTCTCATCGGTGTAAGTTATCTTGTTGTTGGCATTCAGGCGAAACTCCTTCTGCACGGAGGTTGAGCTGGAACGGTTGAAGATGTTGCCTGCCGAGGCAAACTGTTCGCTTGAAGAGCGTGTGATGTCGGTAACATCGTTCCATGAAGCTATGGCATCGAATTGCTCGCGCAAGCTGCCCGACTTATTTTGTGTGCTAAGACTCGTGCCCACCTGCTTGGTGATAGTCTGACCTTGCGGACTGTTCGACGGACTCCAGTCGCCTTCTCTTCCCGGACGGCGGTTCTCATTGACGTTGTTTACATTGCCAAAGACGGAGAAACGGGTGCGGTCGTCGTAGTAAAGTCCGAAGAGACGCGCCATGTAGCGTTGGCGTGTGCCTCCTGCCACTTCGGCATTCGATATGTATCCACGGTTGTACTCACGCTTCAGCTCCACATCCATCACGTAGTCTTTCTTCTCAACCTCTGTGCCGACAAGCCGGCTCTTCTCGGTTGACTTATGATAAACCTTAAGGTCTTGCACAGTATAGTGAGGCAGATTGTCGAGCATAATCTTGTTGTTGCCCTTGAAGAAGTCTTTGCCGTTGAGTGTGAGGTAGTCTATCTTCTTGCCATTCACATAGATGTCGCCATTGCTCTTGATCTCGGCTCCAGGCAACTGGCGCACAAGGGCGTCGAGCATAGAGCCGTCGGGCACGTTGAAGGCACTGGCATTATACACGAGTGTGTCGCCACGATAGGTGAACTTAACCTTGGTGCCCGTAACCACCACTCCGTCCAAGTCCACCTCTTTATATATGTCGCTTTGGGCGAGTTTCTTCAGGTTAAGGTCGGGCATCTTGAAGCCGCGGTTGCGTGCCACGCGCTTAATCTCGTAGTCTTGACAGTTGGAAGCATAGCCCTCACACTCTGCCTTTACGATGTATTTTTCGGGCTTAGCCTCCACCTCAAAGCGCGCATAATAGTCGTTCTGCCTTCCTCTACAGATGGTTGTGTCTACAATCGTGCTGTCACGTCGCATCAAGGTTACGCGAGCCTTGAGCCTCACACCCGTAAACGAGTCCTTGACAATCTGTACCAGCATTACAGTACGCTTGGGCTTGTCGGTCTTGGCGTTTTGTGCCGCTCCTCCTATTACGTTGAATAGGAGGAGAAGCAATAACGGTAAAAGATACTTTGTTTTCATAAGTAAGAAAGATTATTTGGATGTTTCTACTGTTTCCTTAAACCCTCGTGCACCATCTTCACAAATCCTCCATTGGTCACAATGTCCTTGACATCGTGCTGGCCAATGTGCAGACGATACTCCAGTATTCCACCTTTGTGATGGAACGGGGCGGTAGAGAGATAACGCCAGTTGTCATCTTGGGCATTCGAGGCAACGTAGTCCACCCATGTGGTGCTGTCGTTCTGCTGGCACAGGAATGGGGTATTGCGGCTTTCAGCCCACGACAATCCCTTGAGCGGAATGTTTGAGGCTGAGCCATAACCGTCGAGACGCAATATAGAGAGACACTTGCCCTCGTTCCACACGCTAAGCGTAGCATCAACAACCGAACAGCTCGAAAGACACTCAAGCACATAGTCGCCCTCTTCCTTAGCCTCCTTGCGGCTCATGGCAAACTCTATAGGCTGGTTGCTCTTGTCTGCCCTGATGCGTATAGGATTCTTTTCCATGCACAAAGGGTCTTCGTTCGACCAACCATAAATGGTCTCACCAAAGTTCTTGGCTACATCAATATTCCAGCCATTCTGCGAAGTCAATTCCCAGTTGTTGCGGTCCATATAGATGCCGTTGTGCGTATTTTCCAATCTATCGTATTCTCTGTTTTGCTTCTGCATCTGTATGCCTATCATCACAAACATGATGAAGCCTAACGTCATCGCAACAATCCAAATACCGGTAAGCATTGCAACAATGCCGGTTTGCATTGGCTTGGGTTCCGACTTAAAGGAACGGACGACAAGGAGCAACGGCAACAGAGCTACGATGAAACCACACAGAGCCGACACAATCATATAGACTTTCAGGTAAGGCAAAGATGCCAAAACACTCAGGGTAATCTCGTCGTTGGTGAAAAGTCGTACAAACGGATCGCCTATCACGGAATATGCTATAGAGAAGAGGAGATAAGCAAGGGCAAAGGCTGTCATTACAGAGAAGAAGCTAAGCGCAGCTATCTTTATGCAGAACTTCAGAATCTCGGCTATTCTTGACAATACATTGCCCCCTTTGACACGCTTTGTGCTTGGCTTTACCTGCTCCTCAGCCTCGGCAATGATAGCCTTGCTTATCGACTCTGGCGTAACCTCCTTGCCCGTCATGCAGAGTCGCTCCTCGGTTGTTCGTGCTACTGGAGCCACAAGCCACAGAGCTATATATATAATTATAGGTATGGTGAAAAGCAGACCGAATAAAGGACGGAGGAAAAAATAGCGCAATGTCTGGTTGAGGGCAAATGCCGCCATAAGAAAGAGTACTATGCCTACTCGCCATACCACTATGTCGCCTCCACCACAATAATGACACAATCCGGAGATAACACCTCCGCCTATCTTGTCCTTACCGTCGCGATAGAAACGATGGGTGCTCACGTGATGCATCACACGGTCAATCCATTTGCTGCCAACAGCTTCTTCTGCAGTTGTGTTGCTGTCGGTATTGTAGGAAGAGTGGGAATCGTTATCGCTCTGACCGTTGCCCTCGTTGACTGCTTCTGCATTAGAAGCCTCTTCTGTAGTAGGATCGGCAGTCTCCCCTTCCACGCTGTCCATTTCATCGGGATTGCCAATGCTGCTGATAATCTGCTTCACGGCATTGATATCAATTGCAGTCATACCACTTTCCTTCAAGTTCCACAGATGTTCTGCCACACGATGCTCTATGTCGTCGAATATCTCGTCGCCACCATCGCACTTGGCAAAATAGCTGCGCATGTTGTCAAGATAGTTCTCAAGAAGTGTGCAAGCGTCCTCGTCGATGGCGTAGAGTGTACCGAAGAGGTTTATGTTGATGTTCTTCTTCATAATTAAATTCAGATTTCAGGGTTATTCATTCGGTTTTATGTTCTTTAATACGGTTACGGTGTGGGCTATCTCTTGCCACGCCTTGTCGAGTTCGCTAAGCGTAGCCTCACCATCGGGTGTAAGAGAATAGTATTTGCGTGGAGGGCCTTGTGTAGACTCCTGCCACTCATAGCCAAGCAAGCCGTCCTTCTTAAGACGTGTCAGAAGCGGATAGAGCGTACCTTCAACCACTATCAGTTCAGCCTCCTTCAAGTTTGCTATGATATCGCTGGCATAGGCTGCACGATGACGCAGCAACAGCATTATGCAATACTCAAGCATTCCCTTACGCATCTGCGATTTAGCGTTGTCTATATTCATTGCTTTAGGTTTTAAATGCGTTAGTATATGTTTTCGATTGCAAATATATGCATAATATAAGTACTATGCAATACATAGTACTGTAAAATGTCGATATATGGTAATTCTTTAACCTTTGTTTGCAATGCTACTCTCAACAAAAGAATTTAATTTGAGCATTGTCAGAAAATCATTTGACTTTTGTTGATTGTCGGCGTTTTTGTTGTATCTTTGTCATTAGTATAAAATAAAACAAACTATTAGGTTATGACAAAGAAAGAACTATATACGCGTGTACTCTCTTATTTTCGCGAACTTCATCCCGAAGTAACTACCGAACTTGAGTTTGGTTCGGTGTTTCAGTTGCTTGTGGCTGTTGTGTTAAGTGCCCAATGTACAGACAAGCGTGTCAATCAGGTTACGCCCGAATTGTTTGCGCATTATCCTAATGCACAGGCTATGGCTGAGGCTGATGAGTCTGAAATTTATGAATATGTAAAGAGCGTGAGCTATCCAAATGCCAAGGCTCGCCACCTTGTTGAACTCTCGCGTATGCTTGTTGATGAATATGGTGGCGAGGTACCTAACGACTTTGATGCATTGCTGCGTCTGCCGGGTGTAGGTCGTAAGACTGCCAATGTTATGCAGGCTGTAGCATTCGGTCAGTCGGCAATGCCAGTTGATACGCATGTGTATAGGGTAAGTCATCGTTTGGGACTGGTGCCGAGTACTGCCGATACTCCGCTGAAGGTAGAGAAGATGCTGGTAAAGCATATTCCTGCCGAAGACTTGGCACGTGCCCATCATTGGCTGTTGCTACATGGACGCTATGTGTGCACATCGCGAAAGCCACATTGCGACAAATGCGAACTGAGCAATATCTGCCCTAAAAAGATTGAGAACTCGAAACTGCAATAATCCTAATACACTACATGACCTATGAACACCCAGATGTATCCGTTTCTGCGTATTGCCATAGTGCTGGTTGCCGGCATTATGGTTGGTGACATGCTGTATGGGCATGTGCCGGTTAGAGTGGTGCTTTGGGCGCTTGCGGTATTGGTGTGCGCTACTATTGTGGCGTATAATAAGTCGGGCAATCCTCTTATGACAACGTCATTGCTTATGCTTGATGTTTTTGTGTTGGGTATGTGGAATGTCGGTAGGGTAGAGCAGCGGTTGGACGTGCCTCTCAATGGGGAGGAGGAGACGATAGAAGCTGTTGTTGCCGAACGTCCCGTTGTAGGGTTGCGTACAATAAGATGTATGCTGATTGTGGCAGACGGGCGACTTACTGGACGGCGTATAAGTGCTTACTTTCATAAGGATAGTATGGCAGAAGATGCGCGACAGTTGGCTGTGGGCGATGGCGTTCGAGTTGTTTCGCGACTGAAGGCTATTACCAATAGTGAACGACGACAGAACGGTCATTTCGATAATGTGCGTTATCAGCATGTACATGGCATCGTCGCGCGTACATATATAAATAAAGGTGGCTGGAAAAGGTGTCGTGTCAGCATGCGTAAGCTTGGCTTAATGCTTCGGGTTCTTATCGGGATGCGTTCGGGTCGCGACCGCTTGTTGTCGCAATGTAATTTGCATAATATGTCGGAGTCGGCATACGCCGTTGTAGCAGCAATGACAATGGGCGACCGTAGTGGGCTGACACGTGAATTGCGCCAATCGTATGCCGCTTCGGGTGCGTCGCATGTACTTGCTCTTTCGGGTATGCATCTTGGTGTTATATACGGTTTGCTGTCGTTATTGTTCGTACATCATCGCATGCGTGTGTTGGGACAGGTGCTTGCTATGGTTGTCATATGGGCTTATGCGACTCTTGTCGGTATGCCGCCGAGTGTGTTGCGTTCGGCAACAATGCTCACCATTTTTGCATTCGTGGTTTTGACGGGTCGCCGACAGGTATCGCTAAATACACTTGCCTTTGCTGCTGTGGTGCAGTTGGCGATAAATCCGTTGGGTCTTTGGGATGTCGGATTCCAGATGTCGTTTCTTGCTGTGCTTGGCATCGTGATGTTGAACTTGCGGCTACGCGATGTTGCAACGCCAATATGGCTTAGTCGTTGGCGCGTGATAAGGTGGATGTGGTCGCTTGTTAAGGTTTCGTTGGCGGCACAGATAGCCGTAGCTCCGTTGTCGATGTATTATTTCGGAACATTTCCGTGCTATTTCCTGCTAACCAATTTTGTTGCTATACCGTTGGCAACGATTATTGTATATACCTCAATAGTGATGTATGCTTTAGGTTTTTGTGCGTGGATGCAAGGTATGGTGGCAATGTTTGTAGGATGGATGGCAACGCTTATGAACACGTCGCTTGGATTTATAGCCTCCCTGCCAGGCGCCTGTATGTATGGCATACATATAAACGCGAGGCAGGTGTGGCTGATGTATGCGCTACTGCTGGTAGCGTATTTAATGTCGTTTTATATAGAACGCAGGAACATAACTACTGCGTCGCGGTCGGCTTTGGACAAGTTGTAGAACTTCAATGCTGCGTTGTAGGCATGCGAGTTCTTTGAGTAAGCGTGCCACATGATGGCTTCTATCTCGTTGCGAGCACGACAGTCGTGCAGACGTTCTGTACCTGAACCGTTGACACCGGCAAGTCCTCTACCCCACAATGGAGTTGTGCGGCACCATGAATTATGGATGTCGTTGATCATGTAGAGCTTGTGCTGCATCATGTCTGAGTAAGGATAGATGGTCTGGTTGGCGTAGCGTGGCAACTTCTTGTCGGCAATCATATTTGGAGTCCAGTAGTTGTCGGAGCCTGTCTTCCATGACGGGCGGTGGCAGCTGGTGCAACCAATCTCGTTAAACACCTTCTTGCCCTGCTGAACGCGAGCATTGTTGAGGTTGCGTGCACGTGGAATGGCCAAGCCACGATGCCATACCATAAAGTCGTAGAACTTGTCAGCCGACATCTCCGGCTTAAAGTTGTGCCATTCGTTGTCAAACTGGTTGGTACTCGGCTTAAGCAGATTCTCAACCTTAGTAGCTATCTTGTCGTCGGTATCAGCCCAGAATGGCGACGTCGGGTCTTTCTTTATCTTCTCTATCACCTCCTTGTCGGCAGCCATTGCTGCTGCCCAAGCATCTGTAGTGTAGAGCTTCGGACGGTCGGGACGTGTAACGTTGGTGATATTCCATATAGCGTTAGCACCAGGTCCGTCTTGAAGTGTAGCACGTGTCAAGGCATATGTGAAACGCTTAATCATCTTCTTGCCTTCCTCGCCATTGGCATACTTACCAGCACCTATTGTTGCTGTATACCATGCGCCGGCGGCAAAGTCATTGGCATTGGCATCCCAAAAGTTGGGATTCACGTATTCGCTCACATCAGCCACCTTTGCAACATTCTTATAATAATTGGCAGTAGAGGCATACTGAGCCTTGAGGTCGTCCTCGGTGATGGCATCGAGCAGACCAGTACCCATCACACCGATGGTCGACTCCATACGAACTGCTACAGCCTTGTTGCCCGTGTCGTAGGGATTGGGGCTTGTACGGAATGCCGAACGCGGAATTGTCACTTCAGGATATATCAGCGAATATTTCTCGCCATCGGGAAACTGCATTGGCAATCCGCTCTCCATTGCTGTCACCTCATGCCATTGGAGATTAACCTGACTTTCGTCGATAGGAGCCTTGAAAGGCTCTGTTGCTTGTGTCTGTGGCATGCCAGTCACCTCTGCAACATATCCTCCATCGTTGCTGTTGGCTCCGTCTGTAGGATGATATACGGCGAGCAGATAGCCGTTGCCGTTGCTATACTGTGTGGTGTATGAGTCCATGCGGCGACCATGTCCGTAGTTGGGATGGCAGTCGAGGCATGAACGGCGTACTGAAGCAGGACCAAGACCACCAAAGCCTGATGCTGCTGAAGTGAACTGACGCTCAAAGAACTTCTCGCCTGCATTAAAGTTGTCGATAAGTCCCTGCTCAGTTACTGCAGGAGTCTCGTCTTCATAACAACCAGAAGTTACATTGTCGGTTGTGCCAAGCTCACCGCCAGGATACCATTCCTCCTTAGAGAAGTTGCCTACTGCCTGACCTACATACTTAGCGTCAGACTCGATTGGGTCTTCGCCATTTCCGCCAGGTGTAGGATCATCGTCAGAACATGATACCATTGAAAGCGATAAGCACATAGCCAGCGATCCGAAGAGGTAAATTTTCTTATTCATAATGTATTTAGATAATTTTGTTGTTCAAACGTAATAGGTGGGTATGACATTACCTGCCATACCCACGCAAGTATTTAATACTGATATGTGTTAGATAGCGTCCTGTCTGTTAATCCATGAACCAGCATTGTTGAGTTCTTCGTCAAGAGCTGATACAGCATCGATGCAATCCTTAACACGCTGTGCACCCGGCTCTTCAACAAACGACTTACCGCTGTTCTTGGCTGTCTCAAGTTTCTGGATAGCTACGTTGAGGGCATTGACAAGGTTGTTATAGCCTGAGTAGTTCATCTTCTTCAGAAGGTTCAACATAGAATTCTCGGCAGGTGTTGTGGCATTGATGTCGCGTGTGCCATAGAGAGAGTTCTTGATTGAATAGATGTTGTCCTGATAGTCGGTGAACGAACGGTGGCTGTAGGGTGACTCGATATAGTCGATAGACTCCTTCTCGCCATCCTCTGTTGTGCCACCTTTACCGGTAGCACAACGATAAGCCTGACCCAACTTCTGGTCGGCTACCTCAGCACAGATGTTTGAGCAACCGCCTACGAAAATCTGATTCATAGTGCCCTGCCATGACTGATAGCCTGTTATAGACGACGGAGAAAGCAAGTTTTGGCCAAAGCACATTGTACCATTTGAAGCAAGACCATTGTAGCGGAGTGTGCTGAACACGTAGCTACCCTCGCCGCTGAGGATTGCCTTTGTCTCGTTGCTTGCTGCGCTACCCATCCATGTGAACTCAAGAAGAGCTGTGATGTTGCGAACGTCAGCAGCTACAGCCTGAAGGAAGGCAAGCTCGTCTATACCCCTTACTGATGTCACGCCCTCGTCGGTATCATTAGCCTTGAGAGCCTCTACAGTACGATGTGCACCATTGCGGAAGAGCACGAACTCCATACCATGGAAACCAAGTACCGACTGGAACTCTGTGTTGTGCTCAGAAACAAACTTGGCAGGGTTCTCGCTCTTGAAACCTGCGATAAGGGTCTCGTTCTTGAGTGCCTTCTCAAGCTCGTCACGGTCGAGTGGCCATGAGTCGATATGTGGGTCAAGCTCGTTGTCTGTTGCCGAACCGAAGAGGAATGCCTCGCTGCGCTCCCACTCACGACGTGTGTTCTTGAATGCTTCGCATGCTGCATTAATCTCGTTCTGTGTCATTGTGCCTGCTTCGGCTGACTTATAGAGGGTCTGTGCTGCGCTATAGAGTGTGCGTGCGTTAGAGGCAAGAGCCTGGTATGTAGGATAAACTACAGCCTGCACGTAGTTCTTTGTCACCTTCTGCATCTCCTTGTCTGAGCTGCTTATTGATGTTGTGGCCTGGCCAACATCAGGAAGGTCGAATTCCCCGTTGCCGCCATTGTCGCTGCTACAAGCTGTAAATCCGATTGTCATGGCTCCAAGAAGGAACGCCATTACGAAATTCTGAATCTTTTTCATCTTTTTTACTACTATTGATTATTACTATTGGTTATCCGCTTTTTTTAGAGGAACTGTCCTTGATAAGCTACACCGATGTTTAATGCTGGCTCATCGTTATACTGCGATTTGAGCTTGCGGTAGCTGTATTCAGCCTTTACGCAAATCTGTGGCAGGGGGTAATAGTTAAGGCCACCGGCGAAAATCTTCTTGCTTGTATATTCTTTCGAACTGCCAATGCATGAGTTGTAATACTCAAAATGACCGAACACATAAAGCTTCTGTCTGTCGGCACGCAGTTTGGCAATCTGTGAGAAGATGTCGTAGCCAACCTCAATGCTTGTGGCTATTGCATGTGAACCGAACACCTGGTTGCTTTCATACGGCTTCACATACTGAGTGCCAGGCTTGCGTATTGCGCTGATGGTTTTAGCATCGCTCACATATCCATAGTCGGCATTGCCACGTGCCACCCAATTGTGGGCATTGTACGTGAAGTCGAATGCTCCAAGATAGATGTTGCCTTTGATGTTCTTGTTTTTGCCAGTCTCCATGTCGTGAGGTACGGCGTTGTGCATAGACTGTCCGTAGTAGCCGCTCACTCCAAGTCGCAAGCCTGGTATGGTGTAGTTGTCTATACGGGCAGAAAATCCGTACTTGTTGGCAGTCTCAAACTCAAAAGGCTTGGTTGTGCCAGGCTTTATCCACTGGTCGCGTGAGAATTGCCATGCATCCAAACCTGCTACCATCTGTGCTTCGTAACGGAAGTCGCCTATATGGCCCCACAACGACACACCGGTCTGATGCCATGTACATGGCAGAATGGTGTTTTCGCCCTCAGGGCGATATACGGTGAAGAAGTTGAGTGGCTCGTGATAGGCGTTGGTCAGTCCAAACGGTACTACAATATGGCCGGCACGAATGTTCAGAAAACGCCCGAACGACTTCTGAATCCAGAACTGCTCAAGTTCAACCTCACCGCCGCGCTCTTGTTCCTGCTCAAACTCAATGGCCTCTTCTGCTTCGTATTCTATTGCCGAACCGGTACCGCCATGCTCGAATTCAATCTCAGTACCAAGGCTCCAACCCTTACCGAAGTTGTAACCGAGATATATAACGGCATGGGGTATGTCGAAACGTCCATGGCTTGGATCGTTCTTGCGACTGCTTGCCGAACTGTAGCGGTTGCCTGAGTCGCTGTAGAAATTGCGGCTGAATGCAGCTTCACCATAACCGCCGACGCTGAGGCGATTGCCCTTGGCATGCTGCATAACACTGTCGGCTGCTACTGTCTGTGCCTGAATGGCAAGCGGAGAACACATTGCTGCAGCGCAAGCCATAGTAACGATAGTCGTCTTCATAATTCTCTTGTTTTTTAATGATTTTTTGCGATTGCAAAGGTATTATGAATAAAAAAGGTGAGCAATACCTAAATTTTGGTAAATAAAAAATTCAAAATACCTACATATAGTGATTGTCTGTTTCGTCGTTTTTTTATTATTTTGCACCTGTAATATAATATAATGTATAGCATGGCTGTTTTACAATAATCGTACAGCCATAATCTTTAGGTAAAAAAGATACACAGGTAATAAGCAGACAAATATGAAGCAACAGAAAATGTATGAGCCCGAGGACAAGATGATTTCTCTTATCAGGGACAACTACAACCTTCTGCAGAGCCTTGGCAGCTTCGGCATCAGCCTTGGTTTTGGCGACAAGACAGTAAGTCAGGTGTGCGAGGAACAGCATGTAGACACATATACATTCCTTGCGGTGGTGAACTTTACAATTAATGGTTACCGCGATTTTGATGATGCATCGCGATTGTCGATGCCAACTCTGTTGCAGTATCTTAAGGCAAGTCATGCCTATTATATTGACTTCCAGCTGCCGTTTATACGCAAGGAACTTGCCGAAGCGCTCGACGAAAATGACAATCTGGCACGTCTCATAATGAAACTGTATGACGAATATGCGCGTTCCATAACCACACACATGCGCCATGAGGAGCGAGTGGTCTATCCTTATGTTGAGGCTCTGCTTGAAGGCAAGCCTGTTGGCGGCTTCGAGATAGACATGTATTCGAAGCATCATAGTCAGGAGAGTACCAAACTACGTGAGTTGAAGAGTATCATCATTAAATATCTGCCCAGCGACGGATTGCACAACAACCAGCTTTCGGCCACATTATATGATATATATAATAATGAGGAATGGCTTGCGTTGCATGCCCAGGTAGAGGAACAGATATTCATTCCGGCTGTACGACGTCTTGAGCATAAGTCGAAGCAGAATGATGTGACGGCTAAAATTTCAGATATGATCAGTCGAAACCAGGAAGGCTCAGAGGCTCTTGGCGAACGTGAGAAGGATGTAATTGTAGCCTTGGTGCAGGGAATGACCAACAAGGAAATAGCCGACCATCTGTGCATATCGGTTAATACAGTCATAACTCATCGACGCAACATTGCGCGTAAGTTGCAGATACACAGCCCGGCAGGACTGACCATTTATGCAATAGTTAATAACTTGGTTGATATTTCTTCTGTGAAGTTGTAAAATTGTAGTACAATTAACAAGATTTAAGGCGGAAAATTTTTCCGCTTTTTTTATTGTTTGTGTATATAGGTATCGTTTTTTTGTAGTATCTTTGCAGTCGTTTCCAAGACATCAAACGAACAACTTTTGTATTTCCGAATAATAAAAAGTTTTCTAAAACGGAAAACTTTTGCTCTTCGAAAAAATCAAAAGTTTTCCCAAAAGTGTAACTTGGGCAATCACTATGACTTGATAAGATTGACTTAAAAAACTATATATAACAATGAAAGATTTTATAATAACCAAGCGCGACGGATCGCAAGACCGTTTCTCTTTAGATAAGATAATGAACGCTATTATCAAGGCGTTTCAGTCGGTTGATGAACCAGTTGACTTGAGTGCTATCTCTAAGATACTCAGTCACTTGAATATAAGCGAGGGCATCACTGTAGAGGATATTCAGAACCAGGTGGAAGAGGCTCTTATGCGCGAGAATTATTATAAAGTCGCCAAGTCGTTTATGCTCTATCGTCAGCGTCACAACGAAGATCGTGAGACTCTTGAGAAGTTGAAATTCCTGACAGATTATTGCAAAGCTTCGAATGCTGCAACCGGATCAAAGTTTGACGCAAATGCAAACGTTGAACATAAAAACATTGCCACACTTATCGGCGAACTTCCCAAGTCAGGCTTTATTCGCTTGAACCGTCGCATGCTTGTCGACCGTATCAAGCAGATGTACGGCAAAGAACTCGCCAATGAGTATATCGACAAGCTCACACATCACTTTATATATAAGAACGACGAGACATCGCTTGCCAACTATTGTGCGTCAATAACAATGTATCCGTGGCTTGTCAACGGTACAGGCCCTATCGGTGGCAACTCAACAGCGCCAACAAACATCAAGTCGTTCTGTGGCGGATTCGTCAATATGGTATTCATGGTATCGAGCATGTTGAGCGGTGCTTGCGCTACACCAGAGTTCTTGATGTACTTCAACTACTTCATTGGTAAGGAGTACGGTCTTGATTACTGGAAGGAACCAGACCGCGTCGTTGACCTCTCACTTAAACAGCGTACCATCGATAAGGTGATAACCGACTGCTTCGAGCAGATTGTTTACTCAATCAACCAGCCTACTGGAGCTCGCAACTATCAGGCTGTGTTCTGGAATGTGGCTTATTATGACCAGCCATACTTTGAAAGTCTCTTTGGCGAATTTGTCTTCCCGGACGGTTCAAGACCTGATTGGGCAGGACTTTCATGGTTGCAGAAGCGCTTCATGAAGTGGTTTAACAAGGAGCGTACGAAGGCTGTGCTCACATTCCCGGTTGAGACAATGGCGTTGCTCACCAAGGATGGCGATGTGATTGATAAGGAGTGGGGCGATTTTACAGCCGAGATGTACTCTGAGGGACACTCGTTCTTCACATATATGAGTGACAATGCTGACTCGCTGAGTTCATGCTGCCGCTTGCGCAACGAGATTCAGGACAACGGCTTCAGCTACACACTCGGTGCCGGTGGCGTGTCTACCGGTTCGAAGAGCGTGCTCACCATCAACCTCAACCGTTGCATACAGTATGCTGTAAAGAACGGTCTTGACTATGCCGAATACCTTTCGGAGGTTATCGATCTCTGCCATAAGGTGCAGTTGGCATACAACGAGAACCTCAAGGATTTGCAGAAGCAGGGTATGTTGCCGCTGTTTGATGCCGGCTACATCAATATGAGCCGTCAGTATCTAACGATTGGCGTCAACGGACTTGTTGAAGCAGCAGAGTTCATGGGACTTCAGATCAACGACAATCCCGACTATCTGCACTTCGTACAGAAGGTGCTTGGACTCGTTGAAAAGTACAACAAGCAGTATCGCTCGAAGGAGGTTATGTTCAACTGCGAGATGATTCCAGCCGAGAATGTGGGCGTTAAGCATGCCAAGTGGGACCGTGAGGACGGCTATTTCGTACCGCGCGACTGCTACAACAGCTACTTCTATGTAGTAGAGGACGACTCGCTCAACATCGTTGACAAGTTCAAGTTGCACGGCGCTCCATACATCGAGCACCTCACAGGTGGTTCGGCTCTGCATATGAACCTTGAGGAACACCTTTCACAACCGCAGTATCGCCAGTTGCTGCGTATCGCTGCCAAGGAAGGATGCAACTACTTTACATTCAACATTCCTAACACTATCTGCAACGATTGTGGTCATATCGACAAGCGATACCTTAAGGAATGCCCCGTATGTCACAGCAAAAACATCGACTATATGACACGTATCATTGGTTATCTGAAGCGTGTGAGCAACTTCTCGCAGGCTCGTCAGGAGGAGGCCAAGCGTCGTTATTATGCCGAAGTTGACAAGGAGCTGAACGAGGCTTAAGTAAATAATACTGATTATAAACATCCCTTTAAATAAGAATATAGACAATGCTGAATTATCTGAATACAGGAATTGTTTTCCAGGAGATACCTGACGAGGTGACGTTATCTATTAACATCACCGGGTGTCCGTGCCGCTGCCCCGGGTGTCACAGTCAATATCTGTGGGAGAACATAGGCCAACCGCTTACGCCGATGGTTCTCGACCAGTTTATGAAACAGTATGGTGGTGAGATAACTTGCATTTGCTTCATGGGCGGCGATGCCGATCCTAAGTATGTAAGCCAGCTTGCGCAGTATCTGCATCGGGAACATGAGAATCTGAAGGTGGCTTGGTATAGCGGTCGACAGCAGTTTCCGAAGAACATACGCAAGCGCGATTTCGACTACATCAAGCTCGGTCCGTATATCGAACATCTTGGTTGTCTGAAGGATCGCACCACCAATCAGCGTCTATACAAGCGTGCTGTAGGCGATGATTTTACCGATATAACATCACGTTTTTGGAAAAAATAATGACTAACGAATTTTGTAAAAAGCCAAGTATAGCAATCGTCGACCCCAACACACTCGCTGTGTTGGGGTTGACTCATTTATTGGAGTCGGTAATGCCGATGATAGAAATCGACGCGTTCGCATCGTTTGCCGAACTTGAGGCAAACCATCCCGAACGTTATTTTCATTACTTTGCCGATATGCGCATTGTGCTTGCCCACATGGGTTTCTTTCAGTCGATGCGCCACAAGACCATTGTACTTGCCAATTCTGCTGTAGACAAAGCGTCGGCTTTGGGTTCGTTTCACACCATTTGTACCAACCAGCCCGAGAAGCAATTGCTTCGCTCCATCCTTATGCTCGAACAGCATGCCCACGCCAATGGTCGTAATTTGCCGCCCGTAGTGCATGCTCACAATGAGAATGCTGTGTCGTTGTCGTCGCGCGAGATTGAAGTGATGTCGCTTGTGGTGAAGGGATATATAAACAAAGAAATCGCTGACCAACTCAATTTGAGTCTGCCGACGATTATATCGCATCGCAAGAACCTTATGTCGAAGCTTGGTCTTCGCAGTGTTTCAGCCCTTACGATTTATGCCGTTATGCACGGATATGTTGATGTGAATGACATCAGAACGCTTTCTCTATAATAGTGCGCACTCCTTTTATTTTGGCGCCCTTTGAAATCTTTACTATGCGGTCGGCCGTCTTGCGTTCTACGGCCACGTAGGCATAGCGCTCATATACGTCGATGCGTCCTATCTCGCTGCCTTCCACTCCGCATGTCTTGCACAAATAGCCAAGAATGTCGCCCTTCGATATCTTGTCTTTCTTTCCTTTACCTATATATATGGTCGCCATGCGCGGCAACGGCACACGTTTCTTGCTGTTGTCGTCGAGCTTGTATTCCTCTGTTTTCTCCTTGACGTATTCAGGCAGATGTTCCTCGGGGCCAATCAGCATGAATGCGCGACCCGTTGCATCCCATCGTCCGGTACGTCCTACGCGGTGGATGTATTCGTCTTCGCCCACGGGCAGGTTGTAGTGTACTACGTTTGCTATGTCGGGAATGTCGAGTCCGCGTGCTGCGAGGTCGGTACCGACAAGGATGTTTGCCGAACCATTGGCAAAGCGGTAGATGGCTTCCTCACGTTCGCGTTGCTCCTTGCCTCCGTGGAAGTCGCTAACAACGTATCCCTCGCTGCGCAGGAACTGGCTTACGCGTTCCACTCCGTCACGATAGTTCATGAATACGATAGTCTGCTGATTGCCGAAGCTGCGCAGCAGTGTGTCGAGAGTGCCGAGCTTGTCGCGCTCAGGACATTGTACCGTGTACAGACCTATGCGGTCGGGTGTCTGCTCCTCGTCGGTGAGGTGGTTGATGTTGATGGTGCGCTGCATACGAACGAACGAAGGCATCTCGTCGGAGTCGGTTGCCGAGAGCAGAATTCGGCGCTCGATGTTGGGCAGACTCTCCAATGCCTTCTGCATTTCGGCGCGGAATCCCATGCGCAGACACTTGTCAAACTCGTCGAGTACGAGCCAGCGTACACTCTCGGCGTTGATGTTGAGCTTGTCGATATGGTCGTTGAGTCGGCCTGGAGTGGCGAACACAATCTGTGGTTTGGTGCGCATTATCAGTCGGTGCTCGTCCATTGTGGCGCGACCGCCGTACAGGCAAGCCGAGCGCAGACCGCTGCCCATGCTCTGGAATACCTCGTGCGACTGCAGGGCCAGCTCTCTGCCGGGTACAATCACAACGGCTTGCACTTCGTCGCTGCTTGCGTTGAGGCGCGAAGCGATAGGCAACAGATACGCCAGAGTCTTGCCGCTGCCGGTAGGAGCCAGTACCACCACGTCCTTGTCGGAGTGCAGAATGGCGTCGGATGTTTCTTCCTGCATCGCATTAAGGCTGTCGATGCGTAGCTTTTGCAGTATGTTTTCTATGTTCATTGTCTTGTTGTTTGTCGTTATTGAATGTTTGTCTTCCACCGCTGTTGGGCGAATTTATAGCACTGGTGCAAGCAGATGGGCAAACCATCCTACGAATTTCTGCCACGGTGTGCGGAATTTCTTCCACTTCTTTGGGGTGAGCAGGAAGCTCTTTGTCTTGTCGCGGTCGAACATCTTGGACAGTTGTGCTGTGGTGCACGGGTCGATTATCACGGCATTCTCCTCGTAGTCGAAGCGCAGGCTGCGTGAATTGAGATTGGCACTGCCCACAGTACAGAATCGTCCGTCAACCATGATAATCTTGGTGTGATGAAATCCCGGTTCGTAGATGAACACGTCTACTCCGTGCTTCATCAGTTTGTGTACGTTGTAGAACACGCAGTCGGGCGTAAGCGGAATGTCGCTGTGTGCCGAAACCATCACTTCCACCTTTACGCCTCGCTTCACAGCCCGTCGCAAAGCTTTCTTCAGCGTATGGTTGAGCGTGAGGTAGGGGTTGACGAGCTTTATGCTGTCCTGCGCATAGTTGATGGCATTGGTGTAGAACGTGCGTATAATCTTGTTTGATGTGCGCGGTTCGCGGTTGATTATGCCCACCATCTTCTTGCCGGCAGAGCTGCAGGTGTCGGGTTTGAGTCCTTTGAAGTAGTATCCGCCGTGTATTCCGCGGAAGTACTTTGCGCCGTGTATGTTCTGCTTGGCAGTCTTGTTCCATATTCTGAGGAATATGGCTTGCAGCGTGTTCACCTCTTCGCCGTCGATACGGCAGTGCATGTCGCGCCATTCGCCCACCTGCTTGGTGCCGTTGATGTAGTAGTCAGCCACGTTCATACCGCCTGTATAGGCTATCTGTCCGTCGATGACAACAATCTTGCGGTGGTCGCGATGCAGCACGTGATTAATCCACGGAAAGCGTACGGGGTCGAATTCGAATATCTCGATGCCTTTGGAGCGTATGCTCTTGAGGTGGCGTTTCAGCAGCGGTTGGTTGTTTGAGTCGTTGCCGAATCCGTCGAACAGTGCGCGCACTTCCACTCCTTCCTTTGCCTTCTCAGCGAGCAGGTCGAACAGGAGTGAGGCTATTGAGTCGTTGCGGAAGTTGAAGTATTCCAGATGGATGCTGCTTCTTGCCTGGCGTATAGCCTGAAACATGTCGTCGAATTTCTCCTGACCGCTCATCAGCAGAGTCACGCTGTTGTCGTCCGAGAACTTCACGCCCTCCTCTTCCAGTTTGTCTACTATGAGCGAGTCGCTTGTCTGGGCCGACACTTCAGCCATTGTGCACAGGCAAGCGATTAAAGTAATTATTATTGATTTCAATCTCATTATTATATATATAATATGTGTGCAAAGGTACTACAATTTTTTGTACATATGTATTGCTATTCCATAAAACATATAGTAAATTGGAGATTTGAAACACTTTTTGCCGTATGTTATTATTCGTAACGCTCTGTTGGCTTGCTTTGTTTATGACGTTGGCACCCCATCATTCTGCGGTTTGTTTTTGCCCGAAATTCTGTTGCGCTGAAAATGTAATCCTTTTGGGTTGCAAAAGGAGTCCTTTTGAAGTGCAAAACGAGTCCTTTTGGAGAGTAAAACGAGTCCTTTTTGAGAGCAAAAGGAGTCCTTTTGGTTTTTGCAGGTTTTACTGTTGGCGATAGATGTATAAAAACAGAAGCGCCTTGAAAGCGTAAAGTCATTCTTAGTCAATGCTTTTACGCTTTCAAGGCGCTTGTTTATGTCGTTCTGTCCGAATGCTTCCGGATGGTGCAGGAATGCGTTATTCGGCTGATACGAATTCGTCGAGGAATCGGGTGTCGTTCTCCGAGAACATGCGAAGGTCTGCCACGCGATACTTAAGGTTGGTGATGCGCTCGATGCCGAGACCGAAAGCGTAGCCGGTATAAACCTTGCTGTCGATGCCGCAAGCCTCAAGAACGTTGGGATCTACCATACCGCAACCGAGGATTTCGACCCATCCTGTGTGCTTGCAGAAGCCGCAACCCTTGCCGCCGCAGATGTGGCACGAGATGTCCATTTCTGCACTTGGCTCGGTGAAGGGGAAGTAGCTTGGGCGCAGACGTATCTTGGTGTCCGGACCGAACAGCTCGCGAGCGAAGGTGAGGAGCACCTGCTTGAGGTCGGTGAACGATACGTTCTTGTCGACATACAGTCCTTCGAGCTGATGGAAGAAGCAGTGTGCGCGTGCCGAGATTGCCTCGTTGCGATACACACGACCCGGGCAGATAACGCGGATAGGCGGCTGCTGGTGCTCCATGATGCGGCTCTGGTCGTTGGATGTATGCGAGCGGAGCAGGATATTCTTAGTTACGTCGTTGGGGTTCTGCTCGATGAAGAACGTGTCCTGCATGTCGCGTGCGGGGTGATCGGCTGCGAAGTTGAGCTTGGTGAACACGTGCAGGTCGTCGTCAATCTCCGGTCCTTCTGCCAGTGTGAATCCCATACGCTGGAATATGTCGATGATTTGGTTCTTGACGATGTTGAGCGGGTGGCGTGTGCCGAGCTGTATGGGGTATGCCGAACGGGTCAGGTCGAAGTCGTCAGCCGACTCTTCTGCCACCTCGTTCTGCTCTTTCAGCTCGTTGATTTTCTGCATAGCGAGCTGCTTCAGCTCGTTAATCTTCATTCCGACAGCCTTTTTCTGGTCGGCAGCCACATTGCGGAAGTCGGCCATGAGAGCCGTAATCTCGCCTTTCTTGCTTAGATATTTCAGTCTGAGCTGTTCAATCTCCTCGGCATTGCTGGCCTTGAGATTGCCCACTTCCTTAAGAAGTTGGTCTATCTTTTCTAAAATCATATATTTGTATTTTATATTTTGCTTTGAAATTCAGTGCAAAGGTAATATTTTTTGACATAATAAAGAACTATATCGAAATAAAGTTGTACTTTTGCCGAAAATTTGAGGGATGTAATTAAGTCCACAATGTAGTATGAAAAAAGGTGTTTTGATTGTTGTGTGTGCCATTGTGGCATGCATGATTTGTTTTTCTTCGGCAGGATGTTCGGACAAGAAGCCTGCGGTGGTGGCCGATTCGGATAGTGTCCATGCTGACAGTATCGAGGCGATGGCCGACACTTTGGACCAGATTATAGCCGAGACTCCCATGCCGAAGGCTGCTGACGAGCTGTTCGACGACTTCTTCTTCAACTTCGCTGCCAACCGTAAGTTGCAGATGAAGCGCATCGTTTTCCCGTTGCCTGTTGTCAATGGCGCTGACACCACATTCGTTCCGAAGAAGCGTTGGAAGATGGAGCATTTCTTTATGCATCAGGATTTCTACACGCTTATTTTCGACAATATGCGTCAGATGAATGTTGTCAAGGACACAACTATCGGTAATGTAGTGGTGGAGCGCATCAATCTGCCGCGTCGGCATGTGCGTCAGTTTGTGTTCCGACGTGTGCGCGGACAGTGGATGATGACGTCTGTGGTCAATACGCGTATGCACAACAGTAAGAATGCGTCGTTCCTGTCGTTCTATCACAAGTTTGTCAACGACACCACGTTCCAGGTGGCAAGCATCAACGACCCGCTTGAGTTTGCAGGTCCTAATCCCGACGACGACTTCGATAGGATGGAAGGAATTCTGGCACCCGAACAATGGCTGTCGTTTGCACCCGAACTGCCGAATTCTACAATATATAATATCCTCTACGGACAGAAGTATTCGGAGAGCAATCAGAAGATATTCGTCATCCGCGGCATTGCCAACGGTCTGGAGACCGAGCTGACTTTCCGCCGCAAGGGTAGACATTGGAAACTAATGAAACTGATAATGTAATGAAGGACATACTCGATTGCAGCCTTTTGGCGCACAATACGTTCGGCATCGAGGCACGATGCCGTCGCTTTCTTGAGTTTGACACTGTAGACGAGGCGCGTCAGGTGGCGGGCATCCTCGCCCATACTGACATGCCGTTCATCATCGTGGGCGAGGGCAGCAACCTGCTTCTCACACGCGACTATGAAGGCATTGTGGTTCATTCGGCCATACGCGACAAGTCGATGGTGATGGCTGACGCCAGTACCGAGACTGCCGACGACGTGTTCGTAAGCTACGGTTCGGGCGTGACGTGGGACGATGTCGTGGCTGAGAGCGTAGCCAACGGATGGCACGGAGCCGAAAACCTCTCGCTCATTCCGGGCGAAGTGGGAGCCAGTGCCGTACAGAACATAGGCGCTTACGGAGCCGAAGCCAAGGACTTGATATTCGATGTGGAGGCGGTGGAGATAGCTACGGGCAATGTGGTGCGTCTGTTCAATGCCGACTGCGAGTATGCTTATCGTCAGAGCCGATTCAAGCACGAGTGGAAGAACAAGTATCTCATTACGCATGTCACCTACCGCTTCTCGCGTACTTTCACTCCCGACCTCGACTACGGCAACATCCGCCATTCGCTCGAAAGCAAGGGCATAGCAACTCCTACTGCCGAACAGTTGCGCCAGACCATCATCGAGATACGTCAGGCAAAGTTGCCCGACCCTAAGGTTATGGGCAATGCAGGCAGCTTCTTCATGAATCCTGTGGTCGACCGTGACGTTTACGAGCGTCTTGCTGCACAATACGAGGGAATGCCGCATTATGTAGTTGACGAGGAGCATATCAAGATTCCTGCCGGATGGATGATTGAGCAGTGCGGATGGAAGGGCCGTTCGCTCGGTAGGGCAGGGGTTCACGACCGTCAGGCGCTTGTGCTGGTAAACCGTGGTGGAGCTACAGGCAACGAGGTTGTGGCTCTGTATGAGCAGATAATAAAGGACGTGAAGGCCAAGTTCGGAATCGAAATACATCCCGAGGTGAACGTCATATAAAGGAACAGTGAAAAGGGAAAAGTGAAAAATCAATGTGTCTGTATGCGCTGTGCTTTTCCCTTTTCTCTTTTTCATTTTATGTTGCAATAGGATTTCTAACTCTTCATATTTTTCGTTTCTCATTTTCATGGATTCTTCACTCTTCACTCTTCACTCTTCACTTTCAACTTCCGAATCTTCACTCTTCACTCACAACTCTTCACTCAAGGTTACTCTCCTTGGTACAGGAACATCGGGCGGAGTCCCGTCGCTGGGATGTCAGTGTGACGTTTGTCGCAGCACCGACCCACGCGACCGTCGTCTGCGTTGCGTAGCCCTTGTTGAGTCGGCCGCTACACGTGTGCTCATCGATTGCGGACCCGACATACGCCAGCAGCTCATGCCGTTGCCGTTCAAGCCGTTCGACGCAATCCTCATGACCCATATCCACTACGACCACGTGGGAGGCATCGACGATTTGCGCCCCTTCTCGGTGTTCGGACAAATCCGGCTTTATGGCGACGACAAGACGTGCAGGCAGATACAGAATGTAATGCCCTATTGCTTTGGCGACCATCTTTATCCCGGTGTGCCACGACTCGAAATGCACGAGATATTCCCCCATGTGCCTTTGCATATAGGCGATTTGACCATTGTTCCCATACAGGTGATGCACGGCAAGATGCCGATACTCGGTTTCCGCATCGGAATGTTCGCCTATATCACCGACATGAAGACCATTGCCGCCTCCGAACTACCATATCTTGAAGGAGTGGAGACACTTGTGGTCAATGCGTTGCGGTTTGAGAAGGAACACCACTCGCACCAGTTGGTCGATGATGCAGTAAGCTTTGCACGCAGCATTGGGGCAAAGCGCACCTACATCACACACGTGTGCCATCACATCGGACTATATACCCAGGCCCAGCAACGCATGCCCGACGGCGTGACACTGGCTTATGACGGGATGGTGATAAACGTGGATGCCAAGTAACGAAGCCCCTTTGGGCAAAAGGAATACTTTTAACAATCTTTATGTGCCATACAGACCGCATATTATAATATATTTTGTAATTTCGCAGCTAAATGGCATACTACACCATTTTAAAATGGTACACGAACGTAGTGCTGTAACATAGAACATTAAAAACAAAAATTCTAATAACTACATTGGTATGAAGAAATCATTGGTATTGTGCGCAGGTGTATGCGTGGCATTGTCTTTCACAAGCTGTAAGTCGAACGAGAGTGCCTATAAGAAAATGTACGATAAGGCTCAGGCCAAGCATGAACAGCCGGCCACTCAGCCAGTTCAGGATCAGGCTCCGGTAGTAGCTCCGCTCGTAGAGAAGCCAGCCAATCAGGCTACTGTTATCGACAATTCTGACAACGTAGCTGTACGTTCGGAGGATTTCACTCTTGTTAGCGGTTCAGGTCTGAGCAACTTCAGTGTGGTTGTAGGTTCGTTCTCGGTTAAGGCTAACGCCGAGGGTCTCCAGAGCCAGCTCAACAACGCAGGCAAGAACGCCCAGATTGTGTACAACGCAGAGCGCGGACTCTATCGTGTTGTTGCTGCAACATTCGCTACAAAGTCGGAGGCTGCAAGCTCACGCGACCAACTCATCGGCCAGTATCCAGGTGCTTGGTTGCTGTATAAGAAGTAAATCCGTGTCTCGAATACTTTCAATTGACTACGGCAAGAAGCGCACTGGCTTGGCAGTTACCGATCCATTGCAGATTGTTCCAGGCGGATTGGCCACTGTGGCAACGTCCGACCTTATGAAATATCTTATGGATTACGTCTCGCGCGAGCCTGTTGAGCGCATTGTCATAGGCGAACCACGCCAGATGAACGGTCAACCGAGCGAGAACTTGGCGCGTGTCCAGCAGTTTGTTTCGCAATGGCGCAAGCAAATGCCCGACATCCCCATCGAGTTTTTCGATGAGCGCTTCACGTCGGTACTTGCCCATAAGGCGATAATCGACAGCGGCATTGGCCGTAAGGCACGCCAGAACAAGGCGCTGGTAGACGAGATAAGTGCAACGATTATTCTGCAGGATTACCTGCGTTCGAAGGGTTTGTAACCTTTCTATATACAAAAAGAGGGTGTGTCAAAACTCAATTCTACGGGCTGAAAGCCCAAAAGCACATAGCCCAAGGCAGCGCCTTGGGTGTACGGATTGAAAATAGCAAAACGCCCTGTAAGGGCAAAAGCATTGATAATTAACGCTTTTGCCCTTACAGGGCGCATTGTTTTTGGTGGCTTTTTACCTCAGGGCGTTCTTGCTTAGGCAAGCGGCAGAGCCGAGCGGCCCTGGGCTATGTGCTTCTGCCCCTTCGGGGCGTGCTGCTTAGACTTTTGACACACCCTCTTTTATTTCCTCGCGAGGGAAAAATTGTTTCCTCGCGTAGTTGCAATTGTCCGTTCGCTCGGCTTTGCCGCTTGCCTTAGCAAGAACTTCCATCCATCGTAGATGGATTAACATCTTCTTAAATTCCAATAACTCCCATTTATTTACCCTTCACGATGCCAATCATTCGTTCGCGGTCCTTGTAGACATTGCTGTTGGCAGGTGCATTGTACAGATATTTAAGGGCGCGTGCCGCCTGTTGGTCGTTGGCGTTGGGCGCAATGCCCAGTATCTGTGCCACTTCCTTGCGTATGCTCTTTGTCAGTCCGTCGGCAGTTATGGGGCTTTTCTTATTGTGCCCGATGTTGAGGCGGCACGAAAGTATCTCGCCAGTGCGAGGATGAACAGTCTTTTCGGATGTCACGCCTTTCTTGCCAAAGTCGTAAGCCACAACTATAGCCTGCTCAACGGCTTTCGTTTGCTTGCCCAAAGGTTTTGCTGTAAGCCGCTTCTTCACTCCCGCTTTAGCCAAAACCGAGTTCCACGACTCAATGCCTTTTACTACAGCGCCTCGATATTGTTGAGGCATCAGCGAGTCGATGTAGAACACGCACGGAACATTTGTAGCCCATCTCACCACCAACGAATCCTCAACCATGGTGTAAGGATTCTGCGAGTAGTCGTTCAGATGAATTGTCTGGGCTGCAATATCCCTTGCACACAGTCGTATGGGTTCGCCGTTAGTGGGCAGCAGATTGAAGTAGTAGCTCGTCAGCAGCGGTTTGCTGGCATTGGGAAGTATTATCGCCATACTGTTGAACGAGTATTGTTCGGCTTCTGTCTCATACTGTCGTTCTATGCTCATAGCCACGCCGCTGGCAGAAGCGTGTACTTCGGTCAGTCGGCCTGACCCCTCTACGAGCGAGCGTATTGCGCTATACTGCGAGCAGTCGAACCATTCCATGCCGTACTCCACCAATTCGGTTATGTCGACAATGGGATTTCCCTTGTCCGATACAACTGCAGCGCAATACGTTCGTCCTACAGTCGGGCCGTTGGAGAGATTGAAAGCCTTGGTCAGCGGGCTGTCGGTATCCAGTATACGGTCGTGATAGAAAGGCTGATTGAGTACTACTGTAGCCGAGTCGGGCACTGAAAGCTTAACGACTCCAATCGATTTCACAGCCCTGTCAATCAGTCCGAATCCGCAGTCGATTTGTCCTCTGAGTTCCATCTCGCGTCCGTCGAGCTGCCGGTCGAACTCCATATACACACGGTTGTCGTGCTGATATATTGGCAGAACGCCCTCGGCGAGCTTTGTTCCGGTCTTGACGAGATTGCTATAGCTTATAGGTTGCGGCTGAGCCATTGCCAAAGTGGCTGTCATAAGCCCCGCTATTATTAATGTATTCTTCATTCCTTTGTTTTGTCTTTAGTACCGTTCCCTATCAGTTTGTTCCACTTGTCTTGTACGTATTTGTTCAGTTCGGCATCGTCGCCAGTTGTGCCAAGCGCCGAAAGCGTACTTTCAATCGACTCGACAAGTTCGTCTTTGGTCATTACATCCTTTGCATCGGCAGGCTGTTTAGCCATAAGTTCCAGTGCGTAACGCATCGAATCCATGCACGATTTGTACAGCTTGTCTATAGACTCTTGTCGGTCGGCGTGTACGGCATCAATGATTTGCCTGTCAAACAGCCATGTCGGTGGCGTGAACACATAGTCTTGCAGAAAGCGCACAGCCTTGCGGCAGTATTCAGCCGACTCCAGCAGCTGTTTGCCGTCGACATAACGGCTGCCTCCAAGGTGTGCAGTCACGTGTCCTACCCAATGTCCGTAATGCTCAATCATAGCCTTGTAGCGTTCGCGCATAATCTGTTCTTCGACCACAGACTTCGTTTTCCAGATGTCCTTAAGGCTGCACAGGTACTTCAGGTTTTCTATGCCTTGAGTGTTTACAGCCACATGGTCGTTGCCAAGGTCCTCCTGTTGCGATCGGACATCGCGCATATCGTAGAAAGCGAGTTCCGGATTGTCCTTCTTCTGTTGTTCATACCATCTGCGCCGGTTCTGCTCCTGCTCTTCAGGAGTGTCGCCTGGGAATATGCGGTAGCCCCATTCTATAGCCCAACGGTCGTATGCTCCTATTTGTATACGACGATTGGCGAGCTTCACTTTGTCGCCAGGTCGGAGAGCATAGTTGAATCGCACGTAGTCCATAATTGAACTTCCAATGCCGTGACGCGACAGATATTCGTTGTCGCGCAGATTGTCTATAGACGCATGACTGCTTCCGCTGTGGTTGTGTTCCAGTCCGAGCGAGTGTCCGATTTCGTGGGTTATCACCAGTTTCAGCAGCTCACATTGCAGCCATTCGGGCAGTATCGGCTTGCGTGCTACGGGGTCTACGGCACCACATTGGACGAAATACCAGTTCTGAACAACCTGTAGCACACTGCTGAACACGCCAACGTGACACGCTGTAATCTCGCCCGAGCGACCCTCGCAGGGCGAAGGGCCGTAAGCGTTAGCCATTCCCGATGTCTTCCATGAGATGTAAGGATAGCGGCTATAGTACATGCAGAAGTCGGGGTCTTCCTTTGGCGTGGGTGCCAGTCGGGCATCGATGGCGTTCTTGAATCCTGCCTGTTCAAATGCCTGGCGCCACTCTCGCACAGCCTCAATGATACTCTTCTGATACAACTTGGGGAAGTTACGGTCGACATAGAACACAATCGGATTGACTGGTTCTACCAATTCGCCCTTGAAGTATCGCTCGCGGTCTTCTGGACGGATGTCCAGTCGCCAGCGTTTTATTATAGGCATACGTGTCACACGTCCGCTGTCAGCCATGATTCTCTTGCTGATTTCGAAGTAAGTCTTGCCGTCGCCACGCTTCATAGGTATAGGAGTCTTGGGCATAAGACTGATGCATACGCCTGTCTTCCAGATGCCTTCGTACGACGGAATAGTCTTGCCGGGAGTAGGGCGGAGCGCAGTCATATTGCGATAGATGCGCGATATGCGCAGCAATATGCAGTCGTTGCATCCCTTGACGTCTTCTATCGTGTCCCTTTTTGCGTCGCGTGCGCTTATCTTCATGTCGTAATAGGCAGGCTCAAGGGCAAACAGAGTGAAGCGCTTCAGCGTTGTTCCAATCTCGACGAGCGTCATTCCGTTGCTCTCTGCCACTACAGGCAGACTGCGGTAGGTGCGTTCTGTTGGTGTGAGCTTGGCTATACGGCCTATGTCTCCGGCTCGGTCGGTAATGATGAGGCTGTGCTGCGGGTCGGCAATAATCAGTTTGCCGTCACGCTTATGCAGCGCCATATACATCGGACCAATCAAGTCGCCGGCATATCCGTATTTGGTTTCATATTTGCGGTTGGGACTTTCGGGAGCTTGAAGTATTGTTGTTGTGATGCTGTATTCACGGTCTAACAGCGAGTCGGGTATCGCCCAGTACATATTTCCGTCCGATTCGTACGTGTCGAACATTCCATGCGTTATGCGAGGTGGGCTTTTGAAGCAGTTGTCAAACTGATGTTGCCCGCTCGCTGTGAGCGAACAGGCAGACATCAGTAATGCTGTTAGACAGTATTTGTATTTCACTTTCATTCGTTTTTGAGAAGTGCTTATTCGTGATTGTACGAGATGTCAACGATTTTGCCAAACGGATTGGCTGCATCATTGAATATAAATACGCTGCCTTCGGCTCGGTCGACGTCGCCGGCAACGTTGAGTTGCAATTCTGCCATAACGCCCTTGGCGTCGGATGTATTGATTGCAATGCCCAATACCATTCCGAGCGACTCCTCAGAGCTTTCCGGATCGCGGAATTTAAGGCAAGCTATCTTTGCGTTTTGGTCGGCATCGTAGGTGTAGATGGTCTCAATCTTCTGACGATCGAGGTCTATACGATATACGCTGTTGCCCGCTGCCATGAAGACGAAGTGAGTAGAGTAGGCTGCCGAGGCTGCAAAGCGTGCCGAACTGAGGTCAACGTCGCCTGGCAGTTGTACAGTTGCCTTGCTCTTGCACATCGGATCGTCCCAATCTGCGCTGAAACTGAACACCGTCAGACTGTGTGAGCCGTCGCCCATGACTGCATAAGCGTAGTTGCCGTTGTCGCCTCCGCACACAATGTCGAGCAATTGCAATGAAGAACTGACGTTGTTGGGGTCGAAAGCGTATGTTCCTTCCGCGTCATCGTTGATATCTCTGAACACGAGTGGCTTCACATCTCTCCATGTCGAACCTTTTCTAATATATTGCGAGCTTTGAAATGAAGTCATATAATCCATCATTCCTGAGAAGGCGTTGCCCAAACGGAAACGATGAGTATCCTCGTTGTATGCCAACACATAGCTGCCAAACGTAGCGAAGTGAGTCGGCAAGAAGATAACGTTCTTTGTTCCTTCATTGTTAGCTTGCGTGTCGGATACAGAGTATGGCACACACCATCCGTCGTCGTATGCAAAGTAGGCCTTCGAGTCGGTCACGAACATCTCGCCCTTCTTGTCCATCTTGTAATAAGACAGATTGACAGGCTTGTTGTTCATTGCGTGTTCAAACATTATTTTGTTTGTGCCATACTTCATAGAGAGTGTGCTCGGGTCGTATGTAGCAATCTCGTTGCTTGTAGCAATGGTCAGATTGGCAAATCTTTTTGTACCCATTGGAAATAAACTGGTATTTCCGTATTTGCCTTTTGCAGCAATTGCCAAAGGTTTTCCGTTGAGTGCGAACGACTCACCGGTTTCCGATTTGAACACATCTGAGTATGCGAAGAATCCGTTGGCATCGCCTTCGACAGCGCCAACAACGCTTCGCTGCTCCGGTGTTTCCTGCAATACGAACCAGGCAGGGTTGAGCGGCTTTATAACGGTAACCTTGCCCAGCTCATACCATTTCTGTCCTGTCTCCTCATTGCTGACGATAAGCATCATGCCGATGCTTTCGGGATTGTTGGGTTCAACCTCAACGTTGCACACTTTGCCCGTAGAATACTTGTCGTAATCTTTGATTTGTTTCGAACCCAACTTCGCGTCAGCCTTCAGACGCAGCCATTCGAAGGTGAGGTTGTCCTCGTTTTGCGCCATAGTCTGCGACATTTCGGGCGTCAGAGTGACGCTCTGCGCCTCTGTCTTAGGCATACGCACCTTGGCTTCGGGTATTTCTATCTTGATGTCGTTGACGTCGTGATAGTCGTAGTTGCCTTTGTCTTCGTAGCATCCCTGTAGCAATGCCACCGACGCAATGCCCAATATGTATGAATATATTTTTTTCATATTGTTTCGTGTTTATAGTTTATTATTCATCCGGGAAAATATCGTTGCCGTTCTCGTCGAGTATCGGACCGTGCTCACGTTTGTATTCCTCGTAGGCAGCGCCGACCTTCTCCATTGCCTCGTCGTTCTCCTGATCGGTTGTTATCTTGTCGAACGTATATCCCAGCACGTCCATTATGTAGCAGTATTTGGCTACGCTGAAGTCGCCCCAACCCGTCCATGAGTAGTCATACCAGTTGTCTGGTATTTCAATCTTCCAAACGTAGTTCACCTCGGCGTAGCTGTCGCTTACTATGCCTTTAAGGAACTGGTGCTTGGGGTTGTCGTTGTCGAATACAATATTGCAACCGTAGGTCTTGTTGCCGGGCTTGTATGCAGGACGTTTCACCTTGAAATAGAACTTCTGTTCTACTCCGTCAAGCTTGCTGAACGTATATTTGTCGTCTATCAGCAGTTCGAGCGAGTTCTGATATTCGCTGTTGTCGCTCTGCTTGACGCAAAGGTCGCGGCTGGATGTGAGCAAATCGCCCTGTATTCTCACTCGGAAGCTGTCCACACGATACGGGTCGGTCTTCATCTTTACATAGTCGGTGTCGGTGAGTTCGCCGTATACTATACTTTGATTGAAGTTGATGCGTGGCTCCTGGTTGTACATCTCGATTTTCTCTTCAGAGCAACTGATGTAGCTGCAAGCCAAAACAACGGTCGCTATAAATAAAAGTATATGTTTCATAGTTGTTCTTACTTTTTAGAGTTGTTGCCGAATATCTTCTCGTTGTCGGGCAAAGGCATCTGATATTGCTTTGCGGTCATACCGTCGACGTTGCATCCGTAGTATCTGCTATAGGTGTGATTCTTGAGGAAATAGAACAGTTGTCCCTCGGCGAAGTACTCCTTGCGATACTCCTTCATGATTTCGTTGATGCGGCGTGTCTGCTCCTTGTTCTCAGCCGATGCAACGTCTGGCTGGTCATATCCGTTAGTGAATATCTCGTCGCTGTACGAAATGCCGCGTGCGAAGCGTACGGTGTTGAGTGCGTTGACACTTGTCTGAGCGTCGTCGGCACACTCGGCTATGATGTAGTACATCTCCGGAAGACGTATGAGCGGTATGGCATCGGCGCCCTGATAGCCGTATGCGCTGAGCAGCGGAGCTTGATTATACTTCTTGCAGAAGGCGTTGGCATGGCTGTCGTCCCACGAGAATGCCACGATGTTCTGGCGCCAGTCGGAAGTGAATCCCTCGTAAATCTGGTTCATCATCTGCTCGGTCAGTCCGAAACGTCTGTTTGTAGCAGAGTTGTAAGAGTCGAGATCCATCATCATGAAGTTGTTGTCGAGCAATGTAGACAACTCGTGTACGCTGAGTCCGAATATCTGTTCGCCATAGCGTATAGAGTTGTAGTTGGATGCAGTCTGGCTCTTGTAGAGGCTGAATATTTTGGAAGCGTCTATCACTTCCTGCGCCTTCTGCACGGCAAGAGCCTTCTCTCCGGCATAGCAATACACACGTGCGAGCATAGCCTTGACAGCATACACGTTCATACGGAACTCGCGGTTGCTGAGGAATGCGGTACGGTCGTTCTCATCGGTGAAGAAGTCGCGTGTGTCGTGAGCTTCGAGCAGCTGCTCGGCAGCCTTCAGGTCGTCTACAATCTTAGCCACAACCTCATTGGCAGGCAACACCGGAGTGGGGTCGGTGTCGAACGTTGTCTTGTAGGGGATGGCAGCATCGGTAGGATGCTGGCTGTAGATGGGACCGTAGAGGCGCAGCAAGTCGAAGTAGAGGAAGGCGCGCAGACCCAGCGCTTCGCCCTTTATCACCTCGTAATAGTGGGGCGATGTGAGCACTTCGCGATGATTCTCCAGGCCGGTCAGCAAATTGTTGATGTTGGAAATGACGTTGTACTGTGCCTCGTAGATGCCGTTGCGCTTGTCGAGGAAGAGGTTGTCGTAGTCGAAAACCGTCGACTGATTGAACACGTTCGAATTGTTGCGCTCGGGATAGTCGCTGTACAGGCCAGCCATTTCGTCAAGATAGGCGTAGGTGAGGTCGCCTGCGTAGAGGCTGGTGGTGCCCATTCGGAGATAGATGCCGGTGAGAATATCCTTGAAACCAGACTCCGACTCGAACATCTTGTCGGCTGGAATATATTGCTTTGGCGATACGTCAAGCCAGTCGTTGCACGAAGACAGGCTTCCCGTCAGCACGGCTATTACCAATATATATATGTATTTCATAATTATTGCGTGTTAGATTGTAATTAGAATGCTACGTTCAGAGAGAATGTGAACTGGCGTGAGAACGGATAGTCGAGACCGCGCTCGCGCTTCACCGACGACAGATAGAACAGGTCCTCCATAGTAAATCCGAGTTTGGCGGAGCTGAGTCCCCAGTTCTTTATGAATCGGGCGTTTTTCGTATCCATGCGATAATAGAACGACAGAGTGCTGCCCTGGAAAACATTCTCGTCCATAACGAATCGCGATGTGGCCTTGGTGCCGGCTCCATGAGGATTGAGTGCGCGGAACATGGCGTGGTCGCCAGGTTTCTGCCATCTGAGTTGGGTGACGCGTCGGTCGGCATTGTATGCCAGGTTGGCGTTCTCCACCTTGTCGACGAGTGTCTGGTTGTACACCTGTCCGCCAAATTTGTAACGGAAACTAACGTCAACGCCCAGACCCATGTAGGTGAACGACGAGTTGATATATCCCTGCCATGTAGGCTCGGTATTGCCGTAGGGCACAGCGTCGGTGCCACTATAGCCGGCCTGGTTGGTCAGTTCGCCATTGCGCTTGACGAGTATTTCGTCGCCGGTAGCGGGGTCGATGCCTAATGAAGGCACAACCCAGATGCTCGACATGGAGTATCCCTCCTGGTATCTTGGCAGCGGACTGTCCTTCAGTTCGTTAGTGCTCTTCTCGTTGATGTGGCGCATAGCCTCCGAAATCTCAACAAGCTTGTCCTTGTTGTGCGACCCGTTGAGCGTGACAGTCCAGTAAGCCTGCTTGGCTGGGTTGCGATAAGGTATTGCCGAGAGGCTGATCTCCCAACCCTTATTCTCAATCTTGCCAAGGTTTTCGGGATAGGTTGTAAATCCGAGTGAGGGTGCAAGCGAGATGTTTGTGATAAGGTTGTTGGTCACCTTATTATAATGTTCGATGCGGGCTGTAAGTCTATGGTCGAACAGTCCGAGTTCGAGCGCGAAGTTGGTGTTGCGTGTGGTCTGCCACTTCAGGTTCTCGTTGTGCATGGCGAGGATGTTGGCGCCGGTTCCGTCAGACGACAGATAGGGCAGCAGCAAAGAGTAAGTGTAGTAGCTATGAGCCTGATAGGGCGAGAAACCCTGCGACCCCGTGGTTCCGTATGTGGCGCGCAGCACGAGGTCGGAAATGAACGACACGTTCTTCATGAAGCTCTCCTTCTTCAAGTCGTAGCGCAAACCGGTCGACCAGAAAGGTGCCCAACGGTTGTTCTTGCCAAACTCTGACGAGCCGTCGAGGCGTATGTTGAAGTCGACAGAATACTTGTACTTGTAAGAGTAGCCGCCGCTGAGTACCCATCCGATAGAGCGGCTTGTGCTCTCGCCACCCGTCACCTTCTCGTTATACTTCTTGCCGAAGAGTATGTCGTCCATGTTGTCGTTAGGAAAACCGGTCACGTAAGCGCCATACGTGTCGGTACTGTTCTCCTGAATGCTCATGCGGGCATTGGATGTGATGTAGTGGTCGTTGAGCTGCTTGTTCCAGCTGGCTGTAAGGTCGACTCCCCAGTTGACCGACTCGTTCTGTGTGCGTCGGTAATCGCCCTTGAGTGTCGGGTCGCTGATATTGTCGAAGTCGGTGTGCTGGGCCGGACGGAATATGTCGTGGTGTCCTACACTCTTCGAGAGCGAGAATGCACCCTCAAGACGCAGGTCCTTGGTAGGAGTGTACTCCACCTTGAACAGCTCGCGCACGCTGAAGTTCTTGCTGCGGTTCTTGCTGTTGAATGTAGTGTTGTAGAGCGGATTGGCATATTGCGACATTCCCATATTGGTGCCGGTGAAGTCGTCCATGTTCTTCTGCAGATTGCCATTCTCGTCGTAGGGTGAGAGATACGGGTTGAGCTTGGTGTACTGGCTGAAGCTGCCATAGTTGGATTCGTCGGCAGTAGAATTGTCGATAGTGATGCTGTTCTTGAGCAACACCTTGTTGAGATGATACTGGAAGTCGAGCATACCGGTGAGCACGTCGCGTCCGCTGTTCTTCATCACACCCGGCGAACTGTTGTAGCCTACGTACATACGGTATCGCAGAGCGTCGTCGCCGCCTTCAAGTGTGACGGTGTGGCGCTGCTGAACCGATGTGCGCAGCGGCTTGCTGAGCCAGTAGGTGTCAACGCCCGAGAGCACGTTCTTCAGCTTCTTCTGGTACAGTTGCCACTTGTCAACGGTTTCGCCACCCTCAATATATACTCCAGCCTTAAGTTCGGCATCGAGCTTTTCCTGTGCGTTCATGAGGTTGTAGCCCGTCAAGTCGGGAGCCTCGATACGCATTTCGCCACCGTAAGTCACCCAGATGCGGCCCGGTTTCGGAGTCTTGCTTTCGATTACTATAACGCCATTGGCAGCACGCGAACCGTAGATGGCTGTGGCAGCTGCGTCCTTCAGAATGACGATAGACTTCACGCGGTCGGGGTCGAGGTCGGCAAGCGTCTGTATGGAGATTTCAAAACCGTCCATGATGAGCAACGGCTGGTTGGCGTAAGTCTCGTACTCGCCCTGCACGGTGAGCACGTCCTGGCTGGTGCCGAGGTCCATATTGGCACCGCCACGCATACGCATGTCTGGCAGGTTGTTAGGATTAGAGCCCGAGAGATTGTTGTCCATTATGTTAAGTCCGGGCGACATGGCGGCAATAGACTTTGCAACGTTGTTGGTACTGAATTTCTTCAAGTCCTCGCCCTTGATAGTTACTGCCGAACCGGTAAATCCTTCCTTCTTACGATTGAACATACCCGTAACCACAACGTCGTCGAGCAGCTTGCTGTCCGACTGCAGCGTCACCTTCATCTGAGCCGAAGGCGATACCGTGGTGGTAGTCATTCCGATGTAAGAGATTTTCAGTTTGCTGTCCGATGCGACGTTTGTCAATTCGAAACGTCCCTCGGCGTCAGTCATGGTCTGCAGCTTGCTGCCAGCCACCTGGATGCTGGCGCCAATCACGGGCAGTCCGTCGTCAGCCGACAATACGATACCCTTTACGGATGGAATGGTTTTGCGAGTGCCATTCTCCACTTTTGCTGCCTGGTTGGCATCGTGCTGTTGCGCCCAAACCGTCTGTGGCGAGTTGGCGCATGCGAGCATAGCCAATGCAGCAACAATCATCTTGCGTTTTCTCATAAGCAAATTAATGGTTTCTGTATTTATAATGTTATTTTATTGTACTTTTGTTGATATTCTCTATCTGTAAAATCCTTGTTTTCAAGTAGTTGTGCAATGCGTTTTCAAAAGGAGTCCTTTTGCATTGCAAAAGTAGCCCTTTTGACCTGTAAAAGGAGTCCTTTTGGAGTGTAAAAGGAGTCCATTTGCAAGCCAAAAGGGCTACATTTGAAATATCACGATATTCTCATCGGTTTTTTTGTCATAAAAATTCACCTTTTTAGGGTTCTGTTTTGCAAAGATATTGATTTTTTTATAATTATGTCACCTAATCTAAAATATTTCTTAAATTAATTTTTCGATTAGCTTATAATTTGTACTTTTGCATTATGATACTACCTATATATACTTACGGTCAGCCCGTGCTTCGCAAGGAGGCGCAGGACATCACCCCAGAATATCCCGAGCTTTCGACGCTCGTGGCCAACATGTTTGAAACTCTTACTGCCAGCGACGGCATCGGTTTGGCAGCTCCACAGATAGGTCTCGACATTCGTCTTGTCGTCATCGACCTTGATGTGCTGAGCGACGATATGCCCGAATACAAGGACTTCCGCCATGTCTATATCAATCCCTACATACTCGAATACGACGAAGATTCGAAGAAGGAGACAATGGAGGAGGGATGCCTCTCGCTGCCGGGAATACACGAAAGCGTGACACGCCCCACACGTATACACGTGAAATATCAGGACGAGAACTTCGTAGAGCACGACGAATGGGTGGACGGCTATCTCGCACGCGTCATGCAGCACGAGTTCGACCATCTTGGAGGCAAGATGTTTATCGACCGCATCTCGCCAATGCGCCGACAGATGGTGCGCGGCAAACTCAAGAACCTGCTGCTCGGACGCTTCCGCTGCGCTTACCGCACCAAGGCCCCCAAGAAGTAAAGGGAGAGTGTGTCAAAATAGAAGTTAGAGGAAGTTTGGGCTTTGCCCGTAGTTAATAGAAGTTAGCGGACATATGTATAAATTGCTGAAAGACAAAGCATTTGTCCGTTAACTTCCATTCATCGTAGATGGATTAACTTCTTCTTAACTTCCTCTAACTCCTATTCTGACACGCCCTTATACCAACAATAATCGTATGACCATTTCACGAATAACGAAATATCTGTTGCATCACAGCAATGCCCGCTCCATAACGTCACACACATGGCGCTATGGAGCGGCACTCGTGGCAACAGTGCTGTTAGTGCTCATGCCCCAGCGCACCTCAGCCCAATTCAATACCGACCGCCTTATGGTGTCGGGACGCAGCGCGCTGTACTATGAAGACTACGTGCTGTCGATACAGTATTTCAATCAGGTGCTCACGGCAAAGCCATATCTCTACGAGCCTTGGTTTTTTCGGGGCCTTGCCAAGTTCTATCTCGACGATTTCGGAGGAGCCGAATCAGACGTGACGCGCGCCATAGGACTCAACCCATATATATATAATATGTATGAGCTGCGTGGACTTTGCCGCATACGACAGAAGAATTACGCTCAGGCAATAGCCGACTATGACGCTGCAATACGCCTCAATCCGCAAAACCAAAGCGCATGGTACAACCGTGTGCTGTGCCGTGTTGAGGGCAAAGACTACAAACGCGCACAGCTCGACCTCGACACCGTCATAGTGAAGTGGAAGAAGTTTGCACCAGCCTATTCGCTCAAAGCACAGGTGTATCTGGCGCAGAAAGACACCACGCAGGCCGACCAATGGCTCGACAGGAGT
Source organism: uncultured Prevotella sp. (assembly GCA_905193385.1). Classification (GTDB taxonomy): domain Bacteria; phylum Bacteroidota; class Bacteroidia; order Bacteroidales; family Bacteroidaceae; genus Prevotella. The sequence continues at coordinate 28,685 of CAJJOL010000014.1, read as the reverse complement.
CTTGAAGTAGACCCGTTCGATGCCGATGCATGGAACACACGTGCCATGATATCGCTCTCAAGAAGCAAGTGGCGCGATGCCGATACATATCTGAGCAAGTCGATTCACCTCAAACCTAAGAATGTAGGCAACTACGTCAACCGTGCACTGGCACGATATAACGTGAACAATCTGCGTGGCGCCATGGCCGACTACGACACGGCGCTCGATCTAGATCCCGACAACTTTCTGGCTCATTACAACCGTGGACTGCTGCGTATGCAGCTGGGCGACGACAACCGCGCTATCACCGACTTCGACTATGTGATACGTATGGAGCCCGACAACGTTCTCGCCATATACAACCGTGCCATCTTGCTCGACAAGACGGGCAATCTGCGTGCTGCCATTCGCGACTATACACGCATGATCAACGAATATCCTAACTTCTGGACGGGTCTGTCGGCACGCGCCAGCTGCTACCGCCGACTCGGCATGACAGCCAAGGCAGAGATGGACGAGTTCCGTATCATGAAGGCACAGATGGACAAGCATCTTGGCATACAGCCACGATGGAATAACAGCAAGCGTAAGCAGATGCGCCGACGCAGCGAAATCGACCCCAATAAGTACAACCAGATTGTTGTGGCGGACGAGAACAATGCCGAACATGAATACAAAAGCGAATATCGCGGACGTGTGCAGAACCGGGCAACAGGCCTTGACGCACAGCCAATGTTCCACCTGTCGTTTGCACCCATGGTGAGCGACGTTCACACCTATCACGCCTTCGCACAGAAGGTGGAGGCTTTCAACGCCGCACATCCGCAACTGCGACTCTATGTAGTGTGCGGAACGGCTCCTATGGACGAGGCAGCTTCACGACGAATGTTGCAGCGAGTAGACTCGCTCACAGCCGTGGTAGATGCGGCGCGAGGACAGCAAAAGCTTGCAGCCGCGCTCGTGCAGAGGGCTGTTGCCGAAACTTTAGCGCAGAACTATGAAGATGCTATCTCCGACCTTGAAGCCAGTCTCGGCATCGACTCTACGTCGGTTGTGGCTCTGTGGCAACGGGCTTATTGCCAGACTATGATGAACGAGTTTGACAAACAGGCACGCAACGCCAAGGGCGACGCTACAGCTGCATCGCTGAAGTCGGCACGTATAATGTCCGATCTCGACCAGGCTATACAGTCCGACAAGGACAATCAGTATCTGTACTACAACCGCGGTTGTACATACATGGCCGAACGTGACTATACACACGCCATCGACGACTTCACACGAGCCATTAACATCGACCACAATCTGGCAGAAGCCTACTACAATCGTGGACTGGCACGTGTGCAGAACGGACTGAAGAGCGAGGGCATAGCCGACCTTAGCAAGGCAGGCGAACTCGGATTATACAAAGCATACAGCGTAATCAAAAAAATATCCAATTCAAAGAAATGATTAGAAAAATCCTTATGCTGGTGCTGATGATTGTCAGCACCGTATTTTATGCTACTGCCGATACTTATACTCCACGCAAACGAGAGTTCCGCGGAGCTTGGATACAGTGCGTAAACGGACAGTTTATCGGAATGTCGACGCAGAAGATGCAGCAGACGCTAAGCTATCAGCTCGACGAGTTGCAGAAGGATGGAGTCAATGCCATCTTCTTTCAGGTACGTGCCGAGTGCGACGCGCTGTACAAGAGCGACCTCGAACCGTGGAGCCGATTCCTCACTGGCAAGCAGGGTCAGGCTCCTTCGCCTTACTGGGATCCTCTGCAGTGGATGATAGACCAATGTCACAGTCGTGGTATGGAGCTGCATGCGTGGCTCAATCCTTATCGTGCCAAGACCAAGACGACGTCGGCTTTAGCGTCCAATCATGTTGCCATGAGACATCCAGGCAGCGTGTTTGCATACGACGGACTGTTCATTCTGAATCCGGGACAACCCTCTAACCGCGACTATATTATTAAGGTGGTCAACGATATCGTGACGCGTTATGACATCGACGGAATTCATATGGACGACTACTTCTATCCTTATCCGGTGGCAGGACTGCAAATTCCAGACGACCGCGAATTCAAGCAGTACAACAACGGCATTACCGACCGTGCTGATTGGCGTCGCGACAACGTCAACGTATTTATCAAGGAGTGTGGCGAGAGCATACACAAGATAAAGCCTTGGGTTAAGTTTGGCGTGTCACCGTTTGGTATCTACCGCAACAAGCGCGCTGGCGTTGAGGTGGGCAGCAACACAAACGGCACGCAGAACTACGACGACCTCTATGCCGACATCCTACTGTGGGTCAACAATGGTTGGGTAGACTACAGCGTGCCGCAGCTCTATTGGCAGATTGGACACAAGGCAGCCGACTACAAGACGCTCATAGAGTGGTGGGGACGTTATGCTTCTAAGCGCCCGCTGTTTATCGGCGAGGACGTAGAGCGTACTGTTAAGTTTGCCGATATTGACAATCCCAACATCAATCAGATGCCTGCCAAGTTTGCATTACACCAGCAGCAGCCTTACGTTCAGGGCACAGTGCTGTGGTATGCAAAGGCAGCTGTGGACAATGTAGGCAACTATGGCACTATGCTGCGCAACAACTATTGGCGCTATCCGGCTCTGCAACCACGCATGCCGTTCATCGATTCGAAGGCTCCGAAGAAACCTAAGAAGCTGGCTGTGGTATGGACAGCCGACGGACCGGTGCTGTTCTGGACCAATCCTAAGGCCAAGAAGTGGGGCGACGAGGTAACGAAGTCGGTGGTATATCGCTTCAAGAAGGGCGAAAAGATTAATCTTGACGACCCGTCGAAGATTGTAGGCATCACGGCCGAAACCATGCTCCGTCTGCCATACGATGGCGGTAAGCAGAAATATACTTATGTAGTTACATCGCTCGATCGCTTGAGCAACGAGAGCACGGGTGCCAAGAAGAAGGTGCGCTTGTAGTATTGCTGATCTCCGATTGAGCTTATCGCCAACTATATGAAGAACCATAAGGACGCTAAGGTAGAAATCAAGGGCTACGCTTCGCCTGAAGGTTCAAAGGAAATCAACGAGAAACTCTCAGTAGCTCGTGCTGAGGCTGTGAAGAACATTCTCGTTAAGCGTTACAAGATTAGCGCCGACCGCCTCACAACTAAGGGTATGGGTGCTACCGACAAGCTCTTCGAGCAGGTAGAATTCAACCGCGTTGCTACATTCAACGACGTTACAAAGGACTAATATCGACGTTATAAAGGACTAATAACGACATTACCGGTTAGCTAATATCGATGCTCTGAATGAGGAATGTCGATGTTATAAAGTAGTGAGTTAATGGCTATGGCAATAATGTCGTGGTTGAATCAATCAATCGGAATTAATCAAGCTACACTTGGATTAATTATTATAGCAAAAACCAAAAGAGGAGGGCGTGTCAAAACTCACAGCAGTACGCCCCGAAGGGGCAGAAGCTCATAGCCCAGGGCAACGCCCTGAGGTAAAAAGCCACCAAAAACAATGCGCCCTGTAAGGGCAAAAGCGTTAATTATCAATGCTTTTGCCCTTGCAGGGCGTTTTGCTATTTTCAATCCGTACACCCAAGGCGCTGCCTTGGGCTATGTGCTTTTGGGGCTTTCAGCCCGTTTTGTTTGACTTTTGACACACCCTCCTCTTTTTATATCTGTCAGATTCTCTTTCGATCAGAACCTGTCGTGCATTTTCTTCGAAGTCATTTTGTATACCAATGTGCCGCCGTTCATTATGGCAGCGTGGTTGATATAGTTCTTCGAGAGCTTCTTGCCGTTGAGCGTGATGCTCTCTACGTATTTGTTAGCCTCAGACAGTCCGTCGGCTATGACGGTGAATGTCTTTCCGTTCTGCAAGTGAACAGTTATCTTCTTCATCTGAGGTGCTCCGAACACGTATTGGCCGCTCACTGGGTTGACAGGATAGAATCCCATAGCCGAGAGCATATACCATGCTGACATCTGACCGCAGTCGTCGTTGCCGCAAAGACCGTCTACAGTAGGACGATACTGAGTGTCGAATATCTCGCGAATGAGTTCCTGTGTGCGTGACGGACGACCTGCCAATGCATAGAGATAAGCCACGTGATGACTCGGTTCGTTGCCGTGAGCGTACTGTCCGATTAGTCCTGTCACGTCCGAAAGATTACTTTCAAGTTTCAAGGTGAAGAACTGGTCGAGCTTCTTAAGGAAAGGTTTCGGTCCACCAAACAGCTTGATGAGTCCCGGAATGTCGTGCTGCACCTGCCAGGTGTATTGCCATGCGTTGCCTTCGGTATAATCGCCGCCTATGCTTTCGGAATGTGCGAGGTTGCTCGGGTCGAATGGTGTCTTCCATGTTCCGTCCGAAAGTCGTGGACGCATAAACTGCGTAGATTTGTCGAAGAGGTTCTTGTAGAACTGTGAACGACGTGCAAAGTACTGCTCGTCCTGCTTCTTGCCCATAAGTCGAGCCATGTCGTAGGCGCAATAGTCGTCGTACATCGACTCCAATGACGATGAAACCGACTCTGCTTCGGTAAGGTCGGTTGGCAGATAACCGTATTTCATATAGTTTTCCCAGTCGCTCTTGAGCTTGTGCGAAACGGTCTGTGTCTTCTTTATGGCTTGGAAAGCACGTTCGGCATCAAATCCGCGGAAGCCTTTATGATAAGCTTCGGCAACGATAGACACAGCATGGTTTGCCACCATACAGTAGTTCTCCTTGCCCCACAGTCCCCAAATAGGAAGAAATCCCTGCACTTCGGCTTGTTCAACAAGCGAGTTGACCATGCCATCAACGCGGTCGGGCATTACGATAGTGTAGAACGGATGTGCAGCACGATAAGTGTCCCAGCACGAGAAGGTAGAGTAGAAGTTGCCGCTTTGTGCCTTTACAATCTTGTCATCGGCGTTGCGGTACATTCCGTCGACATCGGCTATCTGGTTGGGCTGTATCAAAGCGTGATAGAATGAAGTGTAGTAGTTCTGCTTCTGTTCCTCAGTACCGTCAATGTCAATGCGCTTCAGATATGCGTTCCAGTCGTCGTGGGCGGCAGTCTTGACGGCTGCAAAGTCCCAACCCGGCAATTCTGCCTGAAGATTCTTCTTGGCTCCGTCGATGCTTGTAGTAGACATGGCTATCTTCATGAGCAGCTGTTCGCCCTGGTCGATGCCGTCGAATGTAGCAACAATGCGTTCGCCCTTCTCCGTATCGGCAGCCTTGGCAAGAGTAACGTGGCTTGCTACGGGACGGTTGAACTTGATAACGAAGTAGTAGTCTTGCTTCACCCATACGGTATTCTGCACATGTCCTACAAGAGTGTTGGCATCTTCCCAACGGGTTTCGCACAGATTTACCTGCGAGTGATACTGCTTGTCATTCCACGACGGGCCATGCTGCAGGTCGATTAGTACAGAAGTAGAGTCGGCTGAGTCGTAGGTGTAGCGGTGGAAAGCCACATGTGGTGTAGCGGTAAGTTCAGCCTTCACCTTGGCATCAGAAAGATACACCGAGTAATAGCCAGGTGTGGCAAACTCCTGTGTCTTTACATAATGCGAGCGGTACTGGTTCCACTGTCGTGTGCGGCTTCCTGTAGACGGCATGACGAGAATGTCGCCAAGATCCATACATCCCGTTCCGTTCAGATGGTCTTGTGTAAAGCCCCATATGATAGAATCGCTGTAGACATACTCGGCACAATAGCGCCATCCCACACCGCCAGTTACCGGACTGGTCTGTATCATTCCGAATGGTCGGCATGCTCCGGGGAATGTGTGTCCGTTGTCGGCATTGCCTACGAATGGGTTGACATACTTGGTGTAGTCAGTCTGTTTGTCGGCAGCATGCACGCCGGTAGATAACAGGCACAATGCTGCAATAGGCAGACTGAATAAGAACCCTTTTGTTTTGTTCATTGTTTATGATTTATTTAATATAGTTTTTATTTAGGTTAAATGTGGTGATGCAAAGTTAGTGCTTTTTGTTGAAATGGCATAAAAATAGGGTATGCCATTTTCGGCATACCCTTACATATTTATAATAATTAATGTACAAATAAGTATCAGACTCTTTGTTTTCTTGGTATTGGTCTGAACATTGTATAGCGCATTGTTGCATATTTGAATAGCAGGTACATCAAATATCCTACGCACATTCCAGTTATTCCTCCGCATACTACGTCGCCCAAATAGTGTACGCCGAGGTAGATTCGCGAGTAGCTGACTATCATAGCGAGTGAGAACATGAAAATCGTGAAGTAGCGTTTCTTCACAATCTTCGAGCCGAATACAGCCGCTCCGAATGCGTTGGCAGCGTGGCTCGACATGAATCCGTATGAACTGCCGTGATAGTTGTTGACATAATGCAGCAGACTGGCTATCTGCAAGTTGTGCGACGGACGCAGACGTGCTATCCACGGCTTGAACAATGACGATGCTATCTGGTCGCACAGGGTGATGGTCAAAGCAAGTACAAGTACTGTCAGTACCATCATGCGCCAATTGCGGGAGTGCTTGAATGTATAATATAGGAAGAACAGAGCTATGGGCACCCAAATAAGGCGCGATGAAAACGTCCAGAATGTAGCGTCGGCAATGTTGCCCATGTTGTTGTTCAGATAAACTGTGGCCGACTTGTCAGCCGAGTCGATTGTTTGAATGATGTCCATAAATGCGCTAAGAAAGTTCTAAAGAGTCTTTTCGGGCGCAAAGGTATAACAATTTTCGCTAAAAGTGTACTATTTAAGAATTGTTTTTTGTTTTATTAGTATAAAAAAGGTTCAAATTGAAAAGGGGTCCTTTTGGGTTGCAAAAGGGCTACATTTGCATTGCAAAAGGAGTCCTTTTAGAAGGCAAAAGGAGTCCTTTTGAAGTCTAAAAGGAGTCCTTTTGCAGAGGCGCAATATAAATGCTGTTTTTATATAACATAAAAGTTGGTGAGCCTTATATAAGTTCTCCCTTATGCTCAATGCAGAACCGTTCGCCCAATGCAAAGCCTTCTTCGTACAGGCGTTCAAGTTTGGCGGTGTCCTTTTCCATTCGTGTCACCTCCATCGGTCGTTCGGGACGGATGCATATAATCTTTCCTTCATCCTCAAGTTGTTCCACCAGTTCCAGTTGCTGACGATAAGCCTCAATCCTTCGGCTCAAAGCTACGCGCAGACGTGGGTACTTCTTATATATAAAATGTGGAATCTTGTGGTCGCGTCCGCTCGGTCGGTAGCCCCGGTTGCGTGTCAGCACGAGTATGTTCTTGCTGTGTCCCGTCTCAATGGAGTGCATCACGGGTATAGAATCGACAATGCCGCCGTCGAGCATAGGCGTTCCGTCAACGTTGACAATCTTGCATACGAAAGGCAGCGAGCTTGAAGCGTGGGCTATGTCAGTAAGACGCTGGCGGTCATGATGCTCCTGCAGATATTCGGCACGGCCCGTAAGGCAGTTGGTAGTGACCATCTCGAAGGTGGCGTCGCTGCCGAAGAAGGTATCGTAGTCGTAAGGGATATACTCGTTAGGGAATTTGTCGTAAAGCAATTTGGCATCCAATATGCAACCTTGCGTTACGAAATGGCGCATACCGATATAGTCGTAGCGCGCCAGATAGTCGATGTTTGACACGCGGGCACGTCGCGGCTGGTGGCTCATATACGACAGACCATTGCACGCACCTGCCGAAACAGCCACTACATGTTTGAAGTAAAGGTCGTGTTTCATAAAGCCGTCGAGCACGCCACTTGTGAAAACTCCTCGCATGCCACCGCCCTCAAGCACCAGTCCTGTATTACTGTCAATAGTCATAATGTCCCTTTCTTTGATGTTTTTCGTCTGCAAAAGTAGTCAATTTATGCCATATTGCCAATATGTTTGTCACAAAAAATGACAATATGTAAATTTAATCCGAAATGCTGTTATATCTGTATCTTTATCTCATAATAAAACATAAAAAGCCTGTTGCGTTTTGGTTATTCTTTCGAATTTATTAACTTTGCAATGCATTATTATCATATTTGTAACCTAATAGTATAATTATGTTTGACAAGGCAACCTACGTGAACCGCCGCGCCAAGCTTAAGGAGCTTGTAAAGAGTGGCATTATAATACTGTTTGGCAATAACGAGTCGCCGTGTAATTTCCCAGCCAATGGCTATTATCCGTTCCGTCAGGACTCTTCGTTCCTGTATTATTTCGGACTTAACCGTGACGGACTTGTTGGTGTCATCGACATCGACAACGACATCGAGACGCTTGTTGGCAACGACATCGACATAGAAGACATTGTGTGGTATGGCAGTGTTAACAGTGTGCACGATATGGCTGAGAGCGTCGGCGTGAAGAATACTGCGCCCATGAAGAGCCTCAAGACCATATGCAACGATGCCATGCGCCAGAAGCGACGCATCCACTTCCTCCCGCCTTACCGCCACGACATCAAGATACAGATATTCGACCTGCTTGGCGTTCATCCCGTCCAGCAGAAGGAGGCAGCCAGCATGGATCTCATCAAGGCTGTCGTAAAGATGCGCTCTACGAAGGAGGCTCAGGAGATAGAAGAGCTGGAGCGTGCCTCGGTGATAGGCTATAAGATGCACACAACGGCTATGCGTCTGACCAAGCCCGGACTCACCGAGAAGTATGTAGCAGGACATGTTGACGGCACAGCCAATTCTTATGGCGCAATGGTCAGCTTCCCCACCATATTCAGCCAGCATGGCGAGATCATGCACGGTAGTCCGTCGATGTCAGAACTCGAAAGCGGTCGACTCGTATTGTGCGACTGCGGTGGCGAGACCATCAACAACTACTGCTCTGACCATACACGTACATTCCCTGTCAACGGCAAGTTCACACAGCGTCAGCTTGAAATCTACAGCATAGTTGAGGCTTGTCACGACCACGCACTCGACGTAGCCAAACCTGGTGTGAAGTATATGGACGTACACTTCTCGGTGTGCCGCCTTATGACCGATCGCTTGAAGGAACTCGGACTGATGAAGGGCGATACAGAAGAAGCTGTTGCTGCAGGTGCTCACGCCATGTTCCTGCCTCACGGACTCGGTCACATGATGGGTATGGATGTGCATGACATGGAGAGTCTCGACCAGATAAACGTAGGCTTCGACGAAGAGACTCGTCCGCGTCTCGACCAGTTTGGCACCAATTGTCTGCGTATGGGACGCCGCCTTGAGGAAGGTTTCGTCGTAACAGACGAACCTGGTATCTACTTCATTCCGGCACTTATTGACGACTGGAAGGCTTCGGGACACTGCGCCGAATTCCTCAACTTCGACAAGATTGAGGCATACAAGGACTTCGGAGGCATACGTATTGAGGACGACATACTCATCACCAAGGACGGATGCCGATTCCTTGGCGAGCACCGCATACCTTATCATCCAAAGGATGTAGAAGAGTTTATGGCACAGAACAAATAATAATAACGTGCTGAACAAATTAGTATAAGGTCCGGACCAAATAGTATAATGTCCGGAACCCTATATATAATTAAGGTGTAAAATCAATACTGTAAAATAACAATAATAAAACCAAACAATTCAGAGAAATGAAGAAAATCTTTACTCTCGCCCTTCTTGCCCTCGTAGCAGTAGGTGCAAGTGCAGACACAAAGAAGGATGCTGCACAGAGCAACAAGCCGGTCTTCACGACTATTAAGGCCAATCCTATCACCAGTATCAAGAACCAGAACCGTAGCGGTACATGTTGGGACTACTCAACTCTTTCGTTCTTCGAGGCCGAAATCCTCAAGGCTACAGGCAAGACTTACGACCTCTGCGAGTCGTTCGTAGCCAACAAGAACTACATGGATCGTGCCGTTCAGGTAGTACGTTTGCATGGCGACTGCCAGTTTGCGCAGGGTGGTTCGGCTTACGACGTTCTCTATGTACTCAAGAACTATGGTATCTGTCCTGATAATGCAATGCCTTTCCCAGGCTCATTGACTGGCGACTCGCTCTACAACTTCAACGAGTTCTTCTCAATGCTTGAGCCATATGTAGCCGCTATTTCAAAGAACAAGGCAAAGAAGATTTCTGGTCAGTGGAAGGAAGGACTCCAGAGCATCCTCGATGCTTACCTCGGCAAGTGCCCTGAGAAGTTCACTTACAATGGCAAGGAGTACACTCCGAAGTCGTTTGCTGCAAGCCTCGGCCTCAATTTCGACGACTATGTATCAATCACAAGCTTCTCTCACAAGCCTTACTATACACAGTATCCGGTAGAAGTGCAGGACAACTGGCGCAATCCGTTGTCATGGAACCTTCCTGTAGAGGATATGGCTCGCATCATTGAGAACGCCGTTAAGACCGGTTACACAGTAGCTTGGGGTGGCGACGTTAGCGAGGATGGCTTCACACGCGACGGTCTGGCTTACTTCTACGACAACAAGGCTATGGAGAGCATGGCTGGTAGCGACATGGCTCATTGGCTTAAGCTGTCTCCGGGCAAGCGTATCAGCCTCATCGACTCACTCGGTTGCAAGGTTCCTGAACTTGCTCCTACAGCAGAGCAGCGCCAGCAGCGTTTCGACAACTGGGAACTTACCGATGACCACGGTATGCTTATCTATGGTATCGCAAAGGACCAGTATGGCAAGGAATACTATATGGTGAAGAACTCTTGGGGTGAGACTGGCAAGTACAAGGGCATCTGGTACATGACCAAGAACTACATCGTAGCCAACACTATGGACTACTTGGTTAACAAGAAGGCTATCCCTGCCGACATTCTCAAGAAGATGGAGAATGCAAAGAAGAAGCAGACTATTGCCGACTAATAAATATAGAAGTCAAAGCAGCACGCCCCGAAGGGGCAGAAGCACATAGCTCAGGGCAGCGCCTTGGGTAAAAGTATCGCAAATAACAATGCGCCCTGTAAGGGCAAAAGCGTTAATTATCAATGCTTTTGCCTTTACAGGGCGTTTTGCTTTTATCTATATGTACACCCAGGACGCTGCCCCGGGCTATGTGCTTATTGGACTTTCAGCTCGCTTTGTTTATGTTCTCGATACACCATGCGAATGCCTTAGCCGTGCGTTCGGCTTCTTCGCCAAAGTGTCCTCCGTTGTTCCATTCGAGTGTCGTGGCGGTTGTTCCAATCTGTTCGGTAAGCGTGAGGTGTTCATGGCGCACGCAGTCGCCTATGCGAGCCATACATTGGTTGCGGCAATGCTCCTCACGATTGCCCAGACTGACGTAAGCCAACTGTGCGTTGAGGCTACGGTTGTCTGCAAAGTCAGCCCATCCCTTTATCCATAACGAAGGCGATGCAGCTGCTACAGCGCAGAAGGCAGCTGACTGACGGGCTGCCCAAAGTGCAAACAGTCCGCCCAATGAGTAGCCGCCTATTATACATGGCAGTTTGCCGAAACGCTTATGCAGCCATGGCACAAGGCTTTCTTCTATATAAACTAATGTGTCCTGTGCATGCTTGCCCACCTCTTCGTTGCGCGACACCGCCTCGTCCTGCCATGGCATGAGTGCCTTAGCCCACTCCACGGTATCGAAGAATACTATGGCAAATCCTTTAGTGGCGGTTGCTGCCAGCACCTTCACCTCTCTGTTTATGCCGTCGTTCTTGGTCTCATGTCGTGCCGACGGCTGTATAAGCAGCACCTCGGGGCGTTCGGTGGCGAAGACATTGCAGTGGATAGAGCCTATATTGACGTTTTCGTTTTGGATGATTGTAGTCATAATATGGATATGGTTATAGCTACAAAATTACTTCTTTTGCTGCTGATGCGAAAATATAGCCAATGGTTTTTCTGTGTTTTTGTTAATTTGTAGTATTTTTGCGATGCTGTGCAACTTATTCAGTCTGCATAGCGTCAAACTATTGTAATTAAAATAGAAAAAACAACAGAATATGAAAAAGATATTATTCTCACTTGTAGCAATCATGCTTTTGGGCAGCACGGTGCCCATGGAGGCACAGCGCCACCGACACACTCCGCGCACAACAGTAGTAGACGACACGAAGGCCGACAATGGCATTGAGGCTTATTCCGACACCTCGTCTACAGCCGAACAGTTAGACACAGCTGATTACAGCACTACTGCCGATACCGACGACGTAAACGACAGCAACCGGTATGATCCGAGCAGATTCTCCGACCCGTTCTCATGGTTTGCCTTTCTTGGCACTTCGGGTTTTGTAGGCATACTGATAACCGTACTCTTGATAGGTGTGGTACTCCTGTTTCTCTTCATGCCGCTCATCATCGTATTGCTCATCATACGCTATCTGGTGCGTCGCCACAATGACCGTGTGCGTCTGGCAGAGAAGGCGATGGAGCAGGGACAGCCGCTCGGCGAAAGTGAAATGCCACTCAATAAGAAGTCGCCCGACTATCTGTGGCGTCGTGGAGTGCGCAACGTTTCAATCGGTGCAGGCTTGGCTTTGTTCTTATGGTTTCTCGGTGCCGACAGTCTTGTAGGCATAGGATTGCTTGTGGCGTGTCTCGGTGTGGGCCAGATGTTCATGGTGCGCTATAACTATAACTGTAAGTTCGGACGCAAAAAGGAAGAACCGAACGACGATTTTGGCAATATTGACAGTGACATCACCGATATAGATTTCGGCGACAAGGATAATAAATAAATGAAGCAAAACAACGATCTCTCTCTCGTCTCTCAGGTGGCTGAGTTTCACGACCGTGCGGCTTTCGACCGTTTGGTTGTGAAATATCAGTCGCCGATAAGGCGCTTCTTCTTGCACCAGACATTGGGAGACGTACAGTTGAGCGACGACCTTGCACAGGACACGTTTGTCAAGGCTTATGTCAACATATCGAAGTTTCGCGGACAGGCAGCGTTCTCTACTTGGCTCTATCGCATAGCCTGCAATGTGCTGTACGATTTTCATCGCCGTCTGCGTCCCACCGATGATGTTGACAACTCTATAGAAGCCTCGCGACGTGGTGCCGACCATGCCGACAGCAACGTGAAGCTTGACGTTTACGATGCCTTAAGACGTTTGGGCGACAAGGAGCGCACCTGCGTCACGCTGCAACTTGTCGACGGTTATCCCATTGATGAGATTGCCCAGATAACGGGAATGGCTGTGGGAACGGTCAAGTCGCATCTGTTTCGTGGCAAGGAAAAGCTAACGCGGTTTCTGCGGCAGAACGGTTATGGATAAAGACTTGAATCACAGCGCTTTGTGCTAACGGTTTGCTTGCAGCTTGAAAAGTACTCCTTTTAGCTTGCAAAAGGACCCCTTTTGGAGTGCTAAAGTAGTCCTTTTGGAATGCAAAAGGACTACATTTGAAAAATCATTGAATTCAGACTAACGGAAAGGCTGGCAAAATGGAAAAAGAAAAGGATTTGATAATGAATAATGGTACTGTCGACGAAGAGCTTCTGCATGGGTTCTTTGCCGGCAGTGTGCGTATGCATATAGCCGACAACGGGTTCTCGCATAGCGTCATGAAGCGTGTGCAGGAAGAGATGCCGGCACGTGGACGCTTCTGGTATAATGTATGGACGGCAGTGTGGATGGTGGTTTGCGTTGTGTCGTTCTTTGCGAGTGGAGGTTTGGGAGTGATGCGCCGATGTCTTGGCAATGTTGCCGACAGCCTACGGTTGATTGCTTCCGGCTGTCTGCCACAATTGTCGATAGACTCGCTACTGCCACAAACAAATACAGTGGGCACTACCTTACTGATGGTAGTGCTCACTGTATGGGTGCTGAGTTGCGTCATGCTGTACGACTTCTGGGAGTCGCAGAAGAACGCTTAGTTTATATAGAAGTCTTCCTTCTGGTCTTTATTGGCTGAGGAAGGCTTTTTTGTTTTTGCGGGTTGTTTGCTTGGTTTGCCCTCTTTGTCAAACAGTCCGTAGGTGGTTCTAAGCACGGAGAATTCGGTACGGCGGTTGAGCTGGTTGCAAATTTCCTGCTTTGCCTTGTCGAGTTTTTGTATGAATTCCTCGCTGAGCACGTCGCCCTCCTTCAGCCAGTTGTATTTTTCGGTGAGTTTCTTGCGTATGGTCTTGGGTTTCTCCTTGCCATAGCCCATGGGTGTAAGGCGTTCGCGTGCTATGCCTTTGCCCACCAAGTATTGCACCACCGACTCGGCTCGGCGTTGCGACAGGGCTTTGTTGTACGCAGCCGAACCCTTGTAGTCGCAATGGGCGGAGAGTTCGATGGTCACGTTAGGATTCTCTTCGAGTATCTTCACGAGAGTGTCGAGAGCCTGAGCCGATTCTGGACGCAGAGTAGCCTTGTCGAAATCGTAGAATATATTGCTTATCAGCACAGGTGCTGTTATCGATGCGAGCGGAAATTGCAGCACGTATTCGTGCGACTCGTTGCGCTGTGCCACCGCCACCTCTTCCTTATGATTCAGAAAACCCTTGCATGTGGCAAGGAATATATAGTCGGTGCCGGGTTTCAGTATGCGCTCAAACGAGCCGTCGCCACCCACGCTCAGCTTCTCGTTGGTGCCGTCGCTGCCCACCATATACACCAGTGCAGAGGGCAGTTCGTAGCCGTCCTTTTCGTACACCCATCCCTTCACGCTCTGTATTATCTCGGGATTGTCAAAACTATATATGTGGTCCCATCCGCGGCCGTCGTTGCGGTTTGACGCAAAGAAGCCACGGTTGTGCACACCCTCGAACGTCATACCGAAGTCGTCAGCCTGCGAATTGAGCGGATAACCGGGATGCTGTATGTGGTATTTGCCGTCCTTGCCAACGGTGGCAATGAATATGTCGAGTCCGCCCATGCCCGGATGGCCGTCGCTTGAGAAGTAAAGGTCACCGTTGGGGCGGAACGTCGGAAACATCTCGTTGCCCGGAGTGTTGATAGGTTCTCCAAGGTTTTCCACGCCACCCAGTCCGTTTGATGTCAACCGCACGCGCCAGATGTCCATTCCACCCATTCCTCCAGGCATGTCGCTGACGAAGTACAGCCACTGTCCGTCGGGCGAAATGGCAGGGTGGGCATAGCTCGACAGCGTGTCGGACGTAAGTTTCAGTTCGCTCACCTTGCCCCATGCAGCGTCCGCACGTGCTGAAGTGACAATCTGTGCAAAACGTGGATAGTCGGGATTGCTGGTGCATTGTGTCAGATACATTGTGCCTTGGTCGGGCATAAGGGCACAGGCACCCTCGTCGTAGTCGGTGTTCAGCCCGCCCTCTACGGCTTCGGGCTTGGTCCAATGGCCACGGTCGTCCTTCTGCGATACGAATATGTCGCCTGCCTTGGTGCCAGTGATGCCGCTGAGTTCCGAACCTTGAGCCTCGTTGCGGGTCGAAGTGAAGTACAGGCGGTCGTGCTGGTCGCCTGCAAGAACGGGCGAGTAGTCGGCGCGTCGTGAATTGAATATGTCCATACGCTTCACCTTATAGCGCGAGCCTTCCTTCTTCCATGCGGGTGCTTTCTGTGCCGAAATGAGTCCGTTCTTGGCAAGAATGTCATCGGGCATCGAGTCGAGCACAATCTTGAACTGCTGCTCCGACTGACGGTACTGTCCGTTTTTCAGCAACTGTCTGGCGTAAGCCAACCGGTGCTGGGGCGTGGCTTGCTTGTAGCGTATGGCGTTGGCATAGGCAGCAGCAGCCTTCTGCGATGCGTTGATGCGCTCGTTGCACAGCGCCACTTTAAGCGCAATCTGTCCGCGCTGGGTGCGTTCCTTGGGTGGTGTCTTGGTGTAAGCCTGCTTGAATTGGTTGGCAGCGTCGTAGTATTCGCCTATGGCAAGAAACTTCTCGGCGCGCTTCAGGTTCTTGTCGGCTCCGCATCCCGTCAGCACTAAGGCCATGACAGCTATGCAGGCAGCCATGGCGACGACGGTGTATTGGGTTGATGGTTTGTGTAATGGTGTGTTCACTTGTATATGTAATAATGTGTGTGATAGTGCATAAACAATAAGTATAACGCAAGTTCAATGTCTTTATTGCTTAAAAAATATAGTGTTTTTGTGGCGTATGCAGTCCTGTTTCAAGAAATAATTAGTACATTTGCAGTTGCCAATAACATAAAGATAAAGTAAAATTACTCGAAACAGAATATAATGAGACTGAAAATAATCGTACTTTTCGTGATTATCTGCGGTGGAACCTACGCTCTTACCAAGTCGTTGAGCATCGCGGCTGGTGTGGCAATACTTCTGTATGTGGCAGATAGCTTGCTGGCTGTATGGGCCGATCGCAAGAACCGCGAGTATTTCAATGGCGATAAAGCCACTACTAACAATTATGCCGACGACACGGAAGGCAGCAATAACAACAACGACAATGGAGAAACTGACCGAACTGTATAATAAGTGGCATGGCTCTATGCCTGAGTCGGCCGAACGCCTGGCTGGTGCAGGCAGCAACCGACAGTACTATCGCTTCACAGCCGAAGACGGAACTACCGTAATAGGCGTTGTTGGCACAAGCCGCGACGAGAATCACGCTTTTGTTTATCTGGCACAGCATTTCGAGCAACGTCAGTTGCCCGTGCCGCAGGTGTTGGCTGTCAGCGACGACGGACTGCGTTATCTGCAGACCGACCTTGGCTCAGTATCGCTCTTCGATGCCGTGCGTGGCGGACGTGAAGCGGGCGGACGCTACAATCTTGAGGAACAGGAACTGTTGAAGCGAACAATACGCCAGTTGCCCAACATACAGATACGCGGAGCACGCGGACTCGATTGGCAGAACTGCTATCCTCAGCCCGAGTTTGACGAGGACAGCGTTCTGTTCGACCTCAACTACTTCAAGTATTGTTTCCTCAAACCTTCAGGACTCGATTTTCATGAACTGAAGCTTGAGGCCAACTTCCGTCTGATGGCTAAGGACCTTACTTCGGAGCAGGTAGATTCGTTCCTTTATCGCGATTTCCAGGCTCGCAATGTAATGCTCGATGCCGAGGGCAATCCTTACTTCATCGACTTCCAGGGCGGACGCAAGGGTCCTTACTATTACGACCTTGCCTCGTTCTTATGGCAGGCGTCTGCACGCTACAGCAACAAGTTGCGCCGCGAACTCGTATTGGAATATTACGAAGCGCTGAAGTTGTACACCGAGGTGCCAAGCGTGCGTCACTTCGTTACTCGTCTGAGTCTGTTTGTGCTGTTCCGTACTCTGCAGGTGCTCGGAACGTACGGATTCCGTGGCTATTTTGAGCGCAAGAAGCACTTCATCGAGTCTATTCCGCCAGCTATGGACAATCTGCGCGAATTGCTGAAGATGGGCGAAGACGTGTTCCCCTATCCGTATATGATGGACATGTTGCGCCGACTGACCGAGCTGCCGCAGTATGCGCATATCGAACAGCCAGCCGCATCGCGTGCCGATGGCTACAAGACAGCCGACCGCAACGTGTATGTTGCACATCCGCAAGACGGTCCGGCTACATTCTCCAAGTACGACGGCAAGGGTCCGTTGCGAGTACGTGTATTCAGTTTCTCTTACCGTAAGGGCATTCCTGAGGACAGTTCGGGCAATGGCGGAGGATATGTGTTCGATTGCCGCTCTACACATAATCCCGGACGCTATGAGCCGTACAAGAAGCTCACAGGACTCGACGAACCCGTAATACGATTCCTTGAGGACGACGGCGAGATTCTTACCTTCCTCGAAAGCGTATATAAGTTGGCCGACGCTCATGTACAACGCTATATCGACCGTGGATTTACCGACCTTATGTTCTCGTTCGGATGTACTGGCGGACAGCATCGCAGCGTCTACTCGGCACAGCATCTGGCAGAGCATATACACAACAAATTCGGCATCGAGGTGCACGTATGCCATAGAGAACAAGGCATAGAACAGACGCTGCCGAGCACGTCGAAAGACTGAGTTCGAGCTGCAATCAGAAGACAAAAGCTATATTAATAGCTACATTTATACACAATCCCGTTAAAAAGTTGAGGCAAGCTTTACTTTTTAACGGGATTTTCAGTAACTTTGCATCACAACTTTACATCCTTAAATATATGATGCAAGCAATGATTTTCGCGGCTGGATTGGGCACACGCCTTAAACCGCTCACCGACACAATGCCTAAAGCTCTGGTGAGGGTAGGGGGTGAGCCGCTCATTAAGCGCGTCATCATGAATCTTGATGCGGCTGGCGTTGACCGTATTGTAGTCAACGTGCATCACTTTGCCGGGCAGATAATCGACTATCTTAAAGACAATGATAACTTCGGACTCGACATCCGCATTTCTGACGAAACTGCCGGACTGCTCGAAACAGGAGGCGGCATAAAGAAGGCAGCACCATTGTTCGACCACACTGATCCTATACTTATTCACAATGTAGATATTCTTAGCAATGTTGATTTGCGGGAGTTCTACCAAGTCGCTTCGCGAAGTGAAAAGGGAAAAGTGAAAAGTGAAGAATCCGAATGTGGAAGTGAAAAGGGAAAAGTGGAGAACGAAGATGGAAGAGGGAAGAACGAAGAATCCAATTGTTGTGATGCTGTCGATGCTGTATTGCTTGTCAGTTGGCGTAAGACCAAGCGCTATTTGCTCTTCAATGACGACATGAAGCTTGTGGGATGGACCAACATCGAGACGGGCGAAGTGCGAAGCCCTTATCCCGAACTCAACCCGAATGAATGCCGAATGTATGCCTTTGCCGGAATACACGCATTGTCGCCACGTCTGCTTAAGATGATGGACGAATTCCCCGACCGATTCGGAATAATTGACTTCTACCTTAAGGCGTGCGCCACACATAACATAAAAGGTTATGTCAAGGACGATTTGAAACTGATGGATATTGGCAAACTCGACACTCTTGCACAAGCTGAAGAATTCCTGGAGGAATTGGGAGACAGGAATTAGAAGTTACGAATTAGGAGTTAGGAATTACGAGTTCTTGAATTAGGAATTTCGAGTTAAAGGTTTCACCCTAATTAAATATTAATCGTTAATCATTAAACATTAATAATTGAACATTAATCATTAAACAATATAACAAATGCAACAGAAGATTATAATTCTTGATTTCGGTTCGCAGACCACGCAGCTCATCGGCCGCCGTGTACGCGAATTGGACACCTTCTGCGAGATTATGCCTTACAACAAGTTCCCTAAGGACGACCCCAGCGTTATCGGTGTCATCCTCAGCGGAAGCCCTTATTCGGTACACGATAAGGAGGCGTTCAAGGTTGACTTGAGCCAGTTTGTAGGACGCATCCCGGTGCTTGGCATCTGCTATGGCGCACAGTTCATTTCTTACGCCAACGGTGGAAAGGTTGAGGCAGCCGACTCTCGTGAGTACGGACGCGCCAATCTTGAGCACTTCGATGCCGAGAATCCGCTGTTCCACGGATTTGTAGAGAACTCGCAGGTATGGATGAGCCATGGTGATACCATCACAGCCATCCCCGAAGACTACAAGTGCATCGCATCGACAGCCAATGTCAAGTTTGCAGCTTATGCTTCTACCAAGCAGCCGGTATGGGCTGTTCAGTTCCATCCGGAGGTGTTCCACTCATTGCAGGGTACACAGCTCCTCAAGAACTTCGTAGTAGACATCTGCGGAAGCCGTCAGGACTGGAGCGCCGACTCGTTCGTTGAGACAACCGTAGCCGAACTTAAGGCTCAGCTGGGCGACGACAAGGTAATACTCGGTCTGTCGGGTGGTGTTGACTCAAGCGTTGCAGCTGTACTCCTTAACAAGGCTATCGGCAGCAACCTCACATGTATCTTCGTTGACCACGGAATGTTGCGCAAGAACGAGTTCCGTGATGTAATGGAGGATTACAAGTGTCTCGGTCTGAACGTTATCGGTGTTGACGCATCAGAGAAGTTCTTCAACGACTTGGCTGGTGTAACCGATCCTGAGGAGAAGCGTAAGATTATAGGCCGTGACTTCGTTGAGGTGTTCAACGCTGAGGCTAAGAAACAGACTGGTGCCAAGTGGCTTGCACAGGGCACTATCTATCCTGACCGTATCGAGTCGCTCAACATTACAGGCAAGGTTATCAAGAGCCATCACAACGTAGGCGGTCTGCCTAAGGAGATGAACCTCCAGTTGTGTGAACCGTTGAAGTGGCTGTTCAAGGACGAGGTTCGTCGTGTAGGTCGCTCAATGGGTATGCCCGAGCACTTGATTACACGTCATCCGTTCCCAGGTCCTGGCTTGGCAGTACGTATTCTTGGCGACATCACTCCCGAGAAGGTACGCATACTTCAGGATGCCGACGACATCTATATCCGCGGTTTGCGCGATTACAAGGTGAAGTTGAGTGGTGAAGACGCACGCCGTGTACTTGCTGCTGGTGTTCCTGCCGACATGCACGACGGTGAGATTGAGGTTTCGCTCTACGATCAGATTTGGCAGGCTGGTACAGTATTGCTCTCTACCGTACGTTCTGTAGGCGTTATGGGCGACGAGCGCACATACGAGCATCCAGTTGCTCTGCGTGCCGTTACATCTACCGACGCTATGACAGCCGACTGGGCACATCTGCCTTACGACTTCATGGCAAAGGTTTCTAACGAGATCATCAACAAGGTACGTGGCGTTAACCGCGTATGCTATGACATCTCGTCAAAGCCACCATCAACAATCGAGTGGGAGTAAAATCAATCCCAACTGATACATAAAAAGGGGGTATCAAAACGGAATTAGTTCCAGTTTTTGATACCCCCTCTTCTTTTTGGAGTCTTTGTTATGTAAAGATACCTTTGTTGTATAAACGTATTTAGTTTATAAACATATTGCGTTTTGGCATTTTGCTTCCAAAGCGCTTGCGTAGTTTTTCGAACAGCGCCATTGTGTCTTGCGAGAACTTGTGTCCTTTCCATGTACTTGTGTTGGTGATGAACACCCAGCACTCGCCGTCGGGATAGCGCAGTACAAGTGCCGATGTGCCTACAAGCGAACCGGTACGTATCCACGGACGGTTGCGTGGCGTAAAGTTCCAGCCGAGCGAGAACTGATGGTCGGGCATTTCTTGCGTCATCAGTTTCACGGCTTGTGGCGATATTACGTCAGGTACGGTACGGTCGCCGTCGATCGATGCTACCAGTCGGCATAGTTCGGCAGCCGATGCCACCCATGCACCTGCGCCAAGAGCCGTCGTTATGTCGTTCTCGCCATAGCAGCGCACTACCATTCTGCCTGAGTTGTTGAATTCGGGCACCGGTACCGAACTTGAGTGCATATAATATACCGTTTCGTTCTTTCTGCGGTCTTTCAGATAGTTACCCGCTATGTGGAAGTCGTAGCATCCTGCCGGATTGAGCACGTAGCGTTGCATGAAGTTTTCGTAGCTCATGCCCGTGCGCTTCTCGATAATCAGCGACAGCAGCGTATAGCCTATGTTGCAGTAGCGTTGTGCCATTCCGGGCGTGTAGCCAAGATGTCGGCGCAGCACTATGCGCAGCAGTGTGCGGTGGTCGGGTGGGGTAGTGAGGTGGTTCTGCTGCATTATGTAGCGAGTCGAGAAAATGGCGTCGCCAGCATAATTGGTAAATCCCGCCTTGTGTCTCAACAGCTGTTCGACGGTTATGTCGAAGTATCGTTTGTCGCGTATTGAGTTGACGTAGAACGTGTCGTTGAGTATTCCCTTCGGTCCGAACACCTTGTCGCTAAGGCGTATCTTGCCCATGTCGCGCAGTTTCATTATGCCGGTGGCTGTTACAAGTTTTGATACTGAAGCCATACGCATGATGTACGACGGCTCCATAGGTATCTGACGGTCCTTGTCGGCATAGCCGAAACCGCGTGCATACAGCAATGAGTCGTGGCGCGATATAGCAAGCTGTGCCCCGTGTATCTCCCAACGCTTCAGATAGCGCTGCATGATAGAGTCCATAGCGTGCAGTTCTGGCTGCGAAGACATGGCATTGGTGAGTGTATCGTTGAGATGCATGCGGTGATTGGCTTCGTATATCGAGTCTTTCTCTCGGCTTTTGTCGCTTGAGCACGACGAGCATGTGCATCGGCAGATGCTTGATATGATGACAACGATAAAGGTGAGGCATCCCAAGCAGGACAGCCTCACCTTTGTACGATATTGTTTCTTTATTCTATATCCGAACATTTCTGAACATTGGGTATTATGACAATCCTTCGATTTGACCGTTGACGATGTCCATGTTCATGGCAGCTGGAACCTTGGGCAGTCCGGGCATGCGCATGATATTGCCAGCAATGACAACAATCATCTCTGCACCGGCGTTGATGACAATGTCGCGAACGTTAACGTCAAATCCTGATGCTACGCAATACTGCTTGGCATCGGTAGAGAATGAGAACTGTGTCTTGGCGATACATATAGGGAAGTTCTCATAGCCGAGGTCGCGTATCATCTGTAACTTCTTCTTGGCAGGAGCGGCAAACGAGATGCTTGCAGCACCGTAGATGTTCTTGCAGACCTTCTCTATCTTAGTCTCGATTGTGTCTTCGTCGTCGTATACGAGGTTCAATGGCTGCGACGGCTTCTGCTCGATAGTGTCTACTACGAGACGTGCCAGGTCGGCAGCACCTTCGCCACCTTTTGCGTAAGCATCGTTGATGGCAAATCCTACACCGATGCTCTCGCAGTATTCGCGCACGATGTTCTGCTCCTCTTCCACGTCGCCGGCATAGTGATTGAATGCTACGATGACGGTCTGTCCGAACGACTGCATGTTCTTGATATGCTTGTCGAGGTTGGCAAGTCCCTTCTTGAGTCCTTCGCTGTTAGGCTTCTTGATGTCCTCAACTGGCACTCCGCCGTGCATCTTCAGGCCCTGAGCCGTTGCCACAACGATAGTGAGCTTAGGCTGCAGTCCGCTCTTGCGGCACTTGATGTCGAAGAACTTCTCGGCTCCAAGGTCGGCACCGAATCCTGCCTCAGTGATGACATATTCACCGAATGTCATAGCCATCTTAGTTGCGAGTATTGAGTTGCATCCGTGTGCAATGTTGGCAAACGGACCGCCGTGTACGAATGCAGCGGTATTCTCTGTGGTCTGAACGAGGTTAGGAGCCAGAGCGTCGCGCAGAAGGATGGTTATGGCTGCAGCCACGCCTAAATCCTTAACGGTGAAAGGCTTGCCCTCAACGGTGTAGCCCAAGAGGATGTTCTCAATGCGACGACGCAGGTCGTCCTCGTCCTTAGCAAGACAGAGAATAGCCATAATCTCTGATGCAGGAGTGATGTCAAATCCCGACTCGCGTACAATGCCATTGGCTTTGCCGCCCATACCGGTAACGATGTCGCGCAGTCCGCGGTCGTTAACGTCGAGCACACGGTTCCACAATACCTCGCGCAGAGCGAAACCGTTGTCACGGTTCTGGTACATGTAGTTGTCGAGCAGTGCTGTGATAGTGTTGTGAGCCGAAGTGATAGCGTGGAAGTCGCCTGTGAAGTGCAGGTTTATCTTGTCCATCGGCAATACCTGGGTGTAACCGCCGCCACATGCACCGCCCTTCATTCCGAATACCGGACCGAGCGAAGGCTCACGCAGGGCGCAGATAGCGTTCTTGCCGATGTGGTGCATACCAAGTGCCAGACCTATGGTAACGGTAGTCTTGCCGATACCAGCCTTTGTCGGTGTAATGGCTGTAACGAGTATGAGGTTGCTGTTCTTCACACGCTCCTCGTCAATAAGGCGTGTAGGAACCTTAGCCATATAGTGGCCGTAGTGTTCAAGTTCTTTTGCAGGGATGCCATACTTAGAGGCTACTACCTCTATCTCCTCGAGCTTCGTGCTGCGAGCTATTTCGATGTCTGTCATTGTATGTAAAAAATTTGTAGCGTTTCGTGTATAAATTGAGTTGTTTACGAAATATGTAGTATGGAGTGTGAGTGCAAAGGTACGACTAAATAATCAATAATCTGTCATTATTCTCTTGTTTTTGCTCGTTTTTGCTTCGAAACGTCAGGTGAGAGTCCGATGTTATATCAAAATTTTTACATATTCTTTCGTTAGTGCCACGAAACTTAAGTTGTATATATATAAGTGTATTCTCAACTCTCAACCTTTTTTATCCAGCCATAGAGCACCACATTGTCACTACGAACGGCACGGTGAAGTCGGTCACGAAACCGTGGTAGATGCTTAGTGCTACGTAGCGCTGGCCTACAGTCTGTGTGATGATAGGTAGGGTGGTGTCCATTGTCGTTGCGCCACCCGAAGATATAGGAGCCAGCGGACCGAACCGCTTTGCTATCAGCGGAGTAAGCAAAAGGGTTGTCATCTCGCGTATGATGTTGGCAAGCAAGGCTATTGTGCCCAGTTCGGCACCGCGATATTCGGTTATGAAGATGCTCGACAACGAATAATAGGCAAAGCCGCTGTCGATGGCGAGGCAGTCGGTAAGCTGCCGATGGTGCAGTACCGGGCAAATGTCGCTACACATTATTATATATGCCACCATTGCTCCGAGCCATGAACCTAAGATGGTGGCTACGGGCAGCAGTGCCAGACGAGGGTTGAGACTCTTGATGTCGTTCTTCATATCTGGATTCATTCCTATGCCTAAGCCTACGAAGAGCAACAGGCCGCACAGCGCTACGAAGCTGATGTTGCTGTCCATAGCCCATGATGGCAGACCGCCGCTACGTCCTGCCAATACTCCGAGGATGAAGAATCCTACTACTATCAGACTTCCTTTCATCGCTCCTTGCCTCCTTTCGCTGTCTTCCACAATGCCCATGCCAAAGCACAGCTGCCCAATGTGGCAAATCCTGACAATACTAAAGCCTCCACACCAAGTGTAGGCAAGGCAGAGATAATCTGGTCGTTACTTCCCACTTCGATGCCGAGCATAAACAGAAGCAGCCATATCAGTCCGGTCGTGGCGCGTCCTGCCCACGTGCCAATCGTACTCTTGCGAGTAGCTGATTTAATCCTTGTGCGTACGTTGTAGCCTACAAGTATGCCAAGGAATATAAACAAAATTACTATAAACATTTATTTTATTGGTTGTTTTTTTACATGAATCCTCCTGCAAAATAGCTTCGCGCTATGAAGTATGAAGGCTCGTAATAAGCCGAACAGTTGTAATAAGGAACAGGCCGTTCTCGGTAATGTCTTCTTCAGGGAAATATATATTCTTCATTTGTTATTGGCTTGAAGCGGTTTCTTATAATAAATAATGTGACGTATATCTGATACGTTCTATTGCTTTCTGCGTGCAGAAGACAATTTGGTGCGTAGGGGTTCTTTTAGTTTCTGCAAATCTAATCAAAAAACTCTGTTTTGGCAAATATTTGCGTGCAAATAATGCATGGATTTGTAGGAGTGGAGCAAATGTAGTCCTTTTGCGTTTCAAAACGAATACTTTTGACTTCCAAAAGGAGTCCTTTTGGAGAGTAAAACGAGTCCTTTTGCAAGGCGAAACGAGTCCTTTTGCAGCAGCTTTCTTTTAGTCTCTTCATTACTCATTACTTCATTCTTATTGTTCTGAATTTTGTATTTTTATTAAATCCAAACACCATCAAGTTGTAATCTTCGGGATAATAAACAGTGTTATTATGCACGATATATGGCTTTGGGGCATTTGTAGGTAACGAAACACTTATCTTATTAACAGTATCTTCTATTTGGTTGCTAATCACCCAAGAACTAAAAAAATTCACGCTTGATTTGCAGTTGCCCGAAAAGTCAATCAAATCTATAGTATCATAACCTTCTTCAAAACAATGCTGGTTTATAAATAACAGTGTATCTTGTATCTCTTTGTCCAATTCACAAAACAATGTGTCTTTATAGCTTCTGTTGTTACATGCTCCAGCAAGAAGGATACAAAACATAAAATATAGGTATCTCATAAGTGATTGTTTTTGAGTTTATCGTGAATTCTTCCGCAGCTTGCGGAAGAAATACTTACGCATTACATAAATCTTTGCATTTCTCCCAATGGGCATCGAATACCTCTTTACTAACCAACATATTGGTTTCTATCGAATGCAAGTCATATTTCAGGATGATGGACATCGGAGGATTGAGTTTGATGAAATCTTCTGGAAAGCAACCATCTACGTCGACATTAGCTACGCAATAGTTGCCATCCGCAGAAATTGTGATAGCCTTTGATACTCTCACACCGTCAAACTCGCCATAGCAAATCGTGTCGAACACCTTTATCTTGAAATAGAACTTGTATATCAATATCTTGTTATTGCATGGAAGTTGGCTTCTCAGAGGATGCACAAATGAGCCAAAGACAACAAAAAACTTTTCTTGGCATCTTTTGGAGACATTATCAGCGTGAAGTCCTTGCCAAGCTGACCTACAGAATTCACTTCGACTTTTGTTTTAGGCGCTTCCTTAGAAACAAGTGCTTGGATCTCCTTAACCGCCTTGCTCCAAGTCTTAACGTAATCAGGAAAAATGAAGTAATAGTAGCTACAGAAAAAGAACTCCTTTGTCTCAGACTTGTATGAGACGAAGAAGTTGGCAGAATCAAAAGATTCGGTTAACTGTTCTTCGTGCATGATGTGAGAATCATCGGATGACTTCTCACAAATCGTACTAAGCATCTTGACTTGCCTCTTGAACAATATTTTGTATCTGTTGGCATAGAGTACAAAAATAATTGATATAACAGCCAAAATGACAAGCACGACAACACCGATACTATCCGAGCAGATATGAGTGATGACACCTATGCCATATATGATGACAATGCACCATAAAACGACCATTCCAAGTTTAGACATTATTTTTTCTATCATAAAGCTATTCGTTTTTGTGGTTTTGTGAGACTGAGTTGGAACTGGTTCTTTTTGAAATAAAAGAATAAATGGCATACTGGATACAAATTGGCAGGAGATTGACTATCCCCAACCAAACAAACACTATGAGGCTCAAAGATAAGGCTGCCCCATTGGTTACAACTAAGGAAATAATGCCTAACAAAAGCAACGTCACAAGACTATTCAATATTATTTGTTTTTTCAGCAAAAATGGCTATCGCTTTAATGGCTCCAAAGTGGACAGGCGTTTCAGTTATTCCAAGATTGACGCAGCTTTGCATCACGACAGAAATGAGGAACACATGAACTTGATGCCGAAAGCCTGTAGAATAGATACACCAAGTGCACCATCCGGCACGGCACAAAGCGAGTCATTCAACAGCTCGTTGGGATTGCTGAACGGTGGAGGATCATCTTACAACGCAGCTGATGCGGAAGCCAATCAGAAAATGGCAGATATACTTCGCAGGAAGAAGAAACGTAAACGAGGAATGAGGTTGTAAACGCTCTCAAAATACAAAGGAGATTAACAGGTTTACTCTATGGGCATTATTTGTTAAAGGCGTGCAAGAGTCTGCTCTACGAATGCTGAAAGCTGGCCGACAGTTTCTATGCTAACACTGTAGCCACTTTCGCTTCCTGCTTCGCTCCCAATATACTTAACAAGTTTGAGGAATGTTATCATGGCGAGTACCGCACATTGGAATACTTCGTTGAATATACTATCAACGATTTTTACCATTTCGGCAAACTTATGAGACCTCTCTCTTATTACTTCCGTTTCATGAGGTATGGCTTCGACCTCGAATGCGCCTACTACTTAGAGTACGGCTATGTGTTCCGTTCCTACTGAATAGCTCCATTTCTATGACAAGTGGTGCTCCGCAAGTAGCGCCTCTCATCGTTTAGGTATAGCAACTATTTAGTTATATGCTACGCCACGAATAGAAGAGAATACGGAATTGAACAATGTGTCAACTTCAATACTAAAATCATCCGTTTTATTATTTTTATTATTAATCAATAGTACAAAACTACTATTTTCCTCAAAGTTATATTTATTTTCAGTATCTGGATTACCAGATCTATATCCTCCATGAACAGTCATCATCACCTCAGACATACAATTTATGAAATAACGATATATTAGTGGTAAATATATCGATTTCCCTGTTGGTCCTGTAACGATATACCCCTTATAGTTCTCTAATTCTATATACTTCCATGAGCATTTCTCCAATAATTCAGACAGTTCTTCTTTTGATGGCAACCGTTGTGTCCCTTTAGAAATTTTATATGCGGCATCATGCTGTTCGTCGCTATAGATAATCGATTTGAATTTTGCTAATTCAATAGGATACGGGATTGCAGAATATTCCGATATTTTATCATACTCAAATGTCTCAATGTAACTTAAGCTTGCCCAACGGAAAAAGAATCCACAATCCCATATATTGGATGCTCCGATATTCTTTGAACTCCATCTAACAGATAAACCTAAATCAACAAACTCTTCCTTTGAAACAAAACGAAGAGCGTCTGCGATAGATCCTTTGGGAAACATTTTGTCAAGTTCTCCCTTTGCCATTTCTTGGTAAAATTCCTCGTCAGAATTATACTGCGGTTGTGATGTTGTACTTTTTATAGGAGTTAAATCCAGACTATTATAGCTATTAGGTATCCTATTTATATCTTCAATCTCATCAAGGATTTGAGACTTTATTTTCCAGTCTCGTTCTTGGCGTTCTTCCTCTTCCCAGTCTTTTTCATCCATAGAATAATCATAGGGATTGATATTTGATATATGGTTATGTTCTGAATCGGATTTACGATAACTTAATTTGCTTATGACATAAATAACACCAAAGAATAGTATAGCACCAAGTATGGTCTCTCCAAAAGAAATCTCATTTTCTTCTGCCTCCTGTTGCGCTTCGTGCATATAAACGGACTGACCATAGGAAAAAATGGTCATCAAAGAAACGAATAATGTTATAATAAGTAAGTGATCTAAATTATTTATATATATATCAGTACTAATATGGTTATTTTT
>CAJJOL010000013.1:0-69494 GCA_905193385.1 uncultured Prevotella sp. | reverse complement strand
CGAACTTATTCGTGAATTATTCATATTTGTAAAATTAATTTTGAACAGTTACTTAAGATTCAATTGTTCCGACAATTGCAAGAAGAAGTGCAGCCGTCACTCGGTGACCCGGATATTGTTTTGGATAGTTATATTGTCAGCAATACTGATTATAAAGATGTAAGTTTTTGGGCTTCCCGTCCAGAGTTTACTGATAGCCATGTGATATTCCAACATGATGATAATTATCTTGATGTAATGTTTAAAAAGATTTTGGAGTAGCCTTGTCTTTTACTTCATACTAAGTCGCTCATATCTTTGCCCTAAAAAAGCAAGATATGAGCGATTTTTCTTTCATTCCCCCAACATTCGATATAAGGAGTCCATCATTTTTATTTTCTACTTTGTTGTTACTTTCTTGTATTTCTGGTTGCTTGCCGTAGGATTATCCGGATTAGTCATCTGCAAATATCCGGCTGCAACAAGGGAGGTGATGTAACGTTCACGATTCTTGGAATGCATACTGACACCAATTCTGTCAAGTATCTCTTTGGTTGTACGAGGTACGGAACAGAAGTTTACAATATCCTTTTCCTTGTTCGTCAATGTTACCCTTTTAGTGTCTAAGTCGGTGTCAGAGTGTCTAAGTCTGGTATCTAAGTCGGTGTCAGAGTGTCTAAGTCTGGTATCTAAGTCTTCGACTTGGTTACTTTCTCCTCTCCAAACTGTGATGACAAATTCCTGTGCCTTGTCATTATTCATAAACGTGACATTGATATCTTCGTCCAGTGCACGAGTGATGCCACTACCTACACCAGTGTATGGCAGCAAGTATATAGCATTGTTAAAAAGGAACATATTGCGAGGCATGGAAGTTCCTGCCTTGATGTCATCAATAGTGAGTCCGTTAGGTAATGCACCAGGACTGTGAATCTCAACACGATTGTCGAAAATGAAAATGCGAACAGGGGCCTTCATGTTCAGCGAACGGTGTACAAGGCTGTTTACAGTGAACTCAACCAAGCTGGTGTAAGGTATTTCCAACTTACCCATGCTGTTGAATTCATTTCCTACTTGCACATTATGCAGGTTACGAGTGAAGAAATCCATGATAGTGTCATATTGATGAAGCAGATTTCCCTCCATATCTGCATCATTCACTTTGTCACGGAACACCTTGCTGCCAACACTGTTGCCAGCAAAACAGATACACTTGGCTGTCATCATTGGCATCCAGCGTTGGGTATATTTGCCAAATAGAAGCATGGCAGCAACGGTCAGTGTACCATCGGGACGGATAAATCGCAGGTTGCGAAGTATCTTCTCACAGTCATGCCCCTTAGCTATGGCAGAGCATATCATATCAAGTGATGCTTCATTAAAAGCGTCACCTATTAAGCCTTTCTTCTCCAACACTCTTTCAAAACGGTTGCCAAGAAACTGCTTGATAGTCGTTGCATCAAGGTCGTTGACAGTTGCATCCCTAACACCTGCCTCGTCTGGTGCAAAACTACCGCAGTCGGTCATCATTTCTGCAAGTTCAGCATTATCGAACACTTTACGCTTGTCGGCACCATTCTTCACCCATACGATTCACTTGTTGTCATGATAAGGCTTGTTGACTCCTTCCTTCACAGTAGCAATAACCAAGTTGCCATCCTCGACCTCAACAGTATCTATCTTTATCAGAATGGATGGCATTACGTTTTCGGAAGCAATGTCACTCAACAAGTTAGTTGTTTCTTGTACCTCAGAATACGACAAGGCATTGGTTTCTCCGGTCTTATCCTTTATACCAACTACCAACTTGCCACCATGTGAATTACTGAACGCCACTAACTCACAGGCAATATCATATTTGTCGAGAATGCGTTCCTTGAACTGCATCCCCGACACCTCGCCAGCCTTTATCTGTTTCAATATATCGTCCATCATTCTTTGCTATACATTATTATAAAATAAGTAAATACGCTTACTAAAGTACGAAAATAATTTTAGAAAAGGTAAAATATACTCAAATATGTTTACGAAACATACAAATAATTGAGTATTTCGCAATACCTCGTCTATGCCACTTAAAACCAACGGCTACCTCTTCTACATAAAAATGTACCTTATTTTTAAGAATTGTTGACTTTTATTTTTGTTTTAAGCAGGTTTTGTATAATGTTTGCAAACATTAAAGTATAAACTAATAAAATCAGCCAATGCAAAAGAAAGTATTGTTCGCCATCGGCTTGGCGGGATTAGGGGGAATGGTTTCTCCCGCTACTGCCCAAGCTCAAGACAACGTGACTGTTGTGGTTAATGATGGTAAGGTAAAAAGTAACAGCATTAGCGGTGTAGTCTATTCTGCTGATGACAACGAACCGCTCATTGGTGCTCAGGTGAGAATCGTGGGCGCAAATGTAGTTACTATCACAGACGTAAACGGTAGATTCAGTTTCAAGTCAGTAGAACTGAAGAAACAGAAACTACAGGTGTCGTACATCGGTATGGAGACCCAGACTGTGACAGCAGGTCATGAGATGAAGGTCGTGTTGAAGCGCGACTCCAAGACTCTTAGCGATGTTGTGGTCAACGGCTACTTCACACGTAAGAAGCAGACCTTCACCGGTGCTGCCAAGACTGTTACAAGCGACGAGATTATGAAGGTTGCGCCTAACAACATCTTGCAGACACTTGCCACCCTCGACCCGTCATTGAATATTGCACAGAACAATGCTGCGGGTTCAAACCCTAACGCAGTGCCCGACCTCGTAATACGTAGCACCACATCGCTTTCTACAAGCAATGAGGTGGGACTCAACGCACCGCTTATCGTGATTGACGGTGTGGAGCAGAGCCTTCAGGCACTCTACGACATGGACATCAACGACATTGAGCGTGTAGACATTCTTAAGGACGCTTCGGCTACAGCACTTTACGGTGAGAACGCTGCCAACGGCGTTATCGTAATCGAGCGCAAGCGCGTGAGCCAGTCGCCCGTACGCATACGCTATACTGTAACTCCTCAGTTAAGTTTTGCCGACCTGAGCAGCTACGACTATTGTAATGCAGCACAGAAGTTGGAGCTTGAGAAGCGTGCCGGACTCTACAAGAGCGAGACTGGCAAGCTCGACGAGAGCTATTTTGAGAAACTCGCTTTGGTGACAAGCGGCATCGACACCGATTGGAAGTCGAAGCCTGTGCGCAACAGTTTCTCGCACAACCACTCACTTTCTATTTCAGGACGCGGTTCGGGTCTTGACTACAACGTCAACGCCAACTATCAGAACACTCAGGGTGTGATGAAGGACGACGGCCGTACACGCTATGGCATGAACGTATATCTTTCGTATACAGCCATAAACAACCTCGTCATCACGCTCCGTGCCTCGCACGACCAGCTCAACACCAACTCGTCTAAGTACGGCTCATTCTCAAGCTACTTGGAGTGCAACCCCTACGATTCGCCCTACGACCAGTATGGCAACCTGCGCTCAGAGCTGTCGTACGACATGAACAACCCTCTGTATGAGGCATCGTTGAGCAGCTTCGACAAGTCGCAGTCGCGCACACAGCAGGTTTCGCTCGACGTGCGCTACAACATCAAGCCAAACTTCTTCATTACAGCCCAGGGATCGTACAATACAAGCCGTGGCACAAGCGACGTGTTCCGCTCGCCCGACTCGCACGACTTCAAGAACGTGACCAACATTTCGCAGAAGGGCAAGTACACACTCGGCAACACCGGTTCCGACCAGTGGGCTGCCAAGCTCGTGGGCAACTATATCCACAACTTCGACAATGACGGCACCATGCTCACCCTCAACCTTGGTGGTGAGATAAAGCGCTCGAAGTCGACATCAAGCACACTCGTTGCTACAGGCTTCCTGAGCGACGAGCAGAACGACATTGCATACGCCACAACTTATCCTGACGGCGGCAAACCGTCGGGAAGCGAGGACCTCTCGGCAAGCTTGGGTGGATTTCTTGCAGCCAACTTCATGTGGAAGAACCGCTATGTGCTCGACGGCTCTTACCGTGTTTCGGGTTCGTCAAAGTTCGGTAGCGACCACCGCTATGCTCCGTTCTGGTCGGTAGGTGCCGGATGGAACATTCATAATGAAGAGTTCGCTAAGAAGCTTGGCTGGATTAACACATTGCGTCTGCGTGGCAGCTACGGCTACACAGGTAGCGTGAAGTTCAGCTCATATCAGGCCGTGACCACATACAAGTACAACAGCGACTATCTGTCGTACACCGGAGTGGGCGCAATACCTATGGGTATGGCCAACCCCGACCTTAAATGGCAGACTACCAAGAAGCTCAACGTCGGCATCACATCTTCATTGTTCGGCGACCGTCTGAACGTCAACTTCGACGTGTACAACGAGAAGACCACCGACATGCTCATCGACCGTTCGCTTCCGCCATCATCAGGAACAACAAGCGTGAAGGCTAACCTCGGTTCGCAGACCAGCAACGGTATCGAGTTCTCATTGTGGGGCAAGATTATCAAGACAAGAGACTGGGAGTGGAGCCTCTCGGTAAACGGCCTGCACTCGAAGACCACCATCAACAACATCTCTGACGCCATGAAGCGTATGAACGAGCAGAACGCATCAGGATTTACCTCTTCAGACGGTTCTACCAACATTGCTTCGTCGTCGCCACTGTTCCAGTATCGTGAGGGCGAGTCGCCGTCGGCAATCTATGCTGTGCGCTCGGCAGGTATCGACCCCGCTACCGGCAACGAGATATTCATCAAGAAGGACGGTAGCTACACCTACAAGTACGACTCGAAGGACCAGGTGTCGTGTGGCGATACCAACCCAACATTGCAGGGTAGCATCTCGTCAATGTTGCAGTACAAGAACTTCTCGCTCACAGCAAGCTTCTCATATCGTTTCGGTGGCAAGATGTACAACTCTACACGTGCCCTGAAGGTTGAGAATGTCAACCCACGCAAGAACTGCGACGTGCGTGCATTCACCGACCGCTGGACCAACGTGGGCGACGTGAAGCCATACATCGACATTGCTAAGGCAACTGGCAACACAAGCGTATATACCGATCGTTTCGTAGAGAAGGACGACGAGCTGTGGCTCTCAAGCCTCTACTTGCAGTACAACGTCCCGATGACATTCCTCAAGAAGCTGCACATCCAGAAGATGTATCTGGGCATCGGCACCGAGGATCTCTTCCGCATCACATCCGCCAAGTACGAGCGTGGTACATCTTACCCATTCAGCCGCAGCATCAACATGTCGGCAAGTCTGACATTCTAAGCCGCTGGCAATAGGGATACCATATAAATATATTGCAACAATAAAACATATATTATAATGTATAAGACACATTTCAACAAACATATAGCACGACTGGCGTTTGCCCTCCTTCTGGGCACCACCGCTCTTACATCGTGCAACGACTTCCTGGATGTTCGTCCGAAAGGCGAGAATCTTGAAGCCGACCAGTTTAAGACTCCTGCCGGATTTGAGGCTGCCATATATGGAGTGTACGGCACCATGCAGTCGGGCTCGCTCTACGGCATGGATCTCTATTGGGGACTTACCGACGTGATGGCGCAAGACTTGGCTAACAGCAACGACGCATTAGGCTCGGACGCCCTCGCCAAGTATCAGTATAACGACGACGACTATCTGCGCAACCGTCTGGCAAGCATCTGGGCTACAGCCTATCAGACCATCGGCTACGCCAACAACGTGCTGAAGAATCTTCAGGAGAAGCAGAAAGCCGATTTCCCGCTCTACAATCTCTACAAGGGTGAGATGCTGGCTGTGCGTGCCTATTTGCACTTCGACCTGCTGCGCCTGTTCTGCTCAACCGACCCTACGAAGCGTGGCATTCCTTACACCACTACCTATGAGGCTAAGATAAATGAGTTTAAGAAGGTGGGCGAGGTGTACAGCCTTATCATCAAGGACCTCCAGGAGGCTGAGCAGCTGCTCGCTGAGGAGAAGGATGCAATAGTCTATCCGCGCAACAACGGTCAGTACTTCAAGTTCCAGAACTTCCGCGAGACCCACTGCAACTACTACGCAGTGCTCGGCATGCTTGCCAAGGTATACTGGATGCAGGGCGACATGGACAATGCTGCCAAGTATGCACAGATGGTCATCGACAGCAAGAAGTTCCCGTTGGTAGAGCCTAACGAGGTGCAGAATGTCTTCGCCGGCAAACTGTCCGACCGCGAGACACTGTGGGGACTCTACTCTACAAGCTATCTGCAGACCGTGAAGAGCTATCTGTACACCTTCCAGTCGTTCCACTCGTTCAATCCCTACACCGACGAGTCGGGCGTAAGCCATCCGATGCCTTACGACAAGGTTTATGCCCAGGACATCGATGCCACATCGCAGGACTTCCGTCTGCAGTGGTTCAAGAAGGGCAACCAGACTGTCAATCTCTACAAGACCGTCGACATTTATACACTCGACGAGCGTGAGATGGCACCTAAAGACTGGAAGGATCGCATCGACGGCATCAACATCCTGCACGTGTCGGAGCTGTATCTCATAGCAGCCGAGGCTCTGCTCGACAAGAACTATGACAAGGCGCTCGAATACTTCCAGGCTGAGACTTCGTCGAGAGGACTGCCCGCACTGCGTGCCGGTAAGACTCTGACCAAGGAGATGATATTCAACGAGTATCACAAGGAGATGTTCGGCGAGGGACAGGTATGGTACAACATGAAGCGTCTGAACCGCGACATCCAGTCGAACGTAGAGTTGCGCACCATTCCGGCAAGCGAGAATATATACGTGCTGCCTATCCCGGTAGACGAATTTAACTATAGAAACTAAAGTTATAATAGGAGACAATAAAAATGAAAAACAAGATATTTGCACTTGCTCTTGCTGCCACTGCAGTGGTGGCTGTGAGTTGCGAGGAGGACTATAAGCTGTATGATACGGGTCAGATAGACTCGGTATCGTTCAACTACACCAACAGCAACTACTCTGCCGACTCGGTAATAACCTACAACTTCGGCTATGACATTGCACAGGAGCACGAGATAGCCATACCTGTGACGCTTATGGGTGTGCCCAAGAGCGAAGCCCGCAAGATTGACATCAAGGTGGTGGCCGATTCTACCGACATGGTAGAAGGCGTGAACTTTACCATCGCCCGTGCCGAGATAGCAGCCAACGCTACAAAGGACACCGTGAAGATTATGCTTCTGCGCGGTCACGACGATGAGATTCAGACCAAGGAGAAGAAGCTGCGCATTGAGATTGGCATGAACGACCAGCTTCGTCCTACAGGTCAGAAGACATTCACCGTGCGCTATTCCGACTTCCGCATTACAGAACGTCCCGACTGGTGGTCTACCTATACGGGTCTGCCAAAATACTCGTTTGAGAACGCACAGCTCTTCTTCAAGTATTTCTATGAGCTTATGCCCAAGGCCAACAAGGACGTGTACAACGAGCTTATTACGGCTTACGGCGAATACTTTGTCAAGGCCAAGGCCATGCAGGGTCCGTTTGCCATGTACGAATCTATCCTGACCAAGTATGTGCTCATACCTATGTACAACGACCACAAGGACGACATAGAGTGGCAGAAGACGCCTTCTGTAAACTGATGAGGTGAAACAATAAAAAAGCGAACAAAATGAAAAGAAAAAACATATTTACAGCAATAGCCCTCGCGTTGAGCCTGTCGCTTGGTATGGTGTCGTGTATCAGCGATGACAGTACGGAGGCTACAAGAGAACTGCCCACGCTGACTATACAGAACGCAAACGGTAGCGAAATGCCCGAATACAACTTGTATCTTGGCAATGATTGTGTCATCGACCCACAGGTGTCGTACTCGGGCGACGCTTCAAATCTGCAGTACAAGTGGCAGGTGGGCACATACATCAATGGCGCAAAGGGCAAGCTCGAAGAGGTGAGCACCGAGCCTACGCTCAACTATCAGTTCACATCGGGTGGCACATACTACGTTCATCTGGCTGTTACCGACGGACAGGTGGGCAAGGTGATAGAGTATAAGGTCAATGTGAACCGTACCTTCGAGAAGGGTTATCTCATCACATCGACCGATGCCGACGGCAAGGGCAATCTGAGCTTCGTCAAGACACTCACTTCTGAGGAGGTGGCAGCCGGACAGAAAGAGATTGTGATTGAACACTGTCTGAACAAGATGAATCCCGACGTGTCGGAAGACCATCTGGTGAATGCCGTGCTTGCAAGCATTACATGGCCTAAGTCGCTTACACGTGTAATGGTGTCGACCGACGACCACTGCTATGTCATCGACCCGAACAACTTTACCGTAATCACCGCTATCAACTACGGTGAGACATCGTCGACTTTCCGCGCTTCGTCGTTCCTGCCCGACTCGTACGCACCTTACGCCTACGACAAGACCACCGGCGAGTTTGTGCATGTCAATGTGCAGTACATGTTCTCGTACAGCAAGGACACCTTCAAGGGACTAAGAGCTGACGCTTTCATCCCATCGAAGATGAGCATGTGGGGATCGGTTTCTACCAACACCTACTTGGTTGACTACAATACCAACGTAGCCAAGGCTCAGAACATGAACACCGGCGAATTTGATGCTGTGGGCAATCTGCCTGAAGGTCAGGAGCTGCTTACCGTGTTCTGCAACTACGGCTACGATGCCAACTACAATCTGCCGGTATACACCTTCTCGAAGGACAAGTCGACAGGCGAAGTATACATCTGGGAGTTTATTGCAGGCAACTCATGGGCTGGTACTACCGATAAGTTCCAGTCGCAGAAGATAGAAGCCGATGCCAACACTGCTGTTCCTGCCAAGGGTACTCCGTTTGTAGTGTCGTTCAATCAGAAGCGCTATTTCTATGCGCTCGGCAACCGCATCTACGTCTATCTGCCCGACGTAGCAACAAAGTCATTGCCTCAGAAGGATCAGTATGCCATCGACTTCGGCAGCAACGAGGAGGTGACATTCGTCGATCTGAATGCTACCAACGACCAGCTCCTCGTCGGTACTTACGACAAGAGCACCAAGCGTGGCAACTTCTACATCTACAACTGTAAGGACGTGCGCACCGACAACAGTGCCAATGTCAAGCCGGTTGAGGTACACAAGGGTTGCGCCGGACGCATCTCGTCTATCATCTTCAAACCGAGTGTTCAGTAATGCTGAATGCTTAACAATAAAAATACAAATATGACGTTAAGAACAATATTGACTGCTGCATTCATGACGCTTGCTTCGGCTGGCATGATGGCGCAGTCGGTCAAGATAGCAGGCACGCTACGTGGCAGTGTGCCTGCCGACTTGAAACTCTACGTGATGCCCGTAGGAGTGTCGTCGTTGCAGCCCGACTCTGTATCGGTAAACGGACAGAAGATTCTTGCCAATACACCAGTCTCGCCATATAATATATATAAGGTGGTGGCTGTGGCAAACCGTCGTCAGAACATTGTGCCGGTACATCTGACCGTAAAGAAGGATGCAGCCAATCTGTCGATGACTATCGATGCCGAGGGCAACATCGACTTCAACAAGGCCGATGCCGACACCAAGGCTCTCGTAGCGTTTAACGATGTCAGTGTGGCTCGCAGCAAGCAGCTGTGGATGGAGGGCAAGACAATGCAGGCTGAGGCTCTGAAGAGTCTGGTGCTTGGTTATCCTGCCATTGCCGACAGCTTGATACGGGTTTGTCGTCCGTCGGCGGTTACAACCCAGTATCTGCGCCTGTGGGCTTCGACCTTCAGCTTTGAGAATATGGAGAACCTGCGCTTTGCTACAGGACGTATGCCGCAGGACGTGGGCGTAGACATCGCTGCTGAGGCTAAGCGTATAGCTCCGGCTGTAGATTGCCCAATGTCATCGGCATTCGATTCGTCTCCGCGTGTGGTGCTTGCGTCGCTGCCGCAAGGCAGTCTCGACGAGCGCATATCGGCTGTAGAGAATTCGGTGAAGGACGCATTGCTCAAACTGCGCATTGAGGATGTGTTGCTCAACAAGTACATCACTACATTCCGCTATGCCGTAAACTATGACGAGGGACTCAGCGAGCTTACATTGCTCACCGAGCGCTATGGTCTCGACAAGAAGTATCTCAGCGAGTTCAAGAAGCGTAAGGCTACAGTGTCGGGCAATATGTTCCCTGCCGATGTGGTGCTGAACGACCTCAACGGCAACAAGGTGGACTTCGCAAAGTTCCGTGGCAAGTATGTCTACATTGACATGTGGGCATCGTGGTGTGTGCCTTGCATCAAGGAGATACCTCACCTGAAAGCTATTGAGAAGGACTTGCAGAACGAGGACGTAGTGTTCCTCTCAATCTCTATCGACTCTAATGTTGAGGCATGGAAGAAGAAGGTGGCACAGCTCGGACTTGAGGGCAACCTGCTTATCGACGCTAAGGGCACGCTCGCTCAGTCGCTCAACGTAAACGGCATCCCGTTCTTCCTCATCTACGACCGTGAGGGCCGTATGTACAAGTACAACGCTCCGCGCCCAAGCGACGCACGACTGAAGCCGCTACTTGAGGGGTTGAAGTAAAAAACAATAAGCCCCACAATGCCCCACAAAGCCCCACCCCCGGCCCCTCCCCCGTAGGGAGGGGAGTAATATGCTGATGATGCTCAAGTTGTTTGCTTGTTACAGCTTAAAAAACTCAAGCTTTCTGTATATACCGCTCCCCTCCCTACGGGGGAGGGGCTGGGGAGAGGTTTTTTCTATATTATTCCTTTCATTATATTAGTTTTTTGTGTACTTTTGTATTCATTATTTTTATTGTGTATACTTAAAACTATCTATTATGTCCAAAAAACTCTTTGCGTTGTTGCTCCTGTTGTGCAGCATCGCTGTATCGGCAAAGGATGTGAAGACTGGTAACTGGAATGTCATACCATTGCCACAGTCGGTAGAAGTCGTTGCCAAGCCGGCATTCGTCATCAACGCCCACACCACAGTTTATTATCCTACAGGCGACGCTGTGCAGAAGCGCAACGCCGAATTCCTTGTTTCGTATGTCAAGGCTATGACCGGTATCGGCATCACCGCAACCGACCGCTCGGCTTCCAACCAGATACGTCTGGGCGTGGCAAGCGTAGCTGGTGGCGACGAGGCTTACGACATCAATGTGACAAAGAAAATAATCACTCTCAACGGTGCCACACATGCTGCCGTGTTCCGTGGACTGCAGACCTTCGCCAAGGCGCTGCCTATGGTGAGCGAAGCTAAAGAGGTGGCATTGCCGGCTGCAAAGATTCACGACGCACCACGCTTTGCCTATCGTGGATTCATGCTCGACTGCGGTCGCCATTACTTCTCGGTCGACTACATCAAGAAGTTTATCGATGTGCTCGCAATGCACAACATCAATTATTTCCACTGGCACCTGACCGAAGACCAGGGTTGGCGCATCGAGATAAAGAAATATCCGCTGCTCACCGAGATTGGTTCGAAGCGCAAGCAGACAGTGTTGCCTGGCGGTAAGGAATACGACGGCAAGCCCGTGTCAGGATATTATACACAGGACGAGGCACGTGACATCGTGCGCTATGCAGCCGAACGCCACATCACTGTAATCCCTGAGGTAGACATGCCCGGACACATCCAGTCGGCACTGGCGGCTTATCCGCAGTTGGGATGCACCGGAGGTCCGTACGACGTGTGCTGCCACTTCGGCGTGATTCGCGAAGTGATGTGTGCCGGTCAGCCCTTCGCCCTGCAACTTGCCAAGGACGTCATCAACGAGATTATGGACATCTTCCCATCACCTTATATACATATAGGTGGCGACGAGTGTCCTAAGGAGCGCTGGAAGGAATGCGAGCGTTGCCAGGCCAAGATTGCCGCTCTCGGACTGAAGGACATCGAGGGCCACTCTAAGGAGGAGCAGTTGCAGTCGTGGTTTATGGGCGAAGTAGCCAAGGAGATTAAAGCCCGTGGCCGCAAGATGCTTGGATGGGACGAGATACTCGACGGAACACCGTCGAAGGACATCACCGTGATAGCTTGGACCAGCCAGAAGGCTTCTATACGCTCAGCCAAGGAGGGACACAAGACCGTAGTGGCCCCTATCACCAACTTCTACTTCTCCAATCCACGCATCAATCAGATAACCGGCATACCGAGCATAAAGCGCGTTTATGACGTAAATCCTGCTTTTGCCGAACTCACCGACAGCGAGAAAGCCAACGTCATCGGAGCCGAGGGATGTATATGGACAGAGTGGGTGCCCGACACCAAG
Source organism: uncultured Prevotella sp. (assembly GCA_905193385.1). Classification (GTDB taxonomy): domain Bacteria; phylum Bacteroidota; class Bacteroidia; order Bacteroidales; family Bacteroidaceae; genus Prevotella. The sequence continues at coordinate 57,298 of CAJJOL010000013.1, read as the reverse complement.
AAGCTCGAATGGGAACTGCTGCCACGTCTTGCAGCCCTCGCCGAAGTGCAGTGGACTAATCAGGAGCAGCGCGAATTCGGCAGCTTCGCCGAACGTCTGCTACACATGCACGACATCTATCGCAAGATGAATCTGAACTACAAGGAAGACATCGAGAAGGCAATCCTGACCGACGGAAACGCAGCAAAATAGAAAATTTCGTCTGAAATAGTTGCACGTAACCCTTTTTATTCGTACTTTTGTCTTGAAAGATAACAAAACCATAATAATATTATGAAGGATATAGCATGGTCAGAACTTTCGTTCGGTTATATGCCGACCGATTACAATGTACGTTGCTGCTATCGCGACGGTAAGTGGGGCGAAATAGAAGTATGCTCCGACGAGTATTTGAAACTGCACATGGCAGCCACATGTCTGCATTATGGTCAGGAGGCTTTCGAGGGATTGAAGGCTTATCGCTGTCCTGACGGCAAGGTGCGTGTGTTCCGTGTAGAGGACAACGCTGCACGTTTGCAGTCTACATGCCGTGGCATCATGATGCCAGAGTTGCCTACTGAGCTGTTCGTTGAGATGGTGAAGAAGGTAGTGCGCCTCAATCAGGAATACATCCCTACATACGAGAGTGGAGCTACGCTCTACATCCGTCCGTTGCTCATCGGTACATCGGCTCAGGTAGGTGTACATCCGGCTTCGGAGTATATGTTCCTCATCTTCGTAACTCCGGTAGGTCCGTACTTCAAGGGAGGCTTCTCAAGCAATCCGTACGTAATCATTCGTGACTACGACCGTGCTGCTCCGCTCGGTACAGGTATATATAAGGTGGGTGGCAACTACGCTGCAAGTCTTAAGGCCAACTCTATAGCACACGCCAAGGGCTATGCCAGCGAGTTCTATCTCGACTCTAAGGAGAAGAAGTATGTCGACGAGTGTGGCGCTGCCAACTTCTTCGGCATCAAGAACAACACCTACATCACTCCTAAGTCGACATCAATCCTTCCTTCTATCACCAACCGCAGCCTTATGCAGATTGCTGAGGATCTGGGTATGAAGGTGGAGCGTCGTCCGGTGCCCGAAGAAGAACTTGAGACATTCGAGGAGGCAGGTGCATGCGGTACAGCAGCCGTTATATCGCCAATCTCACACCTCGACGATATGGACACAGGCAAGGTATACAACTTCGGTGAGAAGCCGGGCCCATGGTCAACCAAGCTTTACGAAACTCTGCGTGGTATACAGTATGGCACCGTTGAGGACAAGCACGGCTGGACAACAGTAGTGATTGAATAAAAAGAAATAACTAAATAAGGCAAAGACCTGCATCGGAGCAATCAACATTGCTCTGATGCAGGTCTTTTTTGTAATATACAATCAATATCCTACACCCGATTTTACGACACAAAAACTCGGCTCAATATTCAAGTGGTAATATAATTTCAACGAATACGTTATCACAAGCCGATGATAACGTTATCGTAAGCCGATGATAACGTTATCGTAAGCCGATGATAACGTTATCGTAAGCCGATGATAACGTTATCGTAAATAGATGAAATCGCAGGCGTAAATCGTTGAAATCTTTGTACTAAAACAAAAACTCAAAACTCAAAATTCCTAATTCCAAATTGCCATCGTCACCAATTCAAAACTCAATAATTCAAAATCGCAGGCGTAGCCGAGAACAATTCAAAACTCAAAACTCAAAATTCCTAATTCCAAAATGACTCCTTTTGCCTTCTGAAAGGACTCGTTTTGCTATCCAAAAGGACTCCTTTTGCCCTTCAAAAGGACTCGTTTTGCAATGCAAAAGAACTCATTTTGAAAATAGCGGCATTTCTATCGGTGAATAACCAAATATACGAAGAGTCAAAATTTTCGTTTCTTGTCATTGAAGTATGGATATAAATGGTTAACTTTGCAAGTTGAGTATTTCGAATATACTGATAATATACTAAAGATTAATTTATTAAAACCAATATATGGGCAAAGGAAAACTGGCGAAGTTCGCCGACATGGAAAGATACGAGAACGTGTTTCAGTATCCGTTCTCGGTAGCCGACAACGTGCCGTTTGAGATGAAAGGCCGATGGCGCGAGATGTACTTCAAGAACGACAACCCCATTGTGCTCGAGCTGGGATGCGGCAAGGGCGAATATACAGTAGGATTGGCAAAACTGTTTCCAAATATCAACTTTATTGGCGTAGATATTAAGGGCGCTCGTATGTGGACGGGCGCTACTCAGGCGTTAGAAGAGGGATTTAAAAATGTTGCCTTCTTGCGTACCAATATTGAGATTATTGATCGCTTCTTTGCGCCTGGCGAGGTGAGCGAGATATGGCTTACGTTTAGCGACCCACAGATGAAAAATCCTCGCAAACGTCTTACCAGCACTTTCTTTATGAACCGTTATCGCCATTTCTTGAAAGATGGTGGCGTGGTGCATCTGAAAACCGACTCAAACTTTCTTTTTACATACACCACATATATGGTAGAGCGCAACGCGTTGCCAGTGTTGTTCCGTACCGAAGATTTATATCACACCGAGGGCATAGATGCTCAAACCCAAACCATATTGGGCATACAAACCTACTATGAGAGTCAGTGGATAGAGCGTGGCCTAAATATACGATATATGAAATTTCGTTTACCACAAGAAGGCGAGTTAGCTGAGCCTGATATCGAGATACCGCTCGATGATTACCGTAGCTACAAGCGTCCTAAGCGTAGCGGACTGGAAACGAGTAAATAATATTAATCCGTATCTTTTGCAAACCACATCTTCATATTGACAGAAAATATAATACAAACATATCACAAATCACAAATATAAATAGCATTTAGAACCTATGAAGAAACAATTTGTTGTAATCTTAATAGCCCTCTTCGCGCTTGGTACGGCAACGGTGTCGGCTGTTGACGGCAAGAAGCTGACGGCTTACGTAAATCCGATGATTGGCACAAGCGGAATGGGACATACGTTTCCTGGCGCTTGTGCTCCATTTGGTATCGTACAACTTAGTCCTGAAACCGATACAATCCCTCATAACATAGATGGACGTTATCAAGGAAAGGTATATGAATATTGTGCGGGCTATCAACATACTGATCCTACTATCGTAGGTTTTAGTCATACGCACCTCAGTGGTACAGGTCATTCTGATTTAGGCGATGTGATGCTAATGCCGCAAACTGGAAGTTTGCGTCTAAACCCAGGAACGGCTACTCACCCCGATGCTGGCTATCGCTCACGATTTAATCATGACACTGAGAAGGCTGCCCCTGGCTATTATGAAGTAATGCTTGCTGATGAAGGCGTTCGTGCTCAACTTACAGCTACCCAGCGTGTAGGTGTACATAAATATACCTTTCCTAAAGGTGTCAACTCGCGTGTTATTCTTGATATGTTGCATGGCATATATAATTATGATGGCAAAGTGTTGTGGAGCAGCATACGCGTAGAAAACGACACCTTGCTCACTGGCTATCGTATCACCAATGGTTGGGCCAATTGCAATTATACTTATTTTGCCATTACACTGAGCAAGCCCATTAAAAGCTATGGCTACCGCGATATGAAAAAGCCTAAGTATCGTGGCTTTATGGGTAAGTTGCGTTTGCATGAGAATTTTCCCGAGATTGCAGGTCGAGACATTGTGGCCTATTTTAATTTCGACAACGTTACATCGCAAGAACTGGTGGTGAAAGTGGCGCTATCGGCCGTGAGCACTGAGGGCGCATTAAAGAACCTCAGAAGCGAGGTGGGCGGAAAATCGTTTGAACAAGTGTATGCTGAAATCGATGCGCAATGGAATAAAGAACTGGATGTAATAGAGTGTACAGGTACGTCAGACCAGATGGCCATGCTTTACACCTCGCTCTACCACACCATGATTACCCCATCTGTATATATGGATGTTGATCGACAGTATCGTGGTCTTGATGGCAATATACATCAGGCAAAAGACTTTACTAATTATACCATCTTCTCTCTATGGGATACCTATCGCGCGCAGCATCCGTTGTTGGGACTACTAAAAACCAGCCGCAATACCGATATGGTTAAATCAATGATAGCCCATCAGCAGCAAAGCGTGCATCACCTATTGCCTGTGTGGAGCCTTATGGCCAATGAGGGCTGGTGTATGACTGGGTATCATGCTGTATCAGTATTGTCAGATGCTATTGTAAAAGGGGCCGATATTAATAAAGATGAAGCGCTAAAGGCCATGGTCGAAACGGCCACTTGTCCTTACTATGAGAGTGTAGGCGACTATATGAAATATGGTTATGCGCCATTCGATAAATATGCAACAGCTGCATCAAACACCCTTGAGTATTCATACGACGACTTCACTATTTATGCTGCAGCAAAGGCTTTAGGGCGCAACGATATAGCAGATATCTTTGCCAAACGTGCCTTATACTATCGTAACACTTTTGATACGACGGTAGGCTTTGCTTCGCCCCGACGTATTGATGGCACATTTAAAGCCGATCTTGATCCTTATCAGACCTATGGCGAGGGATTTATTGAAGGCAATTCATGGAACTTTTCGTTCTCTGCTCCTCAAGATGTAAAAGGGCTTATTCGTCTCTTTGGTGGTGACAAACAGTTTGTGCAAAAACTTGACAACCTGTTTGACATGGATTTACCCGAGAAATACTATAAAGACAATGAGGATATTACGGCCGATTGTCTTGTGGGTGGATATGTGCATGGCAATGAGCCCAGTCATCATATACCTTATCTCTATGCATGGACATCGGCTCCCTGGAAGACGCAACAATGGATGCGCACCATTATGAATAAAATGTATCGAAACCATATACGCGGATTGGGTGGCAATGACGACTGTGGACAAATGTCGGCATGGTATATCTTCTCGGCATTAGGCTTCTATCCTGTATGCCCAGGTACCGACCAGTATGTATTGGGCGCTCCCTATCTTCCTTACATGAACGTGACACTTGAAAATGGTAAGCACATTGTGGTAAAAGCTCCTAAGGTGAGTGATAAAAACCGTTATGTGCAAAGCGTGAAAGTAAACGGTAAACCTTATCCAAAACTGTATCTCACACACAAAATGCTCACTGATGGATGTACCATCGAGTTTACAATGGGCAGTAAGCCCAATAAAAAGCGTGGCTTGGCGGCCGTTGACAAACCTTACTCAATGACCAAATAAATCATTTTATTAATAACATTAAAAAACAATTCACTAATGAAACTAACAAATGTGTTGGCGACACTATCTGTCGCAACAATTATTGCTTCATGCGGAACAACAAAACTTACTGCCGACAATGGAAGCATTGCTGGCTGACTGAAAGAAACAAAGAAACAGCAGGTAGCTGCAAAGCGTTGGAAAAATTTCTCGATACCTAAAATTCTGTTTGAGGATAAGGCTCCGCAGAGCCAAGGGTCGAAGATTTATCATGCGCTCATACCTAATCCTACTGCGTATATAAATAAGGTGGCACGTGAGGTGTTAAACACCCTCTATTATTCAGAGAAAGACAGCATACCCGCCTTTAATGTGTTGCATTACACGTTAGAAGATGTTGATGGCGTCTCGGCAAAAGGTGGTGGAAACGGTAATGTGAGTATTTTCTATAGCACCCGCCACATACAAAAGTCGTTTGCGAATAATGATACAGCGCGGGTCGACTTTGAAACACGTGGCGTGTTGTTACACGAACTAACACATGCCTTTCAGCTCGAGCCTCACGGCATTGGCTCATATGGCACGAATAAAACCAATTGGTGCTTTATTGAAGGAATGGCCGATGCTGTGCGTGTAGCCAATGATGGATTTCATGGCGAGCAAGATCGACCTAAGGGCGGTAGCTATAAAAATGGATATCGCTATACAGGCTATTTCTTGGCTTGGATACAGCAAACCAAAGACCCCAACTTCTTGCGCAAGTTTAACCGCACTGCAATCGAGTTGGAAACATGGTCGTGGGATGCAGCCATACAAAAATGTTTAGGAAAACAATACACCATCGATGCGTTGTGGCATGAATACCAAATTGCGATGGGCGACATCAAACAGTAATAAACAAATATGTTTTTTTTGATGATATGAAAAAACTTTTTGTAATACTTATGGCCTTGTCGGGGCTTACGTTAACAGCTTCAGCTGCTAAAAAGAACAATGTTGATGGCCGAAAAACGGCTGTCGACTATGTTAATCCATTTGTAGGAACAGATGGGTTTGGTAACGTATACCCTGGCGCCCAGGTGCCTTTTGGTGGCATACAAATCAGCCCTGACACCGATGAGCACTTTTACGACTGCGCGTCGGGATACAAGTGGAAGCGTAACTCGATACAAGGCTTTTCACTTACGCATCTCAGTGGTACAGGTATTCCTGATTTAGGCGACTTCTTATTCATGCCAGGTGTGGGGGAAATAAAACTTCAGCCAGGCACCGATGATGCCCCTGATACCGGCTATCGCTCGCGTTTCTCGCATAACGCTGAGGTGGCCACGCCAGGTTATTATAGTGTAATGTTAAGCGACTACGGTGTGAAGGCAGAGATGACATCGGCTGTGCGCAGTGGTATGTTGCGCTTTACATATCCTAAGAGCAGTGATGCCTTTGTGTTAGTAGATATGAATCATACGTTATGGCAGAAGTGTGTATGGTCGAATATCCGTGTAGAGAACGACTCTACCATCGTAGGTTATAAACTGGTGAAAGGGTGGGGGCCAGAACGCCACATCTATTTCAGAGCGGTATTCTCAAAACCGTTCCGCCAGTTTACCATTTATCAAGATAAAAAGCCTGTGATATATAACACTCCGCGTTTTCGTAGTAATCGTGAGGCTTGGGGACCGAACCTGTTGTTTACAGCACGTTTTAATACCTCTGAAGGTGAACAAATTACAGTGCGCACAGCAATCTCGGCAACCAGCACAAATGGTTGTATCGTTAATATGCGTGAGTTGAACAATCGTTCTTTCGAAGATGTTCATCGTGATGCTGTGCAACGATGGAACGATGAGTTGTCACGCTATGTAGTTGAGGGTGATGAGGTGCAAAAAGCCACCTTCTATACATCAGCCTATCATGCCGCCTTGTGCCCATATGTATACGATGATGCCGATGGTAAATATCTTGCGTTAGATAAGAATATAGAACAAGAAAATGGGTTTATAAACCGCTCTGAATTTTCATTATGGGATACCTATCGCGCCTTTCATCCGCTCTTAAATTTGGTGCATCAAGATGTGCAGGCTGATGTGGCTAATTCGTTGTTGGCTCATTACGACAAAAGCGTAGAGAAAATGTTGCCTTATTGGTCTTTCGCAAGCAATGAAACATGGTGCATGATAGGGTATCATGCAGCTTCTGTGTTGTCAGACATGATATGCAAAGACGTGAAAGGCTTCGACTACGAGCGTGCTTTTGAAGCTATGGTTACCACTGCTATGAATGAGCATTACGATTGCTTGCCCGACTATCGAGCGTTGGGGTATGTGCCGTATGATAAAGAGGCTGAATCAGTATCGAAGACACTTGAGTATGCCTATGACGATTATGCTATAGCACAGGCCGCGAAGAAGCTTGGCAAAGAAAAAGAATATGCCTATTTCTTAAACCGTGCCATGAGCTATCAAAACTTGTTCGACAACGAAACTAAGTATATGCGTGGAAAAGATGCCGCTGGACATTGGCGCACACCCTTTGCACCAGTGGCTTATCAAGGTCCAGGCTCTGTAAACGGGTGGGGCGATATTACCGAAGGTTTTACCGTGCAATATCATTGGTACGTACCACAAGATGTGCAAGGGTTAATGAACCTCATGGGGCGTGACATCTTCCGTCAACGTCTCGACTCGCTTTTCCAATACGAATTGCCCGAAGATATACCTGGTGCACACGACATACAAGGGCGCATTGGCGCTTACTGGCACGGCAACGAACCTTGTCATCATGTAGCTTATCTGTATAACTATCTTGGTGAGGGCTGGAAGTGCCAAAAGTGGGTGCGTCGCGTTATCGATGAGTTTTATGGCGACCAGCCAGGCTCATTATGTGGCAATGATGACTGTGGCCAGATGTCGGCATGGTATATTTTCAACTGCATGGGCTTCTATCCCATATGTCCTTCCAGTGGATATTACAACATTGGGTCGCCAGCGCTACCTGCCATCACTGTTACGATGAGTAACGGAAAGCAGATACGTGTGACGACGAAAAACTGGAGCAAGAAGGCTGTGTATGTTGACAAGGTGTTTATAAATGGTAAACCCTATACAAAGTCGTACATCACCTGGGAAGATGTAAAAGATGGCATTAACTTGCAGTTTGTGATGAGCACCAAGCCCAACAAAAAATGGGCTGTGTCAAGCCACGATATTGCACCATCGCTATCGTTACCAGGACAAACGCTACAGTATGTGAAACTGCAATAACTACATGATGTGTGGGCGAGACGATATCATGAATTGTTCGTCTACACATTATATAATATAATGAAATTAGTATATATTTGACATTATGAACATTACACTTTATCCAAAGCTTATTACAGATGCATTGGCTACGGTAACTTATGCCGGAACCAAGAAGAACATTATTGAGAGCAACATGCTGGCCGATGACATTCGCATCGACGGCATGAAGGTGCAGTTTACGCTTATCTTTCCACGAGATACCGACCCCTTCCTCAAGTCGACAGTGAAGGCAGCCGAGGCTGCCATCCACTATCATGTATCTAAAGAAGTAGAGGTGACAATATCTACCGAATACCTCTCAAAGCCACGTCCCGAAGTGGGCAAGATGCTGCCCAATGTGAAGAACGTCATAGCAGTAAGCTCGGGCAAGGGTGGAGTAGGCAAGAGTACCGTAGCCGCCAACCTCGCCATAGCACTGGCACGACTGGGCTACAAGGTAGGACTGCTCGACTGCGACATCTTTGGTCCTTCAGTTCCTAAGATGTTCCAGGTAGAGGACGCACGCCCATATGCTGTGAAGAAAGACGGACGCGACCTCATAGAGCCGGTTGAGAAATATGGCATCAAGGTGCTCTCTATCGGATTCTTCGTCAATCCCGACACTGCCACACTTTGGCGAGGCGGAATGGCATCCAACGCATTGAAGCAACTCATAGCCGATGCAGATTGGGGTGAGCTCGATTACTTCATACTCGACACACCTCCCGGAACAAGCGACATACACCTCACATTGCTTCAGACACTTGCCATCACTGGTGCCGTCATAGTGTCGACACCGCAGAACGTGGCGCTTGCCGATGCACGCAAGGGCATCGACATGTACAGCAACGACAAGGTGAATGTGCCCATTCTCGGACTCGTTGAGAATATGGCATGGTTTACACCTGCCGAGCTGCCCGAAAACAAATACTATATCTTCGGCAAGGAAGGCTGTAAGAATCTCGCCAAGGAGATGAACGTGCCATTGCTCGCACAGATACCGCTCGTACAGAGCATCTGCGAGAACGGTGACAACGGAACACCTACCGCACTCGACAGTTCGTCTATAACCGGACTGGCATTCCTCAATCTTGCACAGGCTGTAGTGACGGTGGTAAACCGTCGCAACAAGGAGCAGGCTCCTACACGAATCGTGAAAACTACCATACATTAATATATATAATGTGATGGACTGAAAAAAGCAATACGCTTAATGGACTATTCTGAGAAACTCGTTGTCAATGGATTGAAGGCAGGCGACACCGAAGCCTACCAGTATATATTCGACACTCACTACCAGGTGCTCTGCTATACAGCCAACCGCTATGTGCGCGATAGCTTTGTGGCAGAGACCATCGTGGGCGATATGATATATCGTATGTGGGAAAACCGAGCTACGCTCAATGTCAACACTTCGTTGCGCAGCTACCTCATTCAGGCAGTGCGCAACGGATGTATTGACTATCTGCGCTCCAAGCACCAACGCTATGAGGTGGCAGCTTCGCATCTTGCCGAAGCCGACTGCATGGCAAATCTTGCCGATGGCGAGCAGCCGATAGACCGCCTTGTGGGCAACGAGCTTGCCGACCGTGTAGACACGGCTATCGAACATCTTCCTGCAGAATGCCGACGTGTGTTTGAGCTGAGCCGCTTCATGGGCAAGCGTCACGCTGAGATAGCGTCCGAACTCAACATAAGTGTAAGTACTGTAAAATATCATTTGCGTAACGCATTGCAGCTGCTTGCCCGAGAACTTGGAAGCTACATCGTCTTCGTGTTCTTCGTAAGCGGAATGACCGTGTGACAAGGGCATTATCAACGGCACAAAACTATTTTTTTCACCTTTTTTGAAAAAAACTTTGATTTTTGACTAACCCTTTTTCTTGAATTTTCGTCACCTATATGAAAACCAATAAAACCAACGAACATCCAATGCAGCAAGACGAGATATACGAACTGGTGGCTACACAGCTCAGCGATGCCCTCACAGCCGACGAGAGCCGTCGTCTGAACGAATGGATCGTAGCCAGCGAAGCCAACCGCAAGGAGTACAGCCGTCTTGTAGAAGTATGGAACTCGACACCTGATGTCAGCCAACTCTCGCAGTACGACCGCCATAAGGCTTTTGCAATGTTCCTGGAGCGCATTCAAGTATCCGGTGTAGTGCCAGCAGCCAAGGCAGCTGACGTAGTTGCAGCCGACGATGCTGACGATGTGCAGCCTGAGGCCATAGGCATGCGACGCTATATGCTGAGGTTTATGCGCTATGCAGCTGTGGTGACGGTGCTGGTGTGCGCCTGCTCATACCTATTCTATAATATAGGCCAGCGCAACATGTCGCAGGCATTTGCCATGATTAAGGTAGAGGCACCGCAAGGCTCTACAACCAAGATGACACTGCCTGACGGTACAAAGGTATGGCTCAATGCAGGCAGCCGTATAGAGTATTCGCAGGGCTTTGGCGTAAATGACCGCCATGTGCAGCTCACGGGCGAAGGCTACTTTGAGGTGCATCGCAACGAGTCGATGCCGTTCATCGTCAAGTCGCCAAGCCTTAACGTACAGGTGCTCGGTACCAAGTTCGACTTCCGCGACTATCCCTCCGACCATTCGGCAATGGTGAGCCTTGATGAAGGCAGCGTAGCAGTAGGATTGCGCTCAGCACACGACGGCGACTATCAGTATCGCCTTGCGCCCGACCAGCGTGCCGTACTCGAGAAGCGGAGTGGCAATATGCGCATAGAGAACCGCTCCACTACCGACCGCCTGTGGACTGATGGCACCATAATGATCAATGGACAGCGACTTGCCGATATAGCCATAGATCTTGAGCGCAGCTACGGCACAAGGATATGCATAGAAAGCACGGAGCTGGCGCAGACCCGATTCTACGGAGTGTTCCATCGCAAGGACCAGAGTCTCGACCAAGTGCTCGCCACACTGGCTGCTACCGGACACATGCGTTATGCCATAAACGGCAACGTAGTGCGGATATATAAGTAATCGCCCCTAAACACACCCCTACCTGACACCCCTCATCAATACCTTTTATCATTAAACAAAAAGTATAGAAGCCTAAAACTATAAACAAATTAAAACAAACGCTACGGAAACGTATAAATAAAATTGACAACAACAATCCAAATATATAACTGTTAACCACAGACCAACAACCCTTTTCCGCTTGGCGGAACAATACACCTCTAACTGTAATAATGTGCGGCTAAAACCGTGCACAGGGCATTGTCTGCCTAAAAAAACAGTACCTAAAGCTATATAATAACAACAATTTATATTTACATTTAACCTATAGTGCAATGAACATCAAAAGAAAAGGCCTCACAGTGGGCGCGCTTCTGTTGTGCATGAATCTATCTACATTCGCCCAAAGCGTCAAGCTTAATCTTAAGGGCGTGAGCGTGGATCGTGCCATGACGGAATTGAGAGAAAAGAGTGGATACTCTTTCGTGTTTGCAGCAGCCGATGTCAACACCCAGAAGGTGATTAACGTCAATGCTAAAGACCTGAAGCAGGCTATTGGACAAATCCTTGATGGACAGAATGTCTCATATCAAATCAAGGGTAAGAACATCGTAGTGGCTAAGGGGGTAAAACCTCAACACAAGAGCAATGGACAGCAGAACACCAAGCCAAAGAAGCGTGTCAACGGAACAATCGTAGATGAGGCTGGCATGCCCGTTATTGGTGCAGCTGTGCGCCAGCGTGGCACACAGAACGCTACTGTTACAGACATCGACGGCAACTTCACTCTTGACGCCACTGAGGGTGCCGACCTTGAGATTACTTACATCGGCTACGAGCCTAAGAACGTACGTGTAGGCGAAAGCGACAACTATAAGTTGGCTATGAAGCCGGCTTCGCGCGAGCTCAACGAGGTGGTAGTTACCGCCCTTGGTATCAAGCGTGCAGAGAAGGCTCTGTCGTACAACGTACAGCAGGTGAAGAGCGATGAGTTGACACGTGTTAAGGATGCCAACTTCGTCAATTCGCTTAATGGTAAGATTGCTGGTGTTACTATCAATAAGAGTGGTAGTGGCGTGGGTGGTTCTACACGCGTTGTGATGCGTGGTGCCAAGTCGCTTGAGGGCAACAACAACGCATTGTATGTAGTAGACGGTATTCCTTTGTTCAACAACAGCATGGGCTCAGACAGTGGTATCATGGGCGAGGGCAAGGCAGGTACAGAAGGTATCGCCGACTTCAACCCTGAGGATATCGAGTCAATCTCAGTACTGAGTGGCCCGTCGGCAGCTGCATTGTATGGTAGTAGCGCTGCCAACGGTGTGATTCTTATCAACACAAAGAAGGGTAAAGAAGGCAAGCTCCAGGTTACTTTCTCTTCTTCTTCAGAGTTCAGCAAAGCATACATGACACCTGAGTTCCAGAACACATACGGCAACAAGCGTGACGTATATGAGAGCTGGGGCGACAAGCTCGATGTTCCGTCAAGCTACGACCCGAAGAAGGACTTCTTCAATACGGGTACAAACTTCATTAACTCGGTTACTCTTACTACAGGCAACAAGACCAACCAGACATTTGCCTCTATTTCATCGACAAATTCTGCTGGCATCGTTCCTAACAATGAGTACAACCGTCTGAACGTAACAATCCGCAACTCTTCATCATTCCTCAACGACAAGTTGCAGCTTGACCTCGGTGCTTCGTTTGTTAAACAGGACGACAAGAACATGGTTTCGCAGGGACAGTACTGGAACCCTGTTATGGCCGCTTACCTCTTCCCGCGTGGCGAGAACTTCAACGAGATGAAGGTGTTTGAGCGTTGGGACGAGTCACGTCGTATTCCTGTACAGTACTGGCCGGTAAGCGAGCCAACATATGCATCGCAGAACCCGTATTGGACAGCATACCGCAACGTTGCTACCAACGACAAGCGTCGCTATATGTTCAATTTCGGTTTGACATACAAGATTGCTCCTTGGATTAACGTTGCAGCACGTTATCGTCTCGACGACAGCTTCGTTAAATTTCAGCGCAAGATTTACGCTACTTCTGACCAGAAGTTTGCTGAGGGTCCGAAGGGACACTATGGCTACTCTAACTACAACGACCATCAGGACTATGCTGACGTGATGGCAAATATCAACAAGAACTTTGCTGATTTCAGCCTCTCTGCCAACATCGGTTGGAGCTACTCTAACTATTGGAATGAGGATCGTGGATATAAGGGTACATTGCTCGGTGTGACCAACAAGTTCAGTGCATCAAATATCGACCCGTCAAACGGACGTGTGTCTGAATCGGGTGGTGACAGCCATGTACGCAACCATGCTGCTTTTGCCAACGTAGAGTTGGGATGGCGCTCAATGGTTTACCTCACAATGACCGGCCGTAACGACTGGAACTCACGTCTTGTAAACACCGACGAGGAGTCGTTCTTCTATCCTTCAGTAGGTCTTTCGGGCATCATCTCTGAGATGGTGAAGTTGCCTGAGTTCATCTCTTATCTTAAGGTACGCGGTTCGTACACTGAGGTTGGTGCGCCTATCTCGCGCTCTGGTTTGACTCCTGGCACAGTTACTGAGCCTATTGTTGGTGGTACACTCAATCCTCGTTCAATCTATCCGTTCACCGACTTCAAGGCAGAGCGTACACGTTCATACGAGTTTGGTTTGAGCTTCCGTCTGTGGAACAAGCTGTCGGCTGAGGTTACATACTATCACTCTAACACCAAGAACCAGACATTCCTCGGTGAGTTGCCTGAGTTTACCGGTTACAAGCAGATTTATCTGCAGGCAGGTGATGTAGAGAACCGCGGTTGGGAGGCTTCGCTCAACTATAGCGACCGTCTGAAGTGCGGATTGCAGATTTCTTCTACAGTATCGTTCTCACGCAACGTCAATGAGATTAAGGAGATGGTCAACGACTACCACACTCCGCTTATGGATGAGGCAATCAATATTCCAGAAGTGCTCAAGGACAAGGGACGTACAATCCTGAAGAAGGGTGGCAGCATTCACGACATCTATGCCAACACATTCCTCAAGAAGGACCACCTTGGATTCGTTGAGGTGAAGACCGACGGTTCGTTCGGTGTAGAACGCGGCGAACCTGTTTATCTTGGCAAGACTGCTCCTGATTTCAATCTCGGATGGAACAACTCATTCTCATATAAGGGATTCGGACTCAGCTTCCTCATCAATGGCCGCTTCGGTGGTGTCGTAACATCATCAACAGAGGCATTGCTCGACCGCTTCGGTGTATCAAAACGCTCGGCTGAGGCTCGCGACGCTGGCGGATATATGATTCCTGGACAGGGTCCGGTAGATGCCAAGACTTACTTCCAGATGATTGGTACTGGCAACTATGAGACATCGGGCTACTATGTTTACAAGGCTACTAACATCCGCCTCCAGGAACTCACCTGCTCATACACTATGCCTAACCGTTGGTTTGGTGGCGTGTTGAAGGACGTAACAGTTTCGTTCATCGCCAACAACCCTTGGATGATATACTGCAAGGCTCCGTTCGACCCCGAACTCACTCCGTCGACAAGCACTTACGGACAGGGCAACGACTACTTCATGCAGCCAAGCGTTCGTAGCTTCGGCTTCGGTGTTAAATTTAAATTCTAATATTGAACCTCTTCTATATGAAAACAGTAAATCGATATACGCTCATGGCCATCTGTGCCATGGCACTCACGACTTCTTCATGCGACTTTGAGGAAGTCAACACCAACCAGTTCGAGATGACTGAGGAGGAAGGTACACGCGACGACTTCGCTGTGGGCGGACTCATCACAGCTCTCGAAAAGACAGTCTTCCCCGTAGGTACACAGGCCGACGATACTGGCGTAATAAACCAGTATCAGATTGCCTTTAACCTTTCAGCCGACTCTTGGAGTGGCTATTTCGGACAGAACAACAGTTGGAGTGGTGGTAACAACAATACATCATACTTCCTCGTAGACGGTTGGGTTGCTGAAACATACAAGTGTACATACACTAATGCGCTCAACGCATGGAAGAAACTGAAGAAGGCATCAGAGGACAACAATACTCCTGAGGTGTTCGCTCTGGCACAGGTGTTGAAGATTTCGGCATGGCACAAAGCTCTTGAGTCGTTCGGTCCGATTCCTTACACACATGCAGCCGACGCTTCAATGAATATTCCGTTCGATAGTGAGAAGGATGTATACACAGCTATGTTCAAGGATCTTACCGAAGCTATTGAGGTATTGACCGAAAAGGCTGAGAACGGTGTAAGCATAATGAAGAATTATGATGCTGTATATGCTGGCGATGCTGCCAAGTGGGTGCGTTATGCCAACTCACTCATGCTGCGTCTTGCAATGCGTGTACGCTTTGCCGACAACGAGATGGCTAAGAAGTATGCCACTCAGGCTCTCAATCAGACCTACGGCATAATGACCGACCAGAAGGATGAGGCTAAGATGAGCACTGGTGCAGGTCTGGTATTCCGTAACAATATCCAGTGGCTTGCCGATCAGTACAACGAGACTCGTATGGGTACATCAATGGTTTCTTATCTTGTAGGTTATGAAGACCCTCGTTTGAGCGCTTATTTCCAGCCGGTAGATGAGTCATGCAATTATGGCATTGAAGCATTCGACGGTGAGAAGTATCAAGGTGTACCTCTTGGTCATACGAAGGGACAGAACTCTACATACGAGAATTTCTCTAAGCCTAATATCCCGGCTTCTACTCCTACTTATTGGTTGCGTGCTTCTGAGGTTTACTTCCTCCGTGCTGAGGCTGCCCTTGTATGGGGTGGTGAGTTTGGTGATGCAGAATCGCTTTATGAACAGGGCATCCAGATGTCGTTCGACGAGAATGGTATCAAGTCGTCGGTTGACTCATACATGTACTCAGGCAAGACTCCTATAGCCGATGTTGTAAGCCATTGGAGATATGGTTTTAACAATCCGGCTCCTTGCGAAACAACTGTAGAGTTTGAAGGCTCACAGGAAGACAAGCTTGAGAAGATTATGATTCAGAAGTGGATTGCCCTCTATCCTAACGGACAGGAGGCATGGACAGAGTGGCGCCGCACGGGCTATCCGGTTCTTCATAAGGTAGCTACCAACCGTGGTTCAAGCCAGGGAGCTACTGTAGAGGGTGGAATACGTCGTATGATTTACCCTGTCAGCTTCTATCAGACTCAGGACGGTAAGGAAATCTACGACAACGCCCTCAAGCTGTTCAATAACGGTAATGGTGGTCAAGACAGATCTGATACCCGTCTGTGGTGGGATTGCAAGTAAGCCTTGTCTACAAGAACAAATACATTATTATACTCTTTAAAGATAATATACAATGAACGTTTTTAAGAAATTATTATATATCATACCGGCTGCAGCGCTTGCATTCACAATGACCGCTTGTACCGATGTTGAGAATATAGAGATTGATCACGTAGGAGGACATCAGACACTTTCTAATCCTATCAACGACCCTTATTATGTCAATCTGCGTGAGTATAAGGCTCAAGCCAACAACTATGGTCGTCCGGTAGCCTTCGGCTGGTTCTCTAATTGGGCTCCTTCAGGTGTTATGCGTAAGGGCTATCTTTCGTCAGTGCCCGACAGTATGGACATCATCTCTATGTGGAGCGGTGCTCCGGGACGCTACGAGATAACCGAGGCTCAGAAGAAGGACAAGGAGTTTGCTCAGAAGGTGAAGGGCATCAAGCTTCTTGAGGTAAGTCTGCTTTCATACCTTGGCAAAGGACGTACTCCTGAATACATTTACGAGGAGATAAACAAGAAGGCAGCTGCCGAAGGATGGAGTCAGAACAAGATTGCTCAAGAAAAGAAGCTTGCCCGTTGGGATTTCTGGGGCTTTACCTCACACGACCTCAACAATACAGAGAACCTGAATCAAGCTTTGTCCAACTTCGCAAAGGCTTTGTGCGACTCACTTTTCGTAAGTGAATGGGATGGTTTCGATATCGACTGGGAGCCGGGCAGCGGATTCAACGATTCGGACGGTACACTCAACGGCAGTACTATCAAATTCCTCGTCAAGGAGATGGGCAAGTACATTGGTCCGATGAGCGATCCTGAGGGCAAGGGTCATAAGTTGCTTGTAATTGACGGTCTGATTGGTTACTTCGATCGTGAGTGTGACGATTATGTAGACTACTGGATCACTCAGTCGTATGGTAGTTCGCGTCCTCACTATTATGGTCCTGGCGATACCAAGAAGCTCATCATCACTGAGAACTTCGAGAGTGGCTTCGCTTATGGTGGACAGTTGCTTAATCAAGCCCGTTGGATGCCAGAGAATGGTTGCAAGGGTGGTGTAGGTGCTTATCGTTTCGATAACGACTACGACAATACTCCCGACTACCGTTGGA
Source organism: uncultured Prevotella sp. (assembly GCA_905193385.1). Lineage (GTDB taxonomy): Bacteria > Bacteroidota > Bacteroidia > Bacteroidales > Bacteroidaceae > Prevotella. Next base: position 39,488 of record CAJJOL010000013.1, on the reverse strand, counting down.
TGCGTCAGGCTATACAGATCAATCAGCAGGTGTTCAACGAGTGGAAGGCGTCGCAGAACGGCTCTACTGATGGCAAATAACCTTAAAACTTCAGTTTTTCATTTAATTAATTGACAACTATTATGAACAAACATATATTGAAATATGTAGCAGTTTGTCTCGCCGCTTTGTCTTTCACTGCGTGCAACGACAGCGAGAGCGACCTGCTTGAGCCTAAGGTATATTTCGACAGCAAGGAGAGCAAGATTGTTGTTGAAGACCAGGAGTCGATGGACTATGACCTCAGCGCACGTCTGTCAAACAAGAACGATGCCGATGTCAATGTTTCATACTCAATTCTTGACTCAAAGTATGTAGATGAGTACAACAAGAAGAACGGTACAAACTATGAGGCTTTCGATGCTAACAATGCATCGCTTAGCACTACAAGCGCCACTATCGAAAAGGGTAAGGTCTATGCAGGCAAGATTAAGTTGCATCTGACAAATCTTGGTACTATTGAGGAAGGCAAGACATTCCTGTTGCCTATACGGGTGCAGTCTTCACAGCCCGTTATCGAAGGTACAGACATTGTATATATCGTGCTGAATAAGCCGGTACGTATCTTGACCGCTGCTAATATCAGCTATACACACATCAAGGTGCCTGTCACTTCGCAGCCGTTCAAGTCGCTTACTTACGAGGCTCTCATCTATCTTGACAGATGGGGTGGTGGTAATATGACTGTTATGGGTAGTGAGGGTACCCTCATCCTGCGTATCGGTGATACCGGTGGCGGTATTGACCAGGATTTGCTCCAGATTGCAGGTTCTAAGCAGTTCTATACACAGCAGCGTCTTACTACCGGCAAGTGGTATCACGTAGCCTTCACATACGACCAGCCTACAGGTCGTGCCGTAATCTACATCAACGGCGAGAAAGCTGCTGAATCTGTATGGGACACACCTCAGTTTGACCTCTCACGAGACGGCGGTGGCTTCTTCATCGGCAAGGTTGCCGGCTTTATGTGGGGTGAGCGTCCGTTCTACGGCAAGATGAGTGAGGTACGTATGTGGACAGTAGCACGTACTGCCAATCAGATTAAGCAGGGCATGCTCAATGTAGATCCTGCATCAGATGGCTTGTTCTTCTATTACAAGCTCAATGGAACTGACCAATATCAGGGTGATGACAACAAGTGGTATATCCGTGATGCATCGGGGCATGGTATGAATGGTCTTGCTAACGGCGACAAGTATGGCAACACATACAAGTTGGGCTTCTCGTCGCTTGGCACTCCTATTGCAATCAACTGATAGAGTAGTAGATGGTAAATTTATATATAAAGACTATGACACAGGTTTATAGTTAGATAAGATTGTAAATTTTTTTTGGGGCGTATCCGGGCCGTGATTGTCGGGATACGCTTTTTTAATGAATGTAAAAAACTGTTGTGTTCGTACACAATATCTTGTTTTATATCAACAAATACGCTAAAATACGCTAAAAGAAGGGTAGATTGTTTGCGTACACAAACAATGTTTTGTACCTTTGTATCGTCAAAAAGGTTAATAGATTGTTTAGGTTAGTAGTAATAGATTTAGGTTTTTAGTTATTAGGTTTAAGGTAAATTTTTTATCGATTGTTTAACAGGTGACGGTGAGAGTCCGTGAGGATTTTCATTATTACGAAAACATTTTTAGGTTAAACATAAAAATGCGGCACTGCTCGAAGAGAGTTGTGCCGCATTTTTGTGTTATGTAGTGTTGAAAAAACATAATAAGAGAAGCGTTGTTTTGGCTGTTTTGATTATAATCTGTACTTTTGCAGCGTCAAGATGACAATAATCGAACTAAAAATCATATTCAACAAAACGTAAGAATTATGAAGAGTTTATTCTCAACCGTAGCCCTCGCCTTTGTGGCAGTGGCTGCATTTGCCCAGCAGACAGCTGAGTACAACATCAAGGGGACATGTGCCGCAGATGTAAAAAAGGTATATATCGTCAATCCGTTGGCGCGTGGCAACCAGGCTTTATGCGATAGCGCTACAGTGACAGCAGGTAAGTTTGCCTTGAAGGGTACTGCACAGAAAGACGCTCTGCTGCGCATCTTTACCAAGCAGACTCCTTATGCTATGCCTTTCTTCAATGACGGCACTCCTATTCAGGCCGACATGGTAAAGAAGACAATCAGCGCTTCTGAGCAGAACAACAAGCTCGTGGCTTACGACAATGAGCTTGACGCAATGAACAATGAGCTTCGTCCTTTCTTCGACGAGTATAACAAAGCTCGCCAGTCGGGTGCTACGCAGGAGCAGTTGCAGAAGTTGACAAAGGAGATTGAGGCTAAGATGGCTCCAGTGCAGGAGCGCATTGCAAACCGCACATTGGAGATTATAAAGGCCAATCAGAACAATCTGATTCCAGCTGCCTTCCTTGGCAATCTGGTTTATGAGCTTGAGTATCCCCAGATCAAGGACCTCTTCGATGCTAAGTATGCTTATGTAAATCATCCGGCATTGGCACGTGCCAATCAGATTGTGAAGATGCTTGCCAAGAAGGCAGCGTTCATCGGACAGAAGTTTACCGACCTTGAGGAGAACGACGTTAACGGTCAGCCCCACAAGCTCTCTGAATATCTTGGCAAGGGCAACTATGTATTGCTCGACTTCTGGGCTTCGTGGTGTGGTCCGTGCCGTGCTGAGATGCCTAACGTGAAGGCTGCCTACGAGAAGTATAAGGGTAAGGGCTTCAACATCGTGGCTCTATCGTTCGACAACAAGCTCGACAGCTGGAAGAAGGCAATCGAGGACATGCAGATGCCATGGATTCATCTGTCTGACCTCAAGGGATGGCAGACTGTAGCCGGTCAGGTATACGGTGTACGCTCAATTCCTGCAAGCTTCCTCGTCGACCCCAACGGCACTATCGTTGCAGCCGACTTGCGTGGCGAGAAGCTCGGTGCCAAGCTGAAGGAAATCTACGGAGAGTAAGGGTTAAATGTTAAGTGTTAAATGTTAAGTGTTAAGGGTTAGGAGGCTTGATAACACTTAACACTTAACATTTAACACTTAACACTAATCAAGCCCCCAATATTCGTGTGATTCGTGCAATTCGTGTTGAATCTTTTTGCCACAAATTCCCCGAATCTCACGAATCGAACCCCACGCTCCAATATTCGTGTGATTAGTGCAATTTGTGTTGAATCTTTTACCACGAATCACGCGAATCTCACGAATCGAAACTCACGCTCCAATATTCGTGTGATTAGTGCAATTTGTGTTGAATCTTTTACCACGAATCACGCGAATCTCGCGAATCAATTCATGACAATTCGTGACCCTAAATTCATGGATAATTCATGGTAATTCGTGACTAATTAAAACATTAAAATTTATGGATAACAGCAAGCAAGCAACCCTTGAACTCGGCACCAAGCCCGTAGGCCATCTGCTCATGCAGTATGCCCTGCCGGCAATAGCAGCAATGACAGCGGCATCGCTCTACAATATGACCGACAGCATCTTTATCGGACAGGGTTGCGGACCATTGGCCATCAGCGGACTGGCTATAACATTCCCCCTGCAGAATCTCGGTGCGGCATTCGGAGCCGGAGTTGGCGTAGGAGCATCGACATGCATATCAGTCAAGCTCGGACAGAAAGACTACAACACAGCCGAGCGAGTATTTGGCAATGCCGTGACCTTGAACATCATCATCGGCATTGCGTTCAGCGTCATTACGCTTTTGTTTCTCAACCCCATACTATTATTCTTCGGAGCCAGCGAAGCCACGCTGCCTTATGCCCGTGAGTATATGGTCATAACGCTTGCCGGCAACGCCATATCGCACATGTTCTTCGGTATGAACGCCATACTCCGAGCCGCTTCCAAGCCCCGTTCGGCTATGATGGCATCCATCATGACCGTTATTCTCAACGCCATACTGTCGCCTATATTCATTTGGCCGCTCCACATGGGCATAGGCGGAGCAGCGCTTGCTACTATCATTGCCCAAGCCACAGTGCTGGCATGGCAGCTGCGCATATTCAGCAATCCCCAGTGCATAGTCCACTTTCGTCGTGGCATCTACCGCCCCGTGTCGCACATCATCAAGAACATACTTGCAATAGGCATGTCGCCCTTTGCCATGAACGTATGTTCGTGCGTCGTCATCATATTCATCAACAACGCCCTCATGCGTTACGGAGGCGACTTGGCAGTAGGAGCCTTCGGCATCTGCAACAAGATAGCCTTCATCTTCTTGATGATCAATATGGGTATGAACCAGGGAATGTTCCCCATTGCAGGCTACAACTACGGTGCGCGTCACTATGACCGATTGCTTCTGGCGCTGAAGTACACCATGTGTGTAGCCGTGTGCATAGCCACCACGGGCTTCATCATAGCCCAGAGCATACCCTATGAGTGCGCCCGACTCTTCACCACCGACGAGACACTGATACGTATCTCCGAACATGCCTTACGCATCCTGATGCTTGTGTTCCCCGTTGTGGGCGTGCAGATGGTGTGCACGGGATTCTTCCAGAGCATAGGCAAGGCCAAGGTGAGCATGTTTCTGTCGCTGTCGCGTCAGCTACTCTTCTTGCTGCCGTTGCTTATAGTGCTGCCCAACTTCTATCAGACCGACGGCGTATGGTATGCTCAGCCCATAAGCGACCTCATATCTGCCGTTGTAGCAGTAACGATGCTGACTGCTTACATCAAACGCCTGAAGAAGTCGGCACCGGCAACAGTCTGAACGTAATAACAAAAAACGATATACATCTATGAATAATAACGACAATCTTATAATAAGCGTGGGCCGACAGCTGGGTAGCGGCGGCCGAACTATAGCCAAGATGCTTGCCGACGAGTTCGGCTGCAAGTTCTATGACCGTGAGGTGCTCAACCTTGCGGCTAAGGAGAGTGGATTCAGCGAGGAGTTTTTTGAGAAGAACGACGAGCGCAAGGGATTTCTCGACCAGATATTCCACATGCACGTGCCCTTCATCAGCGACTCGTCGTTCTACGACAACGGACTCTCGCAGGAGAATCTGTTCCGTCTGCAGAGCGACGCCATACGCAAGGCTGCTGCCGAGTCGCCGTGTGTATTCGTGGGCCGTTGTGCCGACTATGTGCTGCGCGAGCATCGGAACATGGTTACGGTATTCGTGACAGCCGACATCGACGAGCGCATCAAGAACGTGTGCCACCGGCTTGGATGTTCGCCCGACGAGGCTCGCAAGCTGATAGAGAGCCGTGAGGACACACGCTCGTCTTACTACAACTACTATACAGGCAAGCGTTGGGGCGACAGCTCGTCGTACGACTTGTGCGTCAATTCGTCGCTCCTCGGACTTGAGGGTACCAAGAATTTCATAGCCGATTTTGTCAGACGTGTGCAGGCTTCAGCCCTTAAGAGCCGATGAAACGTATTGGTATAATCAGCGACACCCACTCCTATTGGGACGAACGCTATCGTAAGTATCTCGAACCATGCGACGAGATATGGCATTGTGGCGACTTCTGTTCTACCGAAATGGCAGACCGTCTGGCTGCCATACGCCCCTTGCGTGCCGTATATGGCAATGGCGACGGTGCCGAACTGCGACGTATGTTTCCCGAAGTGTTGCGCTTCAAGTGTGAGGAGGTAGAGGTGCTGATGAAGCACATAGGCGGTTATCCGGGCCGTTACGATCCCAGCATACGCCGCGAACTGACGGAGCGTCCGCCACAGCTCTTCATCAGCGGTCATTCGCACATTCTGCGCATAAAGTACGACCGCACCTTGCGCCTGCTTCACATCAATCCCGGTGCTGCAGGAATGCAGGGCTGGCAGAAGGAGCGCACTATCGTAAGGCTCACCATCGACGGTGCGCAGATGAAGGATTGCGAGGTGGTGACGCTGGGATAAGTGTTGAGTGTTGAACGTGGAATGTTGAGTGTTGAATGTTAAGTGTATGAAGATAACAAAAGACAAGATAATGGAATGGCTGGCGCTGTCGGTCGGCTTCACTGTGATCTACTTCGTGATATGCATAGTGGCAAGTCTGCTCTTCGGATGGGGACGCGACCAGGCTCTCGGCAGTCTCGCCCTTGAGAGCGTGCTGTTCGGCATGCTTATGGGAGCATTGAATTTGCGGTATATGCGCAAAGGAAAATGATGTAAAACACTAATCTGTCACGAATTACCACGGATTAAATAGTCACGAATTACCACGAATTATCCATGAATTGTTTAGTCACGAATTACCACGAATTATCCATGAATTTCTGCAACGAATTCCACGATTTAAACTTACTCCCCCTAAATTCGTGTGATTCGTGCAATTCGTGTTGAATCTTTTATCACGAATCCCACTAATCTCACGAATCAATTTATGATAATTCGTGGTAATTCGTGACAGAAGAACCCAATTCAACCCTCCATATAAAAAAAAAGGAGTCCTTTTGCACTTCAAATGTATTCGTTTTGAGGTGTAAAAGGACTCCTTTTGCATGCTAAAAGGACTCGTTTTGCAAGCCAAAAGGAGCCCTTTTCGAATTAGGAATTAGGAGTTAGGAATTAGGAGTTGTTCTCGGCTACGCCTGCGATTTTGAATTATTGAGTTTTGAATTGTTGCCTGTGGGAATTAGGAATTTTGAGTTTTGAATTTTGAGTTGTTCTCGGCTACGCCTTCGACTGCAAATTATTAGGAGGCTATGGCGTCCTCGCCTTAGCCTGAGCAGTCTGTCGGCTCATTCCTATTTGTTATAGTTTGTGTTGTCTGCTTGCTTAGGTTATGGCGGGGACGCCATAACCTCCTACAGTTAGCTTTGCTTCTCACAAACTTAACACTTAACATTCCACATTCAACATTCCACATTCAACATTGTCAAAGCTCCACTCTAACGCCCAACTGCAGGTTGAAGTTGAGCTTTTTCTCCTTGAATATAGTTTCCACGCTGCTCTTGTTGTCGATGTAGTAGCGCACGCCAGGCTCGGCGTAGATGCCCATGCGAGGTATGATGTTGTACTGAACGCCCACTGCTCCACCTACCGACCATTGCGTGTGGTCCTTGTCTGCATCGGTGGTAATGCCGCCTGTCTGCATCTTGGCAGATACGTTGAAGTCGGCTTGGCAGCCTGCTATGGCGTAAGTATGGATGGCGTTGTTGCCCCAAACCTTATACTTCAAGTTGAGCGGAACACCGATATAGTGCAGACGTTGGGTCTCTATGATGTCATCGCCGGCAGCCGAACTGGTGAAGTCGGACGAGGCGTAGGTGTAGACCATGCCCGTTGTTAGTGTGAGGCGAGGCGTGAGGTTATAGCCAACCGACAGTCCGAACGACATAGGGTGGTAGTGGTGCTTGGTCTGCGAATAGTCGGCAAGCTGCAATGGGGCGTTCGACAGCACCGACTGCACCTTGTTGGGATTGCCCGAAGCGAGCATGTCGGCATCGCGAGTGGCCATGAGCATGGGGCGCTGGGTGTTGCGGCTGTCGGTGGTTATGCCTTCTGCATGCACTCCTATGTTCCATCTATTAGACTGCTGGGCGTGCTTTGTCTGTCGCGTCAGGGCATACGACGTAGCCGAAGGCTTGTTGTAGGTTCTGTTGGTGTTGCCGCCTTTGTGCATCCTTGACGTAGAGTTGCGCTCGTCAGGTGTTGCATTGCTCTCGTCAGGAGCCGTTATGGTTTGCAGGTCGTTGGCTGGAGTCTCGCATACGGAGCGATATGTAGTATCCACAGATAGCGGTGCGGCTTCAGCCAGCAGCACTGCCGCCTCCGGTGTTTGTGCCATCGGCTCGGATGCAGGCGTAGTTGATGTGATGCGAGCCATAAGTCTTTGCGGTGCATTGACAACCGACGACGGAGCCGGATTGTGCAAAGAAGCAGCCGGGCGGTCGAACTTGTGCGCCACATTATTAATAGTGTCGTCGTTCATTCGTAGCGCCACCGTCACCACAACAGCCACCGATGCGGCAGCCGACAAAGCCATAGCAACTATACGTGCAGTCTTTGGTCGGGAGGGAGTGTTGACGTGAGGTGCAGGTGTGGCAGTGTTGTCGTCGTCGAGTCGTGTAGCTATCTTGTCCCACAATCCGTCGGGCACAGTAGCCTTATGGCCGTCGAGACGTTCGTGCAGCTTGCTGGTCCAATCGTTTTGTTTCATATTTCGAGTCTTTTGTTGTATTCCTTAATCTTGTTAGCCAACATCTTCTTTGCGTGATAATATTGCGAAGCCGATGTGCTGGGCGTTATACCCAGTTCGTCGGCTATCTCCTTGTGGCTCATTTGGCCGAAAACGTATAGGTTGAGCACCACTCTGTAGCCCTCGGGCAGCGATGCAATCATTTCGGAAAGCGCCTCGTCTGAGATCTGGCTTATGTCTGGTTCGTCGTCGGTAGGAGAGTCGGGTATGTTGTCAGTGAACGTTATGCTGCCCTTGCGGCGCAGAAAACCGAGCGCCTCATTGGCAGTAACCCTCGACAGCCAGAGCTTGAGCGTGCCCTCGCCACGATACTCATATTGGCGCATCGACGTGAATATCCTGACGAAAGTGTCCTGCACTACATCGGCCACGTCGTCCCTGTCCGGAACATATCGCATGACAATAGCCATGACATATCCCGAATACTGGTCGTAGAGCCGTCGCATGGCAGCGCGGTCGCCGTTCTGTATGTCGCGCACGAGGCGCTCTTCAGGTTTCAAAAGTTTCAACAGTCGGTTATGGGGGTGCCGGTGTAAGTGAGTTTCAGTTGTAGGGGGTGTGTGTCGCCATTGTCGATGGTGTAGGCGGTGATGTGCAGAAACACGGTCAGCACACGAGTCTTGGGAGTGTATTTGCCCCACGACTGCTGGTCGGTAGAGGCATTGGTTGGCCCCAGCATGAGCTGTAAGTTGTGGCGCTTGCCGTCAGTCTGCACTTCAATCTGCCACACCGAAGGCTTTATGGCGTATACTATTGTGCCGTCGGATTGCTGCACCGACTCGTAAGCCACGCTCTGCGCTCCGGTGGAAACGCCCTCGATGGCGTGCCCGGCGAATATGGTTTGTACAATCTGCATGGTAGGTATGGCGCCGAACATGAAGGTTGTGCCGACTTCGCTCATCAGTATCTTGTCGATGCTCTTGCCGCTGACATCCCATTTTCCGCTGTATGGCGTGCCCGACTGTGAGTTGTAGCTCATGTTGAACTGCTTGTCGGGTGCGTCGTCGACACTGCACGAAGCCAGCGACATGGCTGTGAGCAGCAGCGTACACATTATTAATATATATAGTCTGTGATGCATTGGTGTAATACGTTTGTTGTATGTTGTCTATACTTATAATGCGATGACGCTGATAATATTGCATGCAATGATAGTAAAAAAACGCATAAAAACGCAACGTTAAATAATTTAAATCTATAAAATTGCTTAATTTCAACATTTCGATTTTATTTGATTTTTATTACTTTTGCATCGCATTAATTGATAGTTTTCTTAATAAGCGGATGACTTTTTTAACATTATGAGAATAGGATTGTTTATTCCCTGCTACGTCGACGCACTCTATCCCGAGGTAGGAGTAGCCACATACAAGCTCCTCAAGAGTCTTGGACTTGACGTAGCCTACCCCCTTGACCAGACTTGTTGTGGACAGCCTATGGCCAATGCAGGATTTGAAAAGATGGCAGGCAAGATAGCCGACAGTTTCGATGAGAAGTTTGCCGGATTCGATTATGTCGTGGCACCATCGGCATCGTGTGCTGCTTTCGTCAAGTTGTATCATCCACGATTGGCTAAGGGACATCATGAGTGCCTCACATCGAAAAAGATAATGGACGTAGTGGAGTTCATTCACGACGTAGTGAAGCCCACCAGCCTTAAGGCAAGCTTCCCCCACGTGGTGAGTGTACACAACTCGTGTCACGGAGTGCGCGAGCTTGGATTGTCATCGCCCTCCGAACGCAACGTGCCACAGTTTAACAAGATTGTCGACTTGCTGCGTCTTGTCGACGGCATCACCATACGCGAACCCGAACGCAAGGACGAGTGCTGCGGATTTGGCGGTATGTTCTCGGTGGAGGAACCTGACGTGTCGACACGAATGGGCGAGGACAAGATAGCACGACATATGGCTACTGGAGCCGAATACATCACGGGGCCAGACTCGTCGTGCCTGATGCACATGCAGGGCATAGCACGCAAGGAGAACAAGCCTATTAAATTCATTCATGTAGTACAGATATTGGCAGCAGGACTATGAGTACACTACACAGCAAAGCGGCTCGCCGCTTCAACGAAAACAGAGAGAAGACAACGTGGCACGACGCTACGTTCTGGGCGCTCCGACAGAAGCGCGACCAGATGGCTAAGGGACTGGACGAGTGGGAACAGCTACGCGAACATGCCAGCCAAATCAAACGTCACACCATAACACATCTGGCTGACTATCTGGAGCAGTTTGCCGGTCAGCTGGAGAACCGTGGCGTGATTGTGCACTGGGCACGCACGGCAGACGATTTCAACAGGACGGTGCTCGAAATTCTTCAGAAGCACGGCGTGAAGAAGATGGTGAAGTCGAAGTCGATGCTTACTGAGGAGTGTGGCATGAATCCTTATCTCGAACAGAACGGCATAGACGTGGTGGAGACCGACCTCGGCGAGCGTATTCTGCAACTGCTTCATCAGAAGCCGAGTCATATAGTGATGCCGGCTATTCACCTGAAACGTGAGGAAGTGGGCCGTATGTTTGAAGAGAAAGGCATCAGCAAGCATATTGGCAATTACGACCCTACATATCTGACACGCTGCTCACGTATGCACCTGCGCAACCAATTCATGGAGGCTGGGGCTGGAATGACGGGCTGCAACTTCGGTGTGGCTGAGTCGGGCGACATAGTGGTGTGCACCAATGAAGGCAATGCCGATATGTCTACGTCGATGCCTAAGCTTCATCTTGTGGCTATGGGCATAGAGAAGATTGTGCCCGACTACAGTTCGCTTGCCGTTTTCCAGCGTCTGCTGTGCCGTTCGGCTACAGGACAGCCTACTACTGCATACACGTCGCACTTCCGTCAGGCGCGTCCGGGGGCTGAGATGCATGTCATACTTGTAGACAACGGTCGAAGCGACATTCTCGCTGACAGCGACCATTGGGAGACTTTGAAGTGCATTCGTTGCGGATCGTGCATGAACACCTGTCCGGTCTATCGCCGTTCGGGTGGCTATTCGTATACTTACTTCATTCCCGGACCTATTGGCGTGAACCTTGGTATGCTGCGCAATGCCAGTTGTTATAGCGACAATGTGTCGGCTTGTACGCTGTGCTTGTCGTGCGACAATGTATGTCCGTCGAAGGTTGGTCCTGGCTCGCAGATATATCTGTGGCGTCAGAAACTCGACTCGCTACATCGTGCCGACCCTATGAAGAAGTTCATGTCGATGGGTATGGAGGCTTTGTTTGAACATCCGCATCTGTATGCTGCCGCCTTGCGTCTGGCTCCGTTGGCCAATATCGTGCCCGACAAAATCACACGTGTACGTGGAGTGAATCCTTGGAGCGTTGGACATACTAAGCCTGAGTTTGCCAAGGAGTCGTTTCAGGAACTCTGGAAGAATGGGAAGGTTTAGTGTTGAATGTTAAGTGTTAAATGTTGAGTGTTTAATGATTAATGTTGAATTCTGATGGGTAATTATAAAGAAGAACTTTTGCAGAAACTCCGCAGCAATACGCGCGAGCAATACGATATGCCTGCCGACGATATTCAAGGCATCACTTACGATGACACCGTAGCCCAATTCATCGAGATGAGTCAGGCTGTGGGTGCCAATGTGGTGGAGGCAGCAACGGGCGACAGTCTTGACGACATCATACGTAAGGCTTATCCCGATGCCAAGGTTGTGGCTTCCAGTCTGCCTGAGGTGCGTATAGCTACGCTCAATCCCGACACCGTGGCAGATGCGCAGGCTCTTAACGGCACCGATGTTGGTGTGGTGAGAGGTCAGATAGGTGTGGCAGAGAACGGATGTGTGTGGATTCCGCAGTCGATGAAGCAGAAGGCGGTGTGCTTCATATGCGAGTATCTCGTCATTGTGCTGCCCAAAAGCGGCATCGTCAATAATATGCACGAGGCTTACGCACGCATCGAAATGCCTGCTACCGGACTCGGAACGTTCATTTCTGGTCCGTCGAAGACAGCCGACATCGAGCAGGCTCTTGTCATGGGAGCGCAGGCTGCACGTGGCGTTACGGTTGTGATAACAGAATAGGGCAACAGTATATACAGTTTGATATAGGAACGGCGGACTCCTGTCCGACGCACAGTTGGCATTTTAAGCTATAGATTTTCTGCTGTGCGTCGGATGGGAGTCCGCCGTTCCTTTTAGTTTATTTATGTAGTCAGATGATTGTTATTGGCTGTTTTTACAATCTTTAGAGTTCGTTAGATATTCCTATAGATTAATCTATTTCGGAACACTTGTTTGGCTGAAGTATATTGTATATCTTTGCAACAGTAAGATAACTAAACGTAAACATTAACAACTAAAAACGAAACATTATGAAAAAGAACCTTATTTATTCTTTTATTATTGCTATTGCTTCGTTTGTCTTTATGGCTTGTAGTAATGACGATGACGGCAATCAGATGCGTATTCCCGACAGTGCCAAACCATCAGCCAAGTTTACATTTGGTAATTTCGAGAATGAGCAGTATGCCAATGATGCCGTTAAAATGGATGTGACGAAATGGGGCGATGGAGCTGTTGCCCCCGAATTCAAATCAATCGAACTCTTTGCTGACGGCCATTTCCTCATCACTAAAAACAATGCCGGCAACAAACCTAAGTTCTCGCGCGTGGCAACACGTGCTACCGACATCAACGGATCGGTAGATTTTGACAACGGTCTGTATATTTATGGCAAATTCACACATGAGAAGGATGGTGTATATAAATTGAGCAACGGCACCAAAATCAAGATTAATAAGAATGGTGACGTAGTAGGAGTTGTAACGGTGACATATACCAACTTCAATGGCGTTGACATAACGATTATGGTAAACGTCGATTTCAATTATAAGACCGATGAGGCTGTTCGCCAGTTGTGTCGTTCATGGAGAATGGACAGTCAGGAGGCATGGCTTTACACTGACAAGGCGTATATCGGATACGGCAAGCAATGGCTTGACAACTTCTTCAAAGTGAAGCAAGATATCACCATCACACCGGAAGGCAAGCAGTGGGGATTTGATGAGGACGACATCCTCGACGATGATGATTACTGTCGCCGCGTTATCTTCTCGCCATGCGGAACATTCATGTGTTTCTATATGGACGGCGAAGTGGAGATTGGACGCTGGGAATGGAAGGACAAGCAAAATGGCATACTGCGCTGCTACGAACCGTTCGAATTTGGCGATGACGACTTTGACGATGATGACGACTATATGGACATGACAGTGCGCTTCGACGGCAAGCAGATGCGTATGTACAACGAATATATGGATGAAGAAGATGGCTTCAATTACAAGGTATATAGCGTAAGCACATTCAGCGCAAGATATTGATGATAGCATAATTCACCAGTGGTGACAAACCATAAACAAAACCACTGGTGATAAACCATAAACAAAACTATTGCTGATAAACAAAAAAAGAGGACTTTACTTCGGTAAAGTCCTCTTTTTTGTTTTGTTATATGTGATCCGCATGGGGCTCGAACCCATGACCCCAACATTAAAAGTGTTGTGCTCTACCAGCTGAGCTAGCGGATCTCCGTGTTTGCCTTATGTTTCAAAAGCGAGTGCAAAGATACGTACTTTTTTTGTATTTTGCAAATTTATTTACAAGAATATTTCGTTTTTTGCTCTTCACCCGATTAATTTCATTAATTTTGTGTTCAGAATCAGTGAATGCTATATATAATAATGTATAGCAACTCATAATTCAAAACTCAAAATTCAAAACTCGCAAAGCGCCAATTCATAATTGAATAATTCAAAATCGCAGGCGTAGCCGAGAACAATTCAAAATTCAAAACTCAAAATTCAAAACCCAAAATGTTTCCAGTTGAACGTCATCCATTTGAGCCTTTTCTTCCTGAAGGCTGTCGTCTGCTGATGCTTGGCAGTTTTCCACCCGCCGAGAAGCGTTGGTCAATGCATTTCTATTATCCCAATTTCACCAACGATATGTGGCGTATCTTTGGCTTGTGTTTCTTTGGTGACAAGCTCCACTTTGTTGATGTAGAGCGTAAGACATTCTGTTTGGATGCGATAATCGATTTCCTTACTGCCAAGGGTATTGGCATGTACGACACGGCTACGGCTGTGCGCCGACTGAAGAACACTGCTGCCGACAAAGACTTGGAGGTGGTTGAGCCTACTGACTTGAAGGCTATGGTGCGCTCATTGCCTCGTCTTGAAGCCATTGTAACAACGGGACAGAAGGCCACTGACGTGCTGCGCGAGTGTTTCGACATAAGTGGCGAACCACGTGTAGGCGAATATGTAGAGTTTGAATTTGAAGGAAGAATGTTGAGGCTCTGGCGAATGCCAAGCAGCTCAAGGGCGTATCCGCTAAAGGTAGAGAAGAAGGCGGAGTATTATGGGAGGTTGTTTGAGGGGCTTCTCTTTAGTTGAGAGTTGAAAATTGAAAGTTGAAAGTTATGATTACCTTATTGTATTAGTATAATTGCTACTGTATAATTATGGACACAACAAAGCATATCATAACTCTCAACTCTCAATTATCAATTTTTAAAGTGTATACTTCTTTGTCGCACCGGCATAGATACCGGTACCAGTGAAGTCGCAGTTTACGGTTGCGGCTTTTTTCATGCCCTTCAGTTTCACGCTGATGTTGATGGGCTGCTGCTTCTGTGCAGGGTCAGCCACGTGCATTACTGTTGAGCCATTAGGCATGCGGCGTATCATTACAGCGCACGGACGGTCGGCAGTCAGTGTGATGTTCTTGTCCTTATATTGACTAGCCTCGAAGAATACAGCCTGCCATACGCCGAGATCGGTCTGCTGTACAGCCTGAATCTGCGGTGTGTTGCTCAGAATGGCGATGTGCTTGTGCTTGGCATATTCAGCCATACGGTCGGCTGTGTTAGCCTCAGGCACTACGATGTATGCGTATGTGGCATTGTTGGGCTTTGCACCGTGGTCGAGCGTTACAGAGAATACGTCGTTGGTCTGTTCGGTCTTGATCTGAGTCTGGTTGATGGCATGCCATGTGCCCGACTGTTTCTTTATCTCAGCCTTTACGTTTCCGCCGTTAGGCATAGCATAGCCAACGCCGTCGTACATCACCCATGCCACGTTGTTGCCTTCAGCCGATGTGCCTTCTGTGGCAGCACCCTTAACGTAGGCATAAGTCAGCTTGTCGCCTCTGTTGGCAAGACGCTGGTTTAGCGAGGTCATTATCGGGGCCTCGTTGTCTGAAGTAATGCCAGCACCAAGACAAACAATCTCGTTGTCGAAGAAGAACCATGACTTCTTAGCCTCGGTATTGATGCCGTCCCAACGGTCGTTGTAGGCGTAAGTAGTAGCGCCATAGATAGAGTCGCTGACGCCACCTGCAAACTTCGATGTGCCAGGCTGCATCCAGTCTTTCTTGGCTAGAGGAATCTCGTCGAGATGTGGAGCTGTAGTGCCGGGAATGCGTGCCCAGTCCCATGTGGGGAATATGTTGAAGTATTCGTCACCGTGCTTTACGATAGAGTTGCATCCGTCGCTTGCGAAGTAAGTCTTGAGGTTTTCGCGGTTGCCATACTCCAGGCGTGCCGTACGGTTGGACACCAGACGAACGTCGAAGATATATCCCGGACGAACGTGCAGAGAGTAGTCGGCACGGAAGTAGTGTGTATGGCGAGGCTGTATGGCATACGAAGGCTGCTGCTTGCCGTTCATACGGTCGATAATCTGACGGAACTCGTCGGCGTGTTTCGGGTCGAGTTCAATCATACGCTGTGCAAACTTTGCCTTATCCTTCTTGTTGAGCATATTGCGACGGCTCACGCTGCGTCCCATAACGTCCCACAGCATGTATTGTCCGCGTATAGTCTGATAGTAGGTCTCGCGCATAAACTTGCTAAGAATCTGCACCTTCTCGGCAGAGAGAGCATACTTGGTGCCCAATGCGTACATTGCGACCTGCGTAACACCCTTCAATACCTCGTCGCCATAGCCACCGATGTACAGCTGAACGCTATGCTGGAAGTAAGAGTTGTCGTGCTGGAAGCCTTCCTCTGTAGTGTAGCGCACGGGGTCGAACACGAGCTGCATGGCTGTGCTGAGGTCTTTCTCGTTGCGCTCAAGGCAAGAACGGTAAATCCAATGGAGGCAGATGTCGGTACGGTTGGCACCAGTCCACTTGGCTGGATCGCCGCCTTCCTCGCGCATACGGTTGAGTATGGCTGTCTCAAGTTCGTGCGGCACCTGCTTCTTTCCAGAGCGAAGCAGGATAAGAGTGATGCCGAGCGACTGCGGTTCGGCTATCTGGTTGTACCACCAGTTGCGGCAGTTGGGATTGACATTCTGCCAATGCTGCAGAGCCTTTACTATGTTTTCGTAGAGAGCTTCCTCGCCGTAGTGCTTGTTCTTGCTGTTGGTGTAGGCTGCAGCCCACTGCTGCAGACGCTCAAGGTGCTTGAGCGGTGGCCAGTTGGTGAGGTCGTCGCGTGAATAGTCGATGTCGGTGAAGGCGCCCTTGCTGGCGTCATACTGCTTGAATGTAGCTTCGATGTTGGGATTTCGGCTGAAGTCTTTGCTTATGCGTTGCATAAGCACGTCGAAATCGTCGGTTGCCGCTTGTGCCATTGCTGTCATCGCGATAAACAGAAAAACAACGGCGAGACGCAACGGGTTGGTCGTTTTGATTCTCATAAATATTATAGTTTTTAGTAAATAATCTTATGCTTTGTAGATTAAGGAGATTGCAAAGTTACAAATAATATTTTTATGTCACAAGTATTTTTTTAGTTTAGAGTAGAGGGTTGAGAATTGAGAGTCATGATATGCTTGGATTATTATTCATAATTATGTAGTTGTATAATTATGTAGTGTTATATACGTAATTTACATATTATATATAAAAGGTAATCATAACTCTCAATTCTAAACCCTCAACTCTCAACTATTCTAACAGGAACGGCCTGTTGTTGAGATTCTCGATGGAGTAGCTGAATGTTGCACCGAATCGGTTGATGAATATCACCTTTATGCGGCGGTACTTCTTTGACGTGGGGCGGGCTCGGAAGAGGTGTTGCGTCAGTGCCAGCTGATGTTTGCGGGGCTTTGTCTTGAGGAAGGCATCGTCGTATGAAGTGAAGCGTTGCATCTGTCCCTTATACTTGCCGTCTTCATACCACACCACGCGGCAGTGCGGATCCCAGTCCCATACGTTAGCCACAACGTAGTCGCGCTGTGAGGCGAATTCGCCCGGCTTGTACACACGCATCTGTATGTTCTGCTTATGTCCCACGGCACGATACGACCATTTAAGGTCGGTGCTGTCTACATTCACCACCATATATCCATTAGGAGCGCCGTCGCGGTTGAGCGTACTTGTCCACCAAGCTCCGCAAGCTGCTGCAATGTTGTGCTGATAGAGTCGTGGTGTCACCTCCACATTCTCGAAGAAGTGGGTGTGTCCGGCAAAGACGTGTGTCTCGTATGGGGCGAGTATCTTAGCCAGACGGTCGGCATTGAGAATGTTGTCGATGGTCTCCATCTTGTTCCATGCGGGTGCGTGCATGTTCAGTATCACCACCATGTCCTTCGGCACATAGCTGAGGTCGCGTTCGAGCCATTGCAGTTCGGCATCGGTAAACTGCTCCTCATACTTGCATCCGCCACGATAGTCGATGTTCTTCATTGTGACGATGTGGCAACGTCCGATATTGAACGAGTAGTTTACGGGTCCGAAGTACTTGCCGAACATTTTTTCGGCATATTCCTCCACGCCCGGTTCGGAGTTGTGCAGGTCGGCGTGGCGCTTGTCGAAGTCGTGGTTGCCGATACACTGGAAGAAAGTCATACGGCGGCTTTTGATGGAGTTGACATACTGCGGATAAAGCGACATGTTGTCAAACACCACGTCGCCAAGCGACATTCCTATCACGTCGCCCGTCTTGCGCAGCCGGCTTGCCGTATGCATTATGTCGTCAACCGTCTCATTGCGCCATCGTTTCATGTCGTGAGCGTTGATTATTTGCGGGTCGCTCACTACGATGTAGTGGAAGCGGTTGGATATGGAGTCGCGTCGCTGCAGTGTGAATTGGTTGGTAGTGCGGTGGGCAATAGCCTTGCTTATGGGAATGTAGTAGCCCGCAGCCAGTCCGTTCTGCTGTGGCAGTACATATTCGCGTGGAGTGGATATGGCGATAAACTTGCTCAGCGTTGTGTCGGTAGGCAATTTCCATGTGCCGCGTTTGTCTGTGCGGCAGAACTCGCGTCCGTTGTTGACCACTACGCCCTCAATACCGACTCCGTCTTGATTGACGACGGTGCCGCGCAGCATCACAGCCTTGTCATTGGGGCGTCCGCTGACAAGTGCGGTAAACAAAAACAGTCCGATGAAGACTCTCAGGCTCATAATAGCTATCCGTTTGGTCTTCACAAATTTATTCGTTAATTGTTTCATATGCGTTGCATGAGTCTTAAAAATATGTCACTATTATACTGCAAAGTTAGCTCAAATAAATATAAAACACTAATTTTGCATGCGATTAAAAAGTTTAAATAATGCTTATACTCTTAACCATTATTCTGTATTTTGCTGCTCTTATGGGGTTCAGCAGGCTCACGGCCCGCCGCGATGCCGACAACGAAACGTTCTTTAGGGCCAACCGACGTTCGCCGTGGTACATGGTGGCGTTTGGTATGGTGGGTGCATCAATTTCGGGTATAACGTTTGTCAGTGTGCCTGGCATGACCATGCGCACCGACATGACCTACGTCCAGACGTGTATAGGATTTATTCTGGGCTATTTTGTCATAGCCTTTGTGCTGTTGCCGGTTTATTACCGACTCAATCTCACCACCATCTACACTTATCTGCAGGGGCGGCTCGGCAAGTGCTCGTACAAGACGGGAGCGTGGTTCTTCCTGATTTCGAAGATGACGGGTGCTGCCGTGCGCTTCTATGTGGTGTGCATCATCTTGCAGCGATTTGTGCTCGATGCCGTAGGCGTGCCATTCGTTGTCACGGTAGTGGGCATGACATTGCTGATATGGCTGTATACATGCCGAGGCGGCATAAAGACACTGGTGTGGACCGACTCGTTCCAGACCACGTGCATGTTTGCCGCCCTTATACTTATTATATATAATGTGGTGGCACAGTTGGGCATGAGCATGCCCGAGGCTATGCGTGCCATAGCAGCCGACACGCATAGCCGTATGTTTGTGATGGACGATTTCTTCTCGACGCAGAACTTCTGGAAGCAGTTGTTCAGCGGAGCCTTCATAGCCATCGTTATGACCGGTCTCGACCAGGATATGATGCAGAAGAACCTCACGTGTCGCACGCTACGCGAGGCTCAGAAGGATGTGTGTACCTACGGATTTGCCTTTGTGCCCGCCAACCTGCTGTTCATGTCGCTCGGCGTGTTGCTGATGATGCTGGCACAACGCGACGGCATAGCTCTGCCGACAAGTGGCGACGAACTGTTGCCTATGTTTGCAGCTACGGGCAGGTTGGGCAGCATAGTTACGGTGCTCTTCACCATAGGTGTTGTTGCGGCATCATTCTCAAGTGCCGACTCTGCTCTGACTGCACTCACCACAAGCTATTGTGTAGACATACGCGAGCGTCCCACAGACGAGCGTCTGCGCCGACGTGCGCACATAGGTGTAGCCGTAGTGTTCGTGGCGTTCATACTGCTGTTTCGTATGCTCAACTCCACCAGTGTAATCGATGCCATATACGTAATGTGCTCTTACACCTACGGTCCGCTGCTCGGTCTTTTTGCCTTCGGCCTTGTAACGCGCCGTGCTGTTGCCGACCGTCTCGTGCCATACATAGCCGTAGCCTCGCCTCTGTTGTGCTTTGCCATAGACACAGCAGCCCAAAGTCTGTGGGGATACAAGTTCGGTTACGAACTCCTTATGCTTAATGGATTGCTGACATTTGCAGGATTGTGGATGAGTGGCTTGTTGCGTCGCTAAAGCGATACTGTATACTACACATAATTAGGAGGAGCCGGAAATGTAGTCCTTTTGCATTCCAAATGTAGTCCTTTTGCACTCCAAAAGGAGTCCTTTTGGCAGGCAAATGTAGTCCTTTTGAAAGGCAAAAGGAGTCCTTTTGAAAAGCAATAGGAATCAATATGGTTCAGCCCGCATAGTATATCGCAAGTACAATAAGCTTGATGCACGCTTCCAGTACCGTTTCCAGTACCGCCTAACTGGTACTGGAGTTTCATATAGGTGGTACTGGAGTTTCAGTTATGTGGTACTGAAGTGTTACTTATGTGGTACTGACAAAGAACTTATATGTATAAATCAGGCATCCCAATTGATGTGTTCCTGTAAAACACAGAACAACAAAGCAATATAAGGGAGAATAATTGTTAGCTGGACTGCAATAATTCAGTTGTATTACTTGAAACTGTTGGCAGCTTCTATGATTCGTTCTATTTCCTCTTGTTCGAGCGTGGGGTTAAGCGGAAGGCTTAGCTCTTCGCGGTGTATGCGCTCGGTGACGGGCAACGACAGTGTTGACATACTGGCATAGCATTGCTGGCGATGGGGCGGAATGGGGTAGTGTATCATTGTCTGTATGCCTTGCTTGAGCATGTGTTGCTGCAAACGTTCGCGCTCGCTGCACAGCACGGGGAAGATGTGGTGTACGCTGTGCTGGCAATATTCGATAGACGGGAGAGTAAGCAACGGATTGTCTATATTCTCGATGTATTGCATGGCTATAGAGCGACGGCGTGCATTGTCGGCATCAAGATACTTCAGCTTCACACGCAGTACGGCAGCTTGAATCTCGTCAAGGCGACTGTTGCGACCCTTATAGTCGAACACATACTTGCGCTCGGACCCGTAATTGCCTAATGTGCCAATCATCGTTGCCAGCTCTTCATCGTCGGTAGTGACGGCACCGCCATCGCCCAATGCCCCAAGGTTTTTGCCGGGATAGAAGCTATGGGCAGCGGCATTGCCCAATGAGCCGGTAAGACGGTCGTTATATCGGCATCCGTGAGCCTGGGCATTGTCCTCAATAAGCAGCAGGTTGTGGTTATGGCATATTGCGTGAATACGTTCGGTGTATGCACATTGTCCGTAGAGATGGACAATCATTACGGCATGTGTGCGGTTGGTTATGGCGCGTTCAATCAGACTGTCGTCAATCTGGAATGTATCAATGCGCGGTTCGACGAGCACAGGCGTCAGATTGTTTTCGGTTATGGCAAGAATTGTGGCTATATAGGTGTTGGCTGGTACTATCACTTCGTCGCCGTCGTGCAGTCGGCCCATCTCCTTATAAGCCCTCAAGATTAGTGTAAGCGCATCAAGTCCGTTGCCGCAACCTACACAATAGCGTGTGCCGATATAACGGGCATACTCCTCGGCGAACGCCTTGTTCTCGTTGCCTTGCAGATACCATCCGCTATCCACAACACGCTGTACGGCAGCACTTATTTCGTCGGCATGCATCGCCGTCACAGCCTTTAGGTCAAGAAACTTTATCATATCCATAACTCAACACTTAACATTCAACACTCCACATTCAACATTCCAAATTCTAAACCTCCCATTCGTAGGTGTCGTAGCACACGCCGCGACCACCATAGCCTTCTTTATGGGCAATAAGTCCTGCATTTATTACACTACAATTATTTTCAGTACTGCTTCCAAAGTCGAGATACGGCACATTAGGATAATCTTTATACATAAGCTGTTCGTATATTGCCTCCATTGCACCATACTCTTTGCCGGCATCATTGGTAGCACTATACTGTCCGTGTACAACTTGCTGGCTGAGATAAACAGTCAGTCCTCCTATTATCTGTCTGTCCTTGTAGGCATTGTATTGTATGATGTTGTCGGGAAAGCGTTCCTTTAGCATTTTTATTTCTGCCAAAGAGTGAACAGGTTTAGAGTTGAAGCGTTTGCGTAAATTGTCTTCAAGAATGCGCCAGAATTCGTCAATACTTGCATTGCGTTCGACTGTTACTCCTGCTTCGTGTGCCTTTTGGAGTCTGCGCAGATGGTCCTTTCGCCAACGCAAATGTTGGTTTACAAATATGGTAGTGCCAATATTGCGCACAGACAATTGGGCTTTGCATCTCCAGAATATAGCATAAAGGTCTTCTTCAGACGGATGTAAGTGGTAAATCCAAGGTACAGGACGATACATAACTTTCACAATACCAATGCTACGAAGATAATCGTTGAGTGCATCAAACAAATCGCATGTGTCTACTATAGTCACATTGATGTCCATTATCAGTCCACCGTATGTCAGACCAAAGTGTGAGTACAGTGTATTGTCAATCTGGTGGGCTGGCAATAAGGCATACAGTTTACTGTTTTTATAAAACAGAAGTGAATGATCCCGAAAACGGTCGGCGTGATAATCCATATAGTCGCGATGGAAAAGGAATGTGGCGTTGCGTGCTTTGTCGACATATTTATCCCATATGGATTTGTCTTCAGGAGTGTATCTTTTTACTTCGAACATTTCTTTTGTATATAGTTAATGTAGCTATTGTATTCTCTTATATAGTCTTCCTCATCAAATGGTTCGGAAGCCAAAACAAGACATACCGCACCCGACGAGAAGTCGTCGAGTGTACGCCATATGCCTGTTTCTACAAGCAGTCCTTGCCAAGGGTGATTGAGATGAAACGATTGCTTTTCGCTGCCATTGTCGAGTGTCACAGTGAACGACCCACTTACGGCAATAATCACCTCACGACATTGCTTGTGGGCATGTCCGCCACGACTCTCGCCTGCCGGAACATCGTACGTCCAATATACCCGACGCACGTCGAAAGGCACGTGTTGCATATTCTCTGCAACGGTAAGATTGCCACGAGGGTCGATTATCTTTGGAAAATCTATGATTGAATAATTATTCCTGTTCATTGATATTCTTTTTATACTTATAACGCCCGATTCTCATAATTATTGCGAATACGTAGGCAGCAACTATTGACATTGCAAGGCTTATTACAAAAAGCATGGGATTGCATACCTTGTCATATCCTATAATATGTCCCCAAATGTATATACATAGTGTTATTACTATGCCATGAAGCATGTATATTTCAAAGCTGATGTTGCCCAAGAATACAAGTGCTCGATGTTTTAATAGTCTTGAAAGAATACCATGTGTGTTGCTTGATATGGCAAACCAGTAGATTGACAAACTGAATGGTAGCCAAAACAATGGAGCGAAACGTATCCATGATGGCAATGAAGAGTATGGGATAAATGTCAATGCAGAAATTGACACAACTATTATGTCAAGTATTGACAGCATAAAGGCTGGCTGTCGGCAAATCCATTGCTTGATGCGTATGGAGAAGTTTGTGATATACAGGCGATACAATACTATTCCTAATGTAAAATCAATGATACGTAATGGTGGAAAAGCATATACGAAGTCGTCTATTGCAGAGTTGTTGCAACATGACTCTATGGCAAGTGCTAATAGTATATATATCGTTAATAGTGCGCCGAACACTTTGTTGCGTGATACTATCAATTGTCTGTAGAGAAAAGGAAACAACAAATAGCAAAAGAACAATGCTCCAAGAAACCATGAAAGTCCTGTGCCATATCTCAGCATGTCTTCGGATAGAGTAAACTCTTGAAGCATAAAAATATGCAGAAATGTCTTTATGACATCGAATTTCACTCCAGCTACAAAGCTCATACATAAAGCTATGATGAATGTAACCAAATGAAGTGGATATATTTTTGCAAGGCGTTTGCGTAGGAATTGAACGTACCGGAATGTTCCTTCTTCTACTCTTGTACCGCATCCAATGCTCAATACAAATCCACTTAGTATGAAGAAGAATGATACACCTGCATCGCCTCCATAATCAAAACCGTGAAAACCAAGATTGCTAAAATAGTGGCAGATGAAAATCTGCATGCAGAATACGAAACGCATAGATTGCAATGTTGCAATATGGTGGCTTGATGATTTGGATGAAATGATCTTGTTCATAATGATTAATAAAAAAAGTTTCGCAAGTCGACGACTTGCGAAACTTATGTATATAGCTTTGTCTTGTTACTTATCCATATATGGGTCGGTACCAAGCACTGTTGCTGCGAGTCGCTTTGCCTTTTCACGAAGCTGTGTGGTGTCGGCTGTCGGTTCGCCATAGCAGAGCACTACGCCCATGCGACGACCTACGTGTGCCTCCCCCTTACCGAAGATACGTACTCGTGTGTAATCTTCTTTGAGTGCATCCATGAAGTTGTAGGGCAATGGGTCATTTGTCTCTGTGGGTGAAAGAACTACGGCACTTGCTCCTGCATGCTCAAGATGAATGCCTGCTATGGGCAGTCCCATTACTGCGCGGAAGTGGAGTTCAAACTCTGAGAGGTTTGTTGTATGGCCCAGTGTAACCATTCCAGTGTCGTGCGGACGCGGTGAAAGTTCGCTGAATATCACTTCACCCTCCTTTGTAAGGAAGAATTCAACGCCCCAGATTCCGGCACCGGTAAGTGCCTTTGTCACCTTCTCTGCCATGTCTTCTGCCTTGCGCAATTCGTCCTCAGGCAACTGGAACGGCTGCCAGCTCTCGCGATAGTCGCCACCTTTCTGTACGTGTCCGATAGGCGGACAGAACAGTGTGGGGCCGTTCTTCTGTGTTACTGTGAGCAGAGTGAACTCAGAGTCGAAGTGGATGAATTCCTCGATAATTATCTCCTTCACGTCGCCACGGCTTCCTTCCATAGCATCGTTGAATGCCTTCTCAAGCTGTTCCGGTCCGCGAACAATGCTCTGTCCGTGACCCGATGACGACATAAGGGGTTTGATTACGCATGGAAAACCAATCTCCTTAGAGTGCTCGCGGAGCTGTTCGAGAGTGGTGGCGTAGAAGTATTTGGCTGTACGCAGTCCTAATTCCTTAGCAGCGAGGTCGCGTATGGCCTTGCGGTTCATTGTATAGTTTACGGCGCGGGCGCTCGGCACCACCTGAATGCCTTCCTTCTCGAAGTCGAAAAGGCGCTCAGTGCGTATAGCCTCGATTTCGGGCACGATGATGTCGGGGTGATGACGCTCAACAACAGCAGTCAAGGCATCGCCATCAAGCATGTTGAACACTTCGTGCTCGTCGGCAACCTGCATTGCCGGTGCGCCTTCGTATCTGTCGCATGCAATGACATATTGTCCTGCACGCTTTGCGGCGATGACAAACTCTTTGCCCAATTCGCCCGAACCTAACAACAATATTTTTTTCATTTTGTGATAATGTTAAAAGTCATTTGTATAGCGTGACGTTCTCTCTTAGTCGAGAAGAGTAGATGCACGTACACGCGACAATGTCTCGGGGGTCATCTGCAGATAGCTTGCTATGTACACCAACGGTGCACGCAATACCACCTGCGGCATCAGTTTGCACAGTCTCTTGTAGCGGTCTTGTGCTGTCTCAAAGCGCACAAGGTCGGCATGTATCTGCGACATGATGAGGCTTTCCTCCAATATCTTGCGGTAGAGTATCTGTATGTTGACGTTGTGCATAGCCACTCTTTCAAGCTCGGCCTTAGGCAGAGCGTATACTACAGTAGGCTCGATGGCCTCAATCTGCAGCTTGGTTGGTTCCTCCTTGAAGAGGCTTTCGATGCACATTACGATGGTATGGTCTTGTGCCAGATGTTCGGTCACTTCCTTGCCGTGCTTAAAGTAGAATTGGCGCATGAGTCCCTTGTCGATATACAAGAAGTTCTTGCATATTTCACCTTCGCTGAGTGCAATTTCGCCTTTGGCGTACTTGATGGGTACAAGTATGCTCTCAAGCACGTCGAGCTCATCGTGCGTCATTGTACTGTAACGTCTTGCCAACTCACGTGCTATGTCGCGCGTGTTTGTGCCGACCAACTCTTTCATAAGTTACCTTCCTTTCTATATTTGTTTAGTTGACTTATTATTTTTGGTTGAATATGTATTTTGTTTTTATCGACCTTCTTACGTCGGATATTAGTCGAGCTTCAGCACGGCGAGGAATGCCTTCTGCGGAACCTCGACGTTGCCAATCTGCTTCATACGCTTCTTGCCCTTCTTCTGCTTTTCGAGCAACTTGCGCTTACGGCTTACGTCGCCACCATAACACTTGGCTGTCACGTCCTTGCGCACGCACTTAATTGTTTCGCGTGCAACAATCTTGGCACCTATGGCTGCCTGTATGGCAATGTCGAACTGCTGGCGTGGAATGAGATCCTTCAGCTTTTCGCACATCTTGCGTCCCATGCTTACGGCATTGTCTTGATGTGTCAGTGCCGAAAGAGCATCGACTGGCTCGCCGTTGAGCAAAATGTCGAGCTTGGCAAGACGTGACGGACGGAATCCGTCAATATGGTAGTCGAACGATGCGTAGCCTTTGCTTATCGACTTGAGCTTGTCGTAGAAGTCGATAACAATCTCACCGAGAGGCAGCATGAAGTGCAGCTCCACGCGGTTGCCGCTGACGTATTCCTGGTTGATAAGCTCGCCGCGCTTGTCGAGGCAGAGCGTCATGATAGGACCAATGAAGTTTGTCGTGGTGATGATCGATGCACGTATGTATGGTTCTTCGATATGGTCGATAAGTGTCTGCTCGGGCAATCCCGACGGATTGTGAACTTCCTTGACACCTCCCTGTTTGTCGTATACCATATAAGATACGTTGGGCACGGTGGTGATGACGTCCATGTTGAATTCGCGGTCGAGTCGTTCCTGCACAATCTCCATGTGCAGAAGTCCGAGGAATCCGCAACGGAAACCGAAGCCGAGGGCTACCGACGACTCTGGCGAGAATGTCAGTGAAGCGTCATTGAGCTGTAGCTTCTCGAGCGAAGCACGCAGATTCTCGTATTCGCTTGGGTCAATGGGATACACACCGGCAAATACCATAGGCTTGACTTCCTGGAATCCGGAGATAGCCTTGTCACATGGACGGTTGACATGGGTGATAGTATCGCCTACCTTAACCTCAGTGGCATCCTTGATGCCCGATATGATGTAGCCTACCTCGCCCGTGCCGAGCACCTGACGTGGCACCATGTCCATCTTCAGTACGCCTACCTCGTCTGCCACATACTCCATTCCAGTGTTGAAGAACTTCACCTTGTCGCCCTTGCGTATCTCTCCGTTCTCTATCTTGAAGTAGGCAATGATGCCGCGGAACGAGTTGAATACCGAGTCGAAGATGAGTGCTTGAAGCGGACCTTTTGTGTCGCCTACGGGGTGGGGCACTCGTTCAACAATGGCTTTCAGCACATCGTCAACGCCTTCGCCTGTCTTGCCCGACGCACGCAGTATGTCCTCGCGCTTGCAACCGATAAGTTCTATAATCTCGTCTTCTACCTCGTCGGGCATAGCGCTTGGCATATCGATCTTGTTCAGCACCGGTATAATCTCAAGGTCGTGCTCTATAGCCATATAGAGGTTTGAGATGGTCTGTGCCTGAACGCCTTGGGTGGCATCTACAACGAGCAGAGCGCCCTCGCAGGCAGCAATGCTTCGCGACACTTCGTATGAGAAGTCGACGTGTCCCGGGGTGTCAATAAGATTGAGAATATATGTCTGGTCGTTATACTTGTACTCCATCTGGATGGCGTGGCTCTTGATGGTGATGCCACGTTCGCGCTCCAGATCCATATTGTCAAGCATCTGACCTTCAGTTATCTTGATTGTTTGCGTACGCTCCAACAGTCGGTCGGCAAGTGTCGACTTGCCGTGGTCGATGTGGGCAATAATACAGAAATTCCTTATATTGTCCATTGATATATATCAGTTTTATGTGCAAAGATACTCGTTTTTTCCGACAAATAGGTAACTTTGCATAAGAATTTGTGCCTGATAAGGTTGTGATTTTATACTTTCACATTTCTTATAGGTAGCTAAAGTACGAATTATTACAAAACATACACGAAATGAGATATTTTGTTTTTTGCGCCGCCTTGTGCTCTGTCTTGCTCAGCGGTTGTCATGAGAATATGGAGAAGCGTGCCCAACGTGAGGCTCGCGAGTATACTGAGAAGTATTGTCCTACACCTGTCCAGAACTTTACGCGTACTGATAGTGTGGTGTTCGAACTGGATACGAAGACTTATCATTACTACTGTTCGGCTGTCGACGGTCTGGACGACGCTAAAGTGTTCGACCTTAACCGCGACAAAATAGCTGAGGCTCTGCTTGTTAATGTACGTGAGAATACTTCGTTCCGTCCGTACAAGAAGGAGGGTTTTGCTTTCCAGTGGACTCTGCGTTCGGACAAGGACAAGAAGACTGTTTACTTCGACCGTAGGTTTACGCCGAAGGATTACAACAAGTAGCAGGAAGAAAACTGTATAACTCCATACAACTATAAACGACAAAAGACAACATATACAACACCTTATGCCCATTGCTTAGGTACAGAAGACGTTGTGTATGTTGTCTTTTGTCGTTTTTATATTTAGAGATAGTTCACCACCTCGTTGCCCATCTGCATTACGTAGGTGAGGTTGATGTCCTTGTCAAATACGATGATGTCGGCATCCTTGCCTTCTTCGATAGAACCCTTGCGGTCGAACACGCCCATGATTTTGGCTGGTGTCTCGCTTGCCATACGGAAAGTGTCTTCCATAGGAATGTTGGCTTTCTGTATGCAGGTGCGTATCAAGGTGTCCATAGTGGCAATAGAACCAGCAAGAGCCGAGCGGTCGGCCAACTTGCATACGCCGTCTTCCATTATCACGCGTGGCTCGGCAGAAACGTCGCCTTCGCTTGCTGCATATGCCAGAGAGTCGGTGATGAGTGCTGTGTGCTCCACTCCCTTAATCTTATGCAGCACCTTGAGCATTACTGGCGGTACGTGCAAGCCGTCAGCGATGACCTCTACAGTCATGTCTTGCATTGCATATACGCTCTCTACGGTGCCGGGCACCTTGAATTCGTGCTCCTTGTATACTACAGGCATAGCGTTGTAGAAGTGTGCGGCATGCGTCATACCGGCTTTGTGAGCCTCTACCACGTCCTTATAAGTGGCGCGTGTGCAGGTGAGAGCGGTAAGTACGCCGTGCATATTACATGTCTTGATGAAGCGCACCGAGCCAGGCAGCTCTGGAGCTTCATCCCAACGTTTTATGCACTTGTACTTGCTTAGCAATGTTTCGTATTCGTAGATTACCGGTGCCTTGATTAGCACTGGGTTCTGTGCACCAGCCTCTTTGGGGTTGATGTACGAACCCTCGATGTGCAATCCGAGCACAGGGCTGTTCTCCTCAGCCATGAGTTTTTCGCATACATTGCATGCTGCCTCAATAGTAGGGATAGTCGATGACGACAGTGTGGGGTATATTGAGGTAGTGCCATGCTTCAAGTGTGCGTTGACAGCTTCACGGAAAGCGTCCTCGCAGCCTTCGATAAAGTCGCGTCCTCCACCTCCGTGCGTGTGCATATCAATGCCACCGGGAACTATATAGCCCCCGTTGACGTCGATGATTTCTGCTCCTACAACGTGCAAGTCGATGTTTGAGACACATCTGATTCTGTTGCCGTCTGTTACAATGGAGCCGCCATCAAGCCAGCCTTTCGGTGTGAGAATGCGACCGTTGACAAATTGTTTTAGCATAGCTTATCTGTATTTAGAGTTCGTTGGTCACCTCGTTGCCCATCTGCATGACGTATGTGAGCTTAAGGTCGTTGTCGAACATCATGATATCGGCGTCCTTGCCGTCCTCAAGCGAACCCTTGCGGTCGAATACACCCATAATCTTGGCAGGAGTTTCGCTTGCCATGCGGCATGCGTCTTCCATTGGGATGTTGGCCTGCTGCACGCATGTGCGGATGAGGCGGTCCATAGTGGCTATAGAGCCTGCAAGCGCTGAGTGGTCGGCGAGCTTGCATACACCGTCCTCAAGAATTACGCGTGGGTCGAATGCTACTCCCTCGTCGCTTGCTGCGCATGCCAATGAGTCGGTGATGAGTGCTGTCTTCTCAACGCCCTTTATCTGATATACAACGCGAAGCATTACCGGTGGAACGTGGATGCCGTCGGCTATAACCTCAACCGACATGTCTGAGAGGGCATAGATACTCTCAACGGTGCCGGGCACCTTGAATTCGTGCTCTTTATATACTACAGGCATAGCGTTGTAGAAGTGTGTAGCGTGCGACATACCGGCATCGTGACCTGCCACTACGTCTTCGTATGTAGCGCGTGTGTGGCCTATGGCTGCGATGACACCATGCTTGCGGCACGACTTGATGAACTCTGCTGAGCCCGGAAGTTCGGGAGCTTCGTCCCAGCGCTTTATGCAAGGATACTTGTCGAGCAGTGGTTCGTATTCCTCAGCTACCGGAGGCTTGATCCATTCGGGAATCTGTGCGCCAGCCTGCTTGGGGTTGAAGTATGGGCCTTCTAGGTGGAGTCCGAGTACGGGGCTGTTCTCCTCTGCCATGAGCTTTTCGCAAGTTTCGCATGCTGCCTCAATCATTGGCACTGTTGATGATGACAGTGTGGGGAAGATTGCTGTTGTGCCATGCTTCATGTGTGCCTTGATGGCTACACGGAAAGCTTCTTCTGAGCCCTCCATGAAGTCGCGGCCACCACCGCCATGCACGTGCATCTCAATGCCGCCAGGAACTATATGGCAACCTTTGGCGTCAATGATTTCTGCATCTACGATGTGGAGATCGCTGTTTGATACGGCTTTAATCTTGTTGCCGTCGATGATAACTGAGCCGCCTTCGAGCCAACCTTCTGGTGTGAGAATGCGACCATTGATAATTTGTTTTAGCATAATGTTTGGTTAGTTTAAGAACTTGCAAAGCTACATTACATTATATAATATATGTATATGCAAGACTTTTGAATTCATTAGTATATTTATGTAAGCAAAGGTACATATATTTTTTACAACTTAGTGCAAAAAAACGGAAAAATAGAAGAAAAATTATTTAGTATCCCATTTCGCCAAGTGCTGTAGCGAGCTGGTCGGGACAGCTTGTCATTTTGCCGCCGCATGTGATGCCCTTGAGTGTCTGCTTCACGTCGGTAGCTTTCTTGCCGATGCACAGTGCGCATATGCCTTTGAGGTTGCCGTTGCATCCGCCCTCGAATGCGAGGTTGCGTATGATGCCGTCGGCATCTACGTCGATGGTGATGAGGCGGCTGCATGTGCCGCAAGTGGTGTAATCCAAGTGATTCATAATGATGTAGATTGAAAAACCCCACCCCCTCGCCCCTCCCCCGCAGGGAGGGGAGTAGTATGTCTGGCTGCTCAGATATGCCGGCCCTAAAAACAAGAGATAGCATCCTTATGCAATTTGTACATATCACTCCCCTCCCTACTGGGGAGGGGCAAGGGGGTGGGGCTTTTAGTTTAATATTGTTTATTCGCCCTCCTCAGGCTTCATGTTTGTGTAAACGTTCTGAACGTCGTCAAAGTCCTCAAGACGCTCTACCATCTTGTTGATAGTAGCACGCTGCTCAGCGTCGATGTCCTTCAAGTCGTTTGGCACGTATGTGAACTCACCGCCGATGTCCTCGAAGCCCTGGTCCTCAAGGAATTTCTGAATCTGTGCATAAGCCTTAACGTCGTCGCCGTAGATGGTGATTGTGCCTTCTTCCTCGTCCTCGTCAAACTCGTCCTCAACGTTGAAGTCGATGAGCTCAAGGATAAGCTCTTCCATGTCTACGCCGTCCTTCTTCTTGAATGTGAACACGCACTTGTGGTCGAAGAGGTAAGCCAGTGAACCTGTTGTGCCGAGAGTACCGTTGAACTTGTTGAACACCGAGCGAACGTCGCCTACGGTACGTGTGGTGTTGTCGGTCAGTGTGTCAACGAAGATAGCGATACCGTGAGGCCCATATCCCTCGTATGTTACTTCCTTGTATTCGCTCTGGTCCTTGCCCATAGCGTTCTTGATGGCACGCTCGATGTTGTCCTTCGGCATGTTCTCACGCTTACATGTAGCGATGATTGAACGAAGTGACGGGTTGTTTTCCGGTTCCGGACCGCCTGCCTTAACGGCGATGGCAATCTGCTTGCCCAGACGGGTGAATGTCTTGGCCATGTGGCCCCAACGCTTCAGCTTTGTAGCCTTGCGGTATTCAAATGCTCTTCCCATTTTATTGTTTTGTATTTATTGTTTTTTTATTGTTATTATCTCAGTTCAGCGTTCAGCTTCTGCTTGAGGTTGTTGATGAGCTTGGTCATGATAGCCTCAATCTGCTTGTCGTTGAGAGTCTTGGTCTCGTCCTGCAGGATGAAGTTGACGGCGTAGCTCTTCTTGCCTTCGGGCAGGTTCTTGCCTTCGTACACGTCGAAGAGTTCGACGCTCTTGAGGAGCTTCTTCTCTGTCTGGCGTGCAATCTGCTCAATCTGCTCGAACTCAACGCTCTTGTCGATGAGCAAGGCGAGGTCGCGGCTTACCGACGGGAACTTGCTGATGTCGTGATAGAGCACCTCGTTCTTCTTGATGGCGCGCATCACGTTGTCCCAGTTGATGTCGGCGTAGAACACGTCCTGGTCGATGTCCATCTTCTTCAGAAGCTTGTGGCATACAGTACCCATCTCGCAGAGCACCTTGCCCGAGCGTGCTTTGAGTGCCAGAGCCTTGCCGAAGATGTTGTTGTCGGATGTTTCTGTCACTACGATACCGGGATTTACACCCAGACGGGTGAATATGTTCATGACGTAAGCCTTAAGTTCGTAGAACGAAGCCTTCTCGTCGGCGTGAGCCCATGAGCCTTCAACGCGTTTTCCGGTGGTCCACATTCCAAGGTGCATCTCCTCGGTGTAAGCCTTTATCGGGTCCTCGTCGTTCTTCTTTTCGGGCGAATAGTGATAGCAGTTGCCGAATTCGAAGAAGCGGAGGTTAGGCATCTTATGGTTGATGTTGCGGCAGATGCTCTCCAGTCCGCCGAAGAGGAGTGACTGGCGCATTACGCCGAGGTCGTTGCTCAGAGGGTTCATCACCTTCACGGTAGTCTCCTCGGTATATTTGTTGAGCTCGGTGTAGTAAGCGGTCTTGCTGAGCGAGTTGTTGAGAATCTCGTGGAAGCCGCATCCAACGAGCTGTTCGCTGATTACATTCTGATGGTGATATGCCTTGTCGGCATCGCCGAGAATGGTGAGCGAGCTCTTGAGCTGTGTCGGAATCTCCACATTATTATATCCGTAGATACGCAGGATGTCCTCAACTACGTCGCACGGACGCTGCACGTCGACACGGTATGCAGGAACGTCGAGCTCCAGTCCGGTCTCAGTCTCAGATACAATCTTCATGTCGAGGCTCTCAACGATAGAGCGAATCATGTCGTTGCCTATCTTCTTTCCGATGAGGCGGTCTACATACTCGAAGTCGAGCTGGACGCGGGCATCGCTGATCGGGTTGGGATAAACATCCTTTATCTCCATGCTCACCTTGCCGCCTGCCAGCTGCTTGCACAGTATGGCAGCCTGCTTCAGAGCGTAGATGGTGCCGTTGGGGTCGATGCCACGCTCGAAGCGATAGCTTGCGTCGGTGCTCAATCCGTGGCGGCGTGCGCTCTTGCGAATCCATGTCGGGTGGAAATATGCGCTCTCAAGCACTACGTTCTTTGTGGTGTCGTATGTGCCCGAACCTTTGCCTCCGAAGATGCCTGCGATACACATTGGGTCCTCTGCGTTGCAAATGCTCAGGTCGTGCTCGCCGAGTGTGTGCTCCTCGCCGTCAAGAGTGACGAACTTGGTGCCTTCGGGCTGGGTGCGTACTACTATCTTTGAGCCCTTCACCATGTCGGCGTCGAAGCAGTGCATAGGCTGGCCGTATGCCATCATCACGTAGTTGGTGATGTCGACGATGTTGTTGATAGGACGCAGACCGATAACCTTCAGCTTGTTCTGAAGCCATTCGGGACTCTCCTTGACCTCACATCCGCTGATGCTCACGCATGCGTAGCGCTTGCAAGCCTCGGTGTTTTCAATCTCGACATCGATAGGCAGGTCGTTGTTGTCTACAGCAAACTCAGAGCAGTCAGGACGGTGGAGCGATGTAGCGTGGCCGTTGCGCTTGAGCCAAGCGTACAGGTCGCGTGCCACACCCCAGTGGCTGAGTGCGTCAGAGCGGTTGGCTGTGATGTCAATCTCGATAATCCAGTCGCTCTCCAAGTGATAATATTCGGCTGCTGGCAGGCCTACAGGTGCGTCCTCGGGCAATACGATGATGCCGTCGTGGCTTGTGCCAACACCTATTTCGTCCTCGGCGCAAATCATGCCAAGGCTCTCTACGCCGCGCAACTTCGACTTTTTGATTACGAATTCCTTGTCGCCGTCATAGAGCACGCAGCCCAGGTCGGCAACGATAACCTTCTGTCCGGCAGCCACGTTGGGCGCACCGCAAACTATCTGCTGCGGCTCTGCTTTGCCAAGATCAACGGTTGTTATGTGCAAGTGGTCTGAATTAGGGTGCAATTCGCAAGTCAATACCTTGCCCACGTACAGTCCCTTCAGTCCACCCTTAATGGTCTGTACCTCTTCAAGAGCGTCAACTTCGAGTCCGCATGAGGTCAGCGCATCGGCTGTTTCCTGCGGAGTGAGGTCGAAATCGACATACTCCTTAAGCCATTTATATGAAATCTCCATTATAATGATTTTTAAGTATACTCAAAACTTGGTGCAAAATTAATAATTTTTCATGTAGTGGACAAAAAAACGTATGAAATAATGTCGTGTTTATGAAAACCGGAAAAAAGTTTGTAAATTTGCGCCATGAACTATAAATCAGCATTTCTATTACGTTGTCCGGCTATTCCCAAGGTGCGCATTGCGCTTGTGGGACTTGGCAATCGCGGCACAAAGACTCTGGTGCGCTATGCTTTTATCGGCAATGCCGAGATAAGTTGCATTGTCGATGTGGACAGTCAGCGACTGGCACGTGCCAATAAATTGCTGCGCGACAGCCATCGCAAAGAGGCGCTCACGTTGTGCGGGCCTGATGCATGGAAGGAGGCTTGCCAGCTGCCCGACATAGACCTTATATATATATGTACGGAATGGCGCACCCATACACTGATGGCTGTACACGCTATGCGCTGTGGCAAGCATGTGGCTGTAGAGGTGCCGGCTGCCACTACGGTGGAGGAGTGTTGGCTTCTGGTGCATACTGCCGAGCAGACCCGGCGCCACTGTTTTATGACGGAGAACTGCTGCTATGACTATTTTGCGCTTGAGACCCTTGAGATGCACCGTCGTGGACTCTTCGGCGAGATTACTCATTGCGAGGGAGCATACATACACGACCTATCGACCGACAACGAGTGTGGCGAGGGCAATACAAGTTGGATTGAGCGCGGATGTCTTACACATGGCGGCAATCCTTATCCCACGCATGGCATCGGACCGATAGGACAGTTGCTGGGATTCCACCGTACCGACCGTATGCTGCGCCTTGTCAGCATGACATCGGCTGGAGCCAAGGAAGCCGGACTACCCTTAGGTCGGGTCAACACCACTCTCATACAGACTGAACGTGGCGTGAGCATCATGCTTCAGCTCGATGTGACCACTCACCGGCCTTACAATCGTCTTCAGACCGTGTGCGGTACTAAGGCTTTCGTGCAGAAGTATCCGCTGCCGACGGTCAACGATGGCGAGGAATGCTTCACTGGCGATGCTGCCGAGAGGTATATGAGCCGGTTTGACGCAACCGATGCTGCACGGTTGTTGCGCAAGGGAGAGGCTATGAATGTGCCCAATGCAATGAACTACGCTATGGACGCACGTCTGATATATTGTCTCAACAACGGATTGCCGCTCGACATCGACGTGTATGACGCTGCCGAATGGTCGTGTCTGACGGAATTGTCACGGCTCTCAGCACAGAATGGTTGCACTCCAATAGAAATTCCAGAGTTTTGTCCAGAAATAGTTCGAAAGTAATGGAAAATAAAGAAAAAGCTACTTTTAACGAAAAAGAACGCCTAAAAAGGCAAAAAATAGTAAAATAGAGCATTTGTTTTGAGTTTCAAGTGGTTGTGGCAGTCGTTGGCTTTAGTTGTCAGTGGCAAGGAAATGAGAAAAAAGCAGATTAGAGAAGTAGAAACGCTTTCAAATCATTACCTCTCAGAAACGCCCTAATAAGCATTTTTAACGGTGGCGGTTCATATTTCCCCATTCTGCGTAAGTTTTGGTTTTGCCATGCAACTCTCATAGTTTAATTTTGCACCGAACAAAAAAGTAAGAATTATGAGATGCACTTTCAAGACAGTCTTCTATGTAAATGGAAGCAAGGAGAGAAACGGAATTGTCCCTATCATGGGACGTGTGACAATCAACGGAACTATCGCACAGTTCAGTTGCAAGCAGAGCGTTACCAAGGCTATCTGGGATGCCAAGGGCAACAGAGCCATAGGCAAGAGTAAGGAAGCCAAGGAGGTGAATTTTGCGCTTGACAACATCAAGGCTCAAATCGCCAAGCATTATCAACGACTTTCCGACCGTGAGGCGTTCGTTACTGCTGAAATGGTGAGAAACGCCTATCAAGGCATAGGCACCGAATACGAGACCTTGCTCAGAGCTTTCGACAAGGAGAACGCAGCCTTTGCCAAACGTGTAGGCAAGGACAGAGCCAAGAACACTTACAACAAGTATCTTGTGGTGAGAAAGTACGTTGCCGAGTTCATCAAGTATCAGTACAAGCGCAGCGATATGTCCATGAATGAGCTTACCGAGGAGTTTATCCGTGACTATTGCCTTTACTTGAAAAATGTGGTAGGGCTTGCGCAGTCCTCCATTTGGATTTACTCCATACCTCTGAAACATATCGTTACGGCAGCACACTACAACGGCAAGATACCGAGAAATCCGTTTGCCATGTACCACGTTGATCCAGACCATAAGGAACGTGAGTTCTTGACATTGGACGAGCTTACCGCCATGACTGAGATAAAGTTGGAAGACCCCAACATGGCAATTGCGAGAGACCTTTTTATCTATGGCAGTTGGACAGGTATAGCTTTCATCGACATCAAGAACTTGACGGAAGATAACATCAGCATGGTAAACGGTGCTCCTTGGATAGTGTCCAAGCGTCAGAAGACAGGCGTACCGTTCCAAATCAAGCTGTTGGATATTCCTATGCAGATAGTTGAGAGATACAAATCTTTCAGAAACGGTAATCACTTGTTCAACATTGGCAACCTTGACAGCATCAACAAGCGCATCAAAAAAGTAGCGGTAATGTGTGGCATCAAGAAACGAGTTTCATTTCATGTCTCCCGCCATAGTTGGGCTGTTTTAGCATTGGAGTATGGTATGCCAATAGAGAGCGTTAGCAAGATTCTCGGTCACACGAATATCACCACGACACAGATATACGCCAAGGTGACAAGCAGCAAACTTGACCATGATATTTCTGTCTTTGAAAGTCGAATCAAGGGGCATTTGCCTGTAATGGGAGGAATGGCATGAAACGGACTGTAATCACCGTGGATGGCAATGGAAGGCTTTCCATTCCGTCCAACTTGGAGGAATTGTGGATGAGTGAGGGAGAGTTGGTGGATATGCTTCATGTTACCGCCCCGAAACTCAACTCTGTGATACGAGCTATATATAAAGAAGGTATGTTGTCTATGTCGGAAGTCCAATACAAGGACGAAACTTCCGTTAGTGTTTGGCAAACGCTGTATAATTTTCCTATGATAGTTGCCATTTGCTTTCGTCTCCACTCTTTTGGCGCAGCACAACTTCGTGAAGTTATCCTCAAGAGATTGTACGAAGCAAAAGAGAAAACAACTATTGTCCTGCAACTCTACGGAGAGACGAATGCCTTTTGTTGAAAATGGTCGTATCTTTGACGCTTCGGTTGTTCACTGTCGTATTGACTTATTGACGCACTGATTCACTGTCGTATAGAAATGTGCTTGTAATTTGATAAAGATGTATCCATGCAAAGAATAGTGTAAGCATATATACATTGATGTCATACGTTTTACATATTTATCGTATGACATATAAAACGTATGACATGCAGGAATACATTTTTGTTCATCCCGAGGAATGGTATTCTATGTCCCCCATTCTTCGGGATTTATTTGTTTCATCCTTTGGACATAGCGAAAAACGAGTCGTTCCTTGGAGGCTTTGCACCTCCAGCCACTTGGGCGAACCACCGCAGTGTTTTCAATGGTATTAGGTTTTATTCTTTCTAAAACATTGTGTCCACAAAGACACAGCAAGGTATGTTTCGAGTTTCTCGAAACCTTTTGGGTTACTCCCAAAAGAACTTGCCTGTCGGTGATTTGTTCCTCCGTAGTCGGACAATTAAGATGGAAAGAACATATAAAAAAGCATAAAAAAGTTTCTGATTTTTCCCGTAAGCAAATTAGATTTTATATCTTTGCGCAAAATTAGAAACAATGACAGAACTATTGAGTATATTATATAAGCTGCGGATATTCACTTCGGATGAACTTTCTGAGGCTCTGAAAGACAAGGTGAAGGCGGTGGAGGCGTTGCTTGCTCGGTACAAGCAACAAGGGTGGATTGTAGCTATACGGCGCAATACCTATTGCATGAAGGATATTGCGTCGGGTTTACCTGTTTGCGACAAGTATGAGATAGGAAGCCACTTGTCACCTACAGCTTGCATCAGTTATCATACAGCATTGGAGTTTCATGGATTGGCTCATCAACCCTTCAATGAGGTTTTTGTGAAAAGCATGACTCGCTTCAATCCCTTTTCTTTCGACGATGTGGATTATACCTATTGCCGACAAACAAAGGAAATCGTTGGTATGATGACACCCAAGGGAAACCCTTATGTGCGAGTAACGGATGTGGAGAGTACGTTGTTGGATTGCTTTGACCGCATCGACCGAGCTGGTGGTATTGAGGAATTGCTGCATTGCATGGAGGGTATCGTCTTGCTCAATGAGGAAAGGCTCGTCGATTATCTCGCAAGGTACGACAAGGCATTCCTGTACCAGAAGACAGGCTATCTGTTGGAGCGAATCAAGGAACAAGCCAACATCTCAGAATCCCTCTTGGAGCTGTGCCGAGCCAAGGGAACCAAAAGCGTCAAGTGGTTGACTAACAACGAAGAGTCGGATACATTTGTAAATAAATGGCGCATGTATGTGCCGCAAGAACTAACATCAAAGGAAGAATATGAACTCATATAACAAACAAGCTCTTGACATCATCGCCAAGGAGCAAGGCTTTATTCGCGACAACCTCGAAAAGGTGATGCGATTGGTGGAGATACTCAACTATTTCCATGACAGTCCTTTGCTCTCTAAATCTCTTGTGCTGAAAGGTGGCACAGCCATCAATCTCACCGTTTTCCAACTGCCAAGACTCTCGGTAGATATAGACCTT
>CAJJOL010000012.1:0-70734 GCA_905193385.1 uncultured Prevotella sp. | reverse complement strand
TGCAATGCGGGAGAGTAGGTGGCTGCCTTCTTTACTTTGGGTCTTCAAGGTCTAACGACTTTGGAGACCTTTTTTTATTTATACCCTCCTATTATTACCATTTGTATATACTATACATATATTATATATATACATTATATAATATATAGCATTCCTACTTGACATTGCATGCGCCAAGTATTACCTTTGCATGCGCTATACAATTATATCCATACCTTTATAATATATATAGCAAGCGTTCTTTGGCTTGTTTACATAATTAACCTTATATAAAAGCTATCTTAACATCATTGTAATTTCGACGGGATACCTTTGCACTCGAAATAATTAAGATAATTTTTAATAAATGAAATCAGTTTTTTTAAAGAACAGCGTCCTTGCGCTGACGCTTTTAGCAAGTACATTAGCCTCGTTTGTAGGCTCAGTTCCTTCTTACGCCCAGACACAGTGCATGAAGCAGTGCGCTTCGCAATCGGCTGCAAAGACTTATGCAGCTCGTCCTACATGGGACGCGCTTAATGGCGAAATCAATTTCTATATTGCTAACGACCTTGGTCGTAATGGCTACTATCAGCAGAAACCTATTGCTGAACTTATGGGTGAGATGGCTGATGCCGTCAATCCGGAGTGTGTAATTGCTGCCGGTGACATACATCATTTCAATGGCGTTACATCTCTTAACGACCCGTTATGGATGACCAACTATGAACTTGTATATTCTCATCCAGAACTGATGCTCGATTGGTTTTCCGTGTGTGGCAATCATGAGTATCGTGGCAACACACAGGCTGTGCTCGACTATTGCAAGGTGAGCCGTCGTTGGGTTATGCCTTCAAAGTATTATACCAAGGTGTATGATCACAAAGGAACAAGCATTCGTATTGTGTCCCTTGACACCACTCCGCTCATCGACAAGTATCGCGAGGCAAACGAAAAATACCCAGATGCATGCAAGGAGGATATGCAGAAGCAACTCTCTTGGCTTGACCAGACTCTTAAAGGGGCTAAGGAGGATTGGGTAGTAGTAGTTGGTCATCATCCTATCTATGCCGAGACAGGCAAGAGCGTCAACGAACGTCTGGACATGCAGAAGCGTGTGATGCCATTGCTTCACAAGTATAATAATGTGGCAATGTACGTTTGCGGACATATCCACAACTTCCAGCACATACAGATGAAGGGCGACAACATCGACTATATTGTCAACTCATCAGCTTCGCTTGTTCGTAAGGTGAAGCCGGTAGAGGGAACTGTATTCTGCAGTCCGGCCGAAGGCTTCTCTGTATTGACCGCTGACAAGAAGCAGTTGCGTCTGTCGATGATTGACAAGGACGGCAACATAATCCACACTGTTACAAAGAACAAGTAAGCTAAAGCTACACATTAATATTATTGATATATGGAATTCAGGAAAAACTTGCTTGCAGCCCTTTTGGCTTCAGCAACCATTATGCCTATGTATGGCGACAACATTAAGGATAATGTCACATTGCCCGAAATGGGAACCATCACCGGACGTATCACCGATGCCGACCGTCAGGTTCTGCCCGGAGCTACAATCATGATTGAGGAATTGCACACGGGCGTGACAAGCGACGTGAACGGATTCTACACATTGGCAAATCTTAAGCCTGGTACATATAAGGTGAAGGTGAGCTACGTAGGTTATGAACCTAAATACTACACCGTAAAACTTACTGGCAATAATGTTGAGCGCAACATTCAGCTTTCGGAGTCGCATGAGTTGAAGGAGGTTGTAGTGACAGGTGCTTTCTACGGACAGCGCAAGGCATTGCAGATGCAGAAGGAGACAATGGGTGTAACTAATGTTGTGAGTGCCGACCAGGTGGGTAAGTTCCCCGACTCTAATATTGGTGATGCCTTGAAGCGTATCAATGGTATCAATGTGCAGTACGACCAGGGTGAGGCACGCTTCGGACAGGTGCGCGGAACATCAGCTGACCTTACTTCAGTAACAGTCAATGGCAACCGCATCCCTTCTGCCGAAGGCGACACACGTAACGTACAGCTCGACCTTATTCCTGCCGATATGGTTCAGACCATAGAGG
Source organism: uncultured Prevotella sp. (assembly GCA_905193385.1). Lineage (GTDB taxonomy): Bacteria > Bacteroidota > Bacteroidia > Bacteroidales > Bacteroidaceae > Prevotella. The sequence goes on along the minus strand of CAJJOL010000012.1, from coordinate 68,665 downwards.
TAAACAAGGTTGTTACATCCGATATGGACGGCGATGCCATCGGTGGTGAGATAAACCTTGTGACCAAGAATACTCCTTCGCATCGTGTATTGAACTTCAACGTAGGTTCGGGTTATACATGGGTGAGCGGCAAACCGCAGCTTGACCTCGGTGCAACATGGGGCGACCGTTTCTTCAACCATAAGCTTGGTATTATGGCAGCAGCCTCTTATCAGTATGCACCGGGCGGTTCGGACAATACGGAGTTTGAATATGAGGAGAACGATGACAAGCAACTTGAACTGAAAGAGGCTCAGGTGCGTCAGTATTATGTAACACGTGAGCGTCAGAGCTACTCGTTGGCACTCGACTATAAGTTCAATCCGCAGCACAAGATTTCGTTCAAGGGAATGTACAATCGTCGCAGCGATTGGGAGAACCGCTACCGCATAAGCTACAAGAAGCTCAACAGCAAGGCCGAAAAGCAGAGCATCGTTATGCAGACCAAGGCAGGAGCATCCGACACCAAGAACGCCCGACTCGAACTTCAGCAGACAATGGACTATACTTTCGACGGCGAACATCTTTTCGGCAATCTGAAGATGGACTGGGCTGCCAGCTATTCGCGTGCAACTGAGGAGCGTCCCAACGAGCGTTATGCTTCGTACAAGTACAATAACAAGAATTCAAAGATTAAGTTCGGTGATGGATTTGAGGACGTAGGCGACCGCCAGCCTTATTACGCTACATCGCTGCCCGCCCTTGACGACACCAACTGGAAGCTCGACGAACTCGACAATTCCAATCAAGACATCGTAGAGAACGAATGGAAGGGACGTCTCAACTTCACACTTCCTATCACAAATGGACTCTATGGCAACACATTGAAGTTTGGAGCCAAGTACACCAGCAAGGAAAAGACACGCACCAAGTCATTCTTCGATTATGATCCTGAAGAAGTGCTTGGCGACAGCTGGCGCAACCTGACAGTACAGCAGATACGCGACGGATTCATGCCAGGTAGCCAGTATCCTGCCAACTCTCCTTTCATATCAAAGCAGACACTTGGCAAGATCGACTTCAGCAAGTATGAAGGCACAGAGAACTATGAGGAAGAGGCAGGCAACTATAAGATACGCGAACGGATAACAGCCGGCTATCTGCGCTTTGACCAGAAGTTGGGCAAGCGCCTCTCTGCTACTCTCGGACTGCGTGTAGAGCGTACCGGCCTCAAGACAAGCGGATATAATGTAGAGGTAACTGACGATGAGTCGACTATGAAGCCGACCGGCGACTTCAAGAACCACTACACCGACCTTCTGCCAAGCTTGCTCCTCAAGTACAAATATAGCGACGACGGCAGTCTGCGTGCATCAGTAACGAAGACAATCTCACGTCCGAAGTATTCGGCACTCATCGCCAACAAGACCTTCAACATCTCTGATGAGGAAGCAACAATCGGTGATCCTAACACCAAGCCAGCTAAGGCTATCAACGTTGACCTCTCGCTCGACCACTACTTCAAGAGTGTAGGACTTGTCAGCCTCGGTCTCTTCTACAAGGACATAAAGAATGTAAATGTAGAGTGGTCGTCGAACAAGTATCTCGGCAGCGACCTTGGACTCACAGGCGAAAACGCTGAGAAGCAGTTCAATGTGCAACAGAACATCAACGCCTACGATGCACGTGTGCTTGGCGTAGAGGTAGCATATCAGCGTGACTTCGGTTTCATTTCGCCCGCACTCAAGTGCCTTGGCTTCTATGGCAACTATACATACACTCACAGTACCACACGCAACTTTAACGAGCGTCTGGGCATAAAGGATGGTGACGACGTTAAGGTGGCAGGTTCGCCTGAGCATACTGCCAACGCCTCAATGTTCTTCGAGAAGAGTGGCATCAACTTGCGACTCTCATACAACTTCGCTTCGGCATTCATCGACCAGATGAGCACCAGCCGTGCCCTCGACCGCTACTACGACAAGGTGGGTTATCTCGATCTTAACGCCAGCTACACATGTGGTAAGAAAACCAAGTTCACGGTTTATGCCAATGCCAACAACTTGCTCAACCAGCCCTTACGCTATTATCAAGGCGAGAAGAACCGCACAATGCAGGTGGAATATTACGGTGTAAGACTCAACGCAGGAGTGAAGATAAACCTGTAAGCAGTACTATAATCAACAATAGAAAGCTGATTCATACAGCAAGAAGCTATGACAGCAATGTCATCGTCTCCTGCTGTGTGTATCAGCTTTTTTCGTTTGTGAACCATTATGGACTTGTACAGGTCATAAATATCTGATAACTTTGTCCTTGATTTGACGAATACTCAATTAAAACCTAAAAATACATAAGACCATGAGTAAGGAAGTGAACGATAAACAATCTGTTTTTCATGCAATAAAGAATATTGCCGATGACTTGTGTAAAGAGAATAAGACCTACCTACGTGCCGACCTGGCATACGAGCTGAAGAAGTTTGGTGTTGATGCCGATTCTGCAGAGGTGAGCAAACTGGTTTATGATGCCTATAAGTTCTTCCGTCAGGATGGACATATTGCCATTGCCTTTGTTTCTAACAATTCCCGCACTACTCTTGTAGCCGAATACAAGTTGAACGACTGTCTGGAACAAGGCGACAAGGAAGAGGCATTGAAGATAGCCGAGACCGAGTTGGCTCAGTCTTCTACGGCTTTGAGCAAGTTGTCTGACGACATCGAACTGAATCTTAATATGGTTCTTGCCAAAGGAGCATCCAAATTGGTGGATGTATTGGCTGGCACCAATGGCGTGAAGAATGTCAGAGCCCAAGCTTCTGATATGTTTGGCAAATACACACGTATGGTTGACACCTATCATTATGCTGAGGACAGTGTGCGAGGTAATATTGAAGACTTCACTTCGCTGCGCAGCGACATAGCCACTACTTATCGTGACTATGCCATGAAGCTCATTGACATATATGGCGACTCTATCAAGATGGTTTCGCCCAATCTCTTCGATTTCAACCGTGTGGAATGGCTCGACGTAGACGAAATGCTTAAGTATGTAGAGCTGGAGTACAACAAACTTATGGAAAAGTGTGCGGTATTTATAAGTGAAATACAGGACAGCTTCCGTGGTTCGCTGCAGAACTCTGTAAAGGCTTACAAATCTGTTGCTAATGGCAACAAGTCGTTGGGCCTGGCAATGGCGGGCTTGCAGATGCTCAATCACTATATGGAGAGTACTGAACGTACCAATCGGTTGAAGTCCGACTTGTCTGTATTCCAGACAAGCGTCAAGCACGACGCCACACGTATCAAGGCTGATATGGGACGCCTTTTGGTAATATACAAGACCCTTAACGATGTTGTTATTCCGAAAGCCAATGTCTTCTTGCGTTATGGTGAGCGTCTTATGTCATCCGACCTAAAGGCTATAATGGACAGTATGTATGACAATGCCGAGATACGTCCATTGGAAGAACAGCGTCGCCAACTGTTGCAGCAGCTGAAGGCAATAGACATAGAGATGAACGACCATCTGCAGAACATTGATGTCTATTCATCGCTGATTAGCGACATCACCTCAACCCTTGAGTCGAAGCAAGCCAGCTATATGCAAGCAAAGTCAAAACAGCCCTCAAAGCCGTTTTTCCTTGTCAACTGGCTCACTTTCGGTACTGCCAACAAGAACTACTATCGCGACTTCTCTGAGTGGAACGCCAACTGTTTCCCTCTTATTCGTGAGTATGAGAGCTATCAGGTTGACCTCAAACTCGACAAGGACGAGCTTGCCTCTCATAATGAAGCCATAGCCGGTTTGAAGTCAGAACATTTACAGCTGTCAGTACGTCTGGATGCTGTTTCAAAAGAAATACGCAGCAAGATAGTCAGCACCGATGACGTTAAACTGAAGATGTTGAAGCACTTGCGCGATATGGTTGCAATGCTGAAACTTGGCAGGGAGATAATGGAAAGCAAGCTCGACGAGAGACTGATAAATACCGTAGAAATTCCTGACTATAAAGAAACTGCGAAGCTGCCGGCTGATATAGAAGAGAACCTTTCGCAATTTACAGGTATCCTTGCCGACAATCTTCATGCCGACAGAGACATGGCTATAGGCATATTGGACGGAACCACTGAATTGCTCAAGAAGCGTAAGGCTATTGACGGAAAAGCTAATGGTGTGGAAACCAAGCAGAACGCTCCTGTACAATATTCAGATGAGGACTTGGCAATGGTTACCGATAAAGCCGAGGAGTCTGTGCAAAGGGCAGTATCCTTGTTCGATAGTCTTGCCAAACTGAAGTTGCAGCAACTTAACGGCAAGTTGGCTTCAGCCGCTTACGACAAAGAACTGGCAAAGTATTCAGATATGTGGAAGCGTGACATTGCGAAGATAGACAACAAGAGTGCTTACCTTAGAGAAGTATTCAAACGCATCAATCTTGCCTCAAGCGAAGATGAGTGCAAGCAGGCAATGCTTCTGCTTAGCGACATTAGTGGCTACAAGCTATCCGAGCATGACTTTGCCGACTTTATGAACGGCAAAAAGCAGATAGAACTATAAGATAAAAATGTATAATAAGTAATATATATAAATATGGAAAGTTCAAGAAGACAGCAAGCCCAGGCTGATCTGGGTATGGATTTCAAGAAAGAAGACGAAAAGCGTCAAGCAGCGTTGGCAAAGGAACAGGCGCGGGCATCTGCCAAAGAATCCAAGCGAAAGGAGATGATGAGCATGACTTCCTACCGCTGTATGTCAGCAACGGCAAAGTATATGGACAAGTGGTGTTTGGATCCAGTCATCGGTTTGTTGCCTTTTGGCATTGGCGACACATTGTCGAGTGTGCTGGCACTTCCGTTCATCTATTACAGTCTTTGTGTAGTAAAGTCGATTCCTCTGACGCTGGCCGTAATCTACAATGTATTGAAGGACATTCTTTTAGGAGCCATACCTTTCTTTATCGGTGACATCTTCGACTTCTTCCATCGTTCGTATCTTGAGAACCTTAGATTGATAACCGGCTATATCAATGACGACAAGGAGATAATCAAGACCGTAAACCAAAAGGCGTTCAAGACGGCAATACTCATAGTGTTGGTTTGCTGGTTGATATATCTTGTCATCTCTTGGGCTATATCGTTGGGACACTGGATAGGGTCATTGTTCTAAAGAGAATTCTTATTGCTCACTGGTGTCCTGGCTATTAGCCGACATCAGTGGGCTATTGTAATAATAGACCTTGCAAAGCTTACTTTTGAAGAGCAAGCTTATTGTGATTTAGAAGTTTGAATTCTAAATGAAGAAAAACAATGATATTAAAATTATAGAAGAATTGAGACGTAGCGGAACAATATTTGAAGATCCTTGTCCTGAAATGGATAGCAGGATTGATTTAAGAAGTTGTTCTCATAATATCCGTAGGCAATGATTCCTATTTTATTATTTCCTCAAAAGAACTCTCTTTACGTTGCAATCTTATGGTTGCAATGCAAAGGGAGTTTTTTATTGATGCCAAGTACCATGTAATACGATACTATGTCCCTTTACAAGCATGATACTAATGTCTGGATCATGATATAAAGATATGTTGCGTGTCTTGAAATGGTCGTATCATGCCTTGATATGACCGTATCATGCCATGAAATGATCGTATCATGCCTTGATACGAAGGTTTTTACTGGATGCTTCTAATGACCGATTTGGGTTTAATAGGCATTCTTTCCATCTTTTTACAGCTGTGAACTATTGTGAACTTGTGCCGTTGATATAAATTGTGTACTTTTGCATCAATAATATTAGATGTTTATTGCAACTTTAAATCTATGCTTATAAAAAAGTACTTATATATAGCTGTTGTCTGTGTTTTGCTGTCTGCTTGTTCGGCAGGTGGTGAAGGTGGCGAGTCTGACGTGCCTAATCCTCCCGAACCTGCCAAGCCTACAGTGCGAATACCTATTGACATCAGTACAACGATAACGCGAGCTACTGAAACCGCATTTGAAAACGGCGACCAGATAGGACTGTTTGTGGTCAACCGCAATGCCGACGGCACACTGGCGGCATTGCAGCCAGTGGGCAATCATGTCGACAATATGCTCTATACATATTCTGATGTATGGACTCCTGCCACGCCTGTGTACTGGAAGGATGACCGGACGTGTGCCGATTTCTATATGTATTATCCTTACCGCAATACCGTTTCGAGCGTCAGCGCAATGCCTTTCGACGTTGCAGCCGACCAAAGCACAGCGTCTGCATACAAGGCTGCCGACCTGCTTGTAGGCAGCACGCTCAATGTTGCGCCCAAGAAGCAGGCTGTCGGCATAGTGGCAAAGCACGTGATGAGCCAGGTGGAGATAGTATTGAAGGCTGGCAACGGCTTTACCAATGCCTCGTTAGCCTCGGCAGAGGTGTCGTTGAGGCTTAACGACATGAAGACTTCTGCAACGGTAGATCTTTCTACGGCTGCGGTTACGGCTACGGGAACTGCTTCGAGCCTCACGCCATACAAGGATGGCGGAACGTATCGTGCCATTGTAGTGCCACAGAAGGTAGATATGGGCAACCTCATAACCGTTACTGTCGACGGAACCGACTACAATCTGAAGAAAGCCTTTACATTCACAGCCGGCAAGCGCCATACTTTCACCGTGACACTTGCCAAGACCGGCAGCGGCATTGATGTGAGCATAGGTGCATGGGATGTTGACGACACCGACAATGGCGGTACGGCTACGGGTGAATAGAATTAACGGTTTAATTATGTATTATGTGTTGCAAACACTTGAATTATGCGTAGTAAACACTTAAACTACATTATATATATGGCTGTTGCGGTCGGCGTGATGTTGCTGGCGGGCTGTGCCGACGGATTGTTCGGCGAGGACGGCTCGACAGACAGCGGCGACCGCATTCAGCTTTCGGGCGACATCGACCAGTTGGCAGTGACTCGTGTCAATGACAACGGATTCTGCGATGGCGACTGCATGGGCGTGTACGTAGTCGATTATCGTGCCGGCACGCCCGGAACCTTGCAGCTTAGCGGCAATCGTGCAGATAATGTGCGCCATACTTATGACGCATCAGCAGGCAAGTGGAACTCTGCCTACGACATATATTGGAAGGACAAGCATACGCACATCGACGTATATGGTTATTATCCCTTTGCCAATCCCGAGAGCATTGACAACTATCAGTTTGAGGTGCAGCGCAATCAGAGCACCGCATCGGAGGACGGAAACATGGGCGGATATGAAGCCAGCGACTTCCTTTGGGGCACGGTGGGCGACCTCGCTCCAACCTCCAACGTGATACGTCTGCTTCTGAAGCACCGCATGTCGAGTGCTTACGTCACGCTGGTGCAGGGCGAAGGCTTTGCCGAAGGCGAATGGGCGGCTACCGAGAAGACTGTGCTCACAGCCAATGTGGTGCGCAAGGCGAGCATCAATCTGGCAGACGGAACGGTCAAGCCGGCTGGTGCAGTGGAGTCTACGGCGACCATTCCCTCGCAGGTGGGCGATGTATGGCGCACCATAGTAGTGCCGCAGACTGTGCAGGCAGGCACTACGCTGTTCAGCATAACAATAGGCGGAGTGCCGTATAAGTTCACCAAGAACACAGCGCTCACCTATGTGGCAGGCAAGATGATGAAGTTCAGCATACGTGTCGACAAGAATAAGGAAGACGGCAAGTATCGTCTGACGCTCGTTAGCGAGAGTATTGCGCCATGGGAGAACGACCTCGTGAGCCATGACGCTACCGCCAAGGAGTATGTTGTGGTGAATTCTACAGCCGGACATCTTAAGGAAGCCATCGCAGCAGCCAATAAAGACCTCACCAAACTGAAGCACATGAAGGTGACGGGTACCCTCAACGCCTACGATTTCCGTATAATGCGCGACAGTATGTTTGCGCTTGCAGCTCTCAATCTGAAGGAAGCTCGCATCAAGAAGGGTGCCTGCATCAGTGACGTAGACCGTGCTTACATAGCCGGCGATGATGATGAAATGCCTTCGTGCAGTTTTGAAAACAAGCGGTTGCTTGCCAATTTTGTATTCCCCGACACCTTGAAGGCTATCAAGCAGTCGGCTTTTCATGCAAGCGGACTGACTGGTTCGCTCAACATTCCTGAAGGAGTGGTAGAGATAGAGAACGGAGCTTTTGAGAACATACGCACGCTCAACGGCACGTTGTCGCTGCCCTCGACGTTGAAGAAGATAACGGGTGTCAATACATTCCTTTACACCAACTTCGTCTGTGAACTCAAACTGCCCGACGCTCTTGAAGAGATAGGCGACCAATGCTTCTTGGATTGCAAGGGATTTTATGGCGAACTGAAGCTGCCCGGACATCTGAAGAAGCTGGGGGTGGGCGCTTTCAAGGGCTGCAGCAACCTTACAGGCAATCTCGTGATACCGCAATCGCTCACCTACATACCCACATCGGCATTTGAAGGATGCTGGTTTGGCGGCAACCTTCAGTTGCACAACGGCATCGGAGCGTTAGGCGAGAGTGCCTTTGCCAACAATGGATTCAAGGGCGAGATAATCCTTCCTAAGGATTTGCGCAGCATTCCCAACTATTGTTTCTACAACAACGACTTCTCTGGACAGCTCAAGCTGCCCGAGTTTCTGGGCAGTATCGGCGAACGTGCATTCGCTTACAACTGGCGTTTGATGGGAGTTCTGGAGATTCCCGAAGGCGTAGAGAACATCGCACCGGGTGCATTCGCCCAATGCCGTAGCCTTGAGGGAGTGATAATACCCTCAAGTATGGAGAGCATCGGAGCCGAATCGGGCAATCAGACCGATGGCGGTGCATTCCAGAACTGTTCGGGCATAGGATCGATAGTATGCGAAGGCACCATGCCGGCATACGTTCAGAGTGGTGCCTTTGACGGAGTTTCCAAGGATAACTTCACGTTAGAGGTGCCCGAATCTGCCGTACATCAGTATCAGGCAGCAAGCGGATGGTGCGATTTCAAGCGTATTGCCGCCCATCACGAGCTGGTATGCCGTCCGTCGGTGGCTTGTGCTCTCAACAGCCAGCACAAGCAGACGCTCACCATAAATGCCGAAGGCGAATGGGAAGTGGCAAGCAAGCCCGACTGGTGTGACGTTTCGCCGTCGAGCGGAACGCATAAGACGGAGGTGACGCTGACCGTTAAGTCTATGGCAAAGGGCAGCGCTGACCGTGAGGGCAAGGTGGTGTTCCGCCTCAAGAAGAAGGACTATACGCACGAGTGCAGTGTCAGTCAGTACAATTATGAGTACGCCGAAGACCAGTGGCTGACCCTTCAGAAAGCCACGAAGGGCAACAACGGCGGCATAAACATTGTGTTCTTAGGCGACGGATTCAACGCCAAAGACATTGCCGACGGCTCCTATCTGCGGAGTGTGAAGCAGGAGGTGGAGTACTTCTTCGGCATTGAGCCGTACAAGACCTATCGTGCCTACTTCAATGTCTATACCGCTTTCCCGCTCTCAACGGAAACTGGTATCGGCACCGTGAACACAATACGCTACAACCGCTTTAACACTACCTTTACAGGAGGAGTGGGGCTGAAGGCCGATTATGACGAAGTGTTCGACTACGCATTGGGAGCTCCCACGGTGAGTGCAGCCAATCTCGATCAGACATTGATAATCGTTGTGCCCAATTCTACCGACTATGGCGGCATCTGCCAGATGTGGGAGAGCGGTGCAGCAATAGCATTCTGTCCGCTGAGCACCTACGAGTATCCGTTCGACACGCGTGGAGTGGTGCAGCACGAAGCAGGCGGTCACGGCTTTGGCAAGCTTGGCGACGAGTATATCTATCACAATGCGTTCATCGACGCTTGTGGTTGTTCGTGCTGTCCGCATGCCGACGAGCTGCGAGCCTACCTCGCTATGGGATGGTATGAAAATCTGTCGCTCACCGGCAAGATGCACAGCGTGGGCTGGAGCCATCTAATCTACGACGACCGCTACAGCGACATTGTCGACATATTCGAGGGCGGCTACATGCACAGTCGTGGCGTATTCCGCTCTGAACAGAACTCGTGCATGAACAACGACATTCCCTATTACAGTACGATAAGTCGCCATAGCATCGTGAAACGCATAAAGCGATACGCCGGCGAGACCTTCAGTTTTGAGGATTTTGTCAAGAACGACAAGCGCGATGTAGCCACAGCGACACGCAGCACGATGCGCAATGATTCGCGCACAGCCCACACCTATCAGCATGCGCCAGTCGTACACAAGGGCAGTCCGCTCAAGAAGAGAATGTCAAAGCGAAAGAAGTGAACCGTGTAATGAGTAGAAAGTATGAAGACTTTTTTATATATAATAATGTGTATGTGCATGGCTCTGTGTGCTGTAGCTGTGGCATTGTTGACGGCTTGTGCCGATGATGATGCGCCACAGTACAAGGACGCCAAGTCCACTCCGATGACATTCGTGGTGGACCATCCCTCAATGGTGCGCGCTACCGACAGCAATTTTGAGACGGGCGACCGCATCGGACTGTACGTTTCGGCAGCCGATGCACCCCTGGAGATAGGCGGCAACCTCGTCAACAACGAGGCCTTGACATTCGACGGAAGCCAGTGGACAGCCGCCCGCACGCTCTATTGGGACGAAGGCACATACAATGCCTATGCCTATTATCCCTATATCAAGGACGTAAGCAGCGTTGAGGACCAGCTCTTCAGCGTATCCGTCGACCAAAGTACGGCTCGCACATCCACCTCGTTGGGCGGATATGAGGCGAGCGACCTGCTCTTTGCCACCAGCAAGAACATTACAGCATCTACATCGCCCATACACCTTACCTTCCGCCACATTATGAGCAAGCTGAAGATAAGGCTGATAAAGGGCGAGGACTTTGAGGGCGAAATGCCTACAACGGCTACGGTTTATGTACACAGCACGGTGCCTACAGCCACCGTCGACTTGCAGGCTGGTGTCGTGACACGATATGTCAAGGGCACCCGTCAGACCATTGTAGCACGTCAGGACGGCGACACGAGCTATTCTGCCATCATCGTTCCGCAGCGCTTGGACAATCGTGTGCCGCTCGTAGAGGTAGTGATGAATGGCGTGAGCTATTTCTATGAGAGCAAGTTCCAGTTCAAGCCGGGCACGGAACATCTTGTAAATCTTATAATATCCAACAATCCCGATCAGGTGAAGATAAACATCGGCGGCGAGATAAAGGACTGGAAATAACGCGTTCGGGATGAAGAAACTAACGTATATATTATCAGCCGTTGTGCTGGTCTTGACATTGTGGGCAGCTATTTTGTGGCTGTCGTCAGACCGATACGACAAGGGTGTGACCGCCGAGACGCGCTACGGCATAAACGAAGGCATGCAGCTTGTAGAGCAGACAATGCTGCATGGCGAGAGGCAATATGTCGTTGAGGACGGCCGTGGCAATGTGCTGTTTCGCATTCCGTTGCGCGGATGTCTGCTCGACACGCATTTCCGCCAAGGCAGATTGCGCTTCCGCGAGATGTCGACAGGGCGAGAGGGATATATCGACATGCAAGGCATAGTGGTGTTTACGGATGTGTCGGCAGCTACAGGACAGTCGTCTGTGAATGTGCCCGAAGACAAGTCTGCCGACATAGACAATCCTTCTGTCGAGCCACATGGGCAGCAGTCCGAAGCAAAAGCATCGCCCAAGGAGGTGCGACTGCCTGCCACCGACATACGGAAGATAGCCCATAGCAGTCCGTTCTATGCTGAGGCTGCCCGCATAATAAGCGGAAAACTTGCCGAGACCGATGCTGCACGCCGCCGCCAGATACTCAACTATTGCGAGCATCTGCGCACGGCTTACACCTCAAAGGACATTGACTTCCTTCGTCAGGTGTTCAGCGACGATGCGCTTATTATCGTTGGCAATGTCGTCAAAGCCTCGAAAGAGTCGGGAAAGTTGTCGGCTGACAGCCGTGTGAGCTATGCTTTGCACACCAAGCGCGACTATCTGTCGCGACTGTCGAAAGTGTTTGCCGTTAATAAGCAGGTCGATGTCAAGTTCTCCGACTTCCGTATCATGCGCCACCCGACCAAGGACGGCATCTACGGAGTGTCGCTCAGGCAGCGCTATCATAGCGACCGCTACGCCGACGACGGCTATCTGTTTCTGCTATGGGACTTCACCAATGCCTCAATGCCGCTTATACATGTGCGTACATGGCAACCTTCTGCCACTGTGTCGGGCAGCGATGGGGTGGTGGACATCTCTGATTTTAATTTAGAATAGAATTGTATGGACAATATAACGAAGGCATTTCTTGAACTGAATGCAGCGCTGCGCAGGGCCGGACTCGGCGTGGTGTGCATGCTGATGTTGTGGTGTGTGTCGGCGCTTGAGGCAAAGGCAGCCGCGCCTTTAGCCCCGTTGGCATCGGCAGACAGCACCTTCACGGTGGCAAGCTTCCGACAGTTGCCCACCGATGTGAGCGCTTTTATCGATGCCGTGCGCGACCTTAACGGCGAGGCATGTGCCCTATTGAAGGTGGTGGCACCCTCCGACTTTGCCTTTTCTTCGCCGTTAGGCATAGTGAAGCGTCGCGACGAAGTGGGCGAGATATGGCTTTATCTGCCCAAAGGCACCAAGTCGATAACGCTGAAGCATCCGCAATGGGGAGTGCTGCGCAACTATTCGTTGGGCACAAAGCTCGAGAGTCGCATGACGTACGAGATGCGTCTGCATCTGCCGCAGACCGCTGTAGTGGAGAAGCACGACACGATTGTGTACACGCAGACTGTTGTCGACACCGTCACCGTAGCCCCTCTGCGACGCATAGCGCAGCTCCATGCCTACACATTGCTTACCGCATCGATGCACACCGACGGTCCGTCGTGGGGCATAATGGCTGCCGTCATGCGCCGACATGGCGTTTATCTGCACGCAAGCAGCAATCTGCATTCTGCAAAACCTGCTCTTGGCACATGCAACAGCGACGGTTATCGTGACGGAACGGACAGCAAACCCTACTACACGGGGCGCACCGAAACCTCAGAATATGCCCTTACGCTTGGCGCCATACATCGTCTGAACCACTGGCTGAACATATTCGAAGGCGTAGGCTACGCCAGTCAGACTACGTCATGGCAACTTGCCGACAGCGAAGGAGGCGGATGGCTGCGCAACGACGACCTGAGCCATAAGGGCGTTGCAGCCGAAATAGGTGTCGTGGTGAATGTAGGAAGGTTGAGCTTCAGCGCTTCGGCACTTACCATTGCAGGCAAGCAGTGGCAGGGAGGCATAGGCGTAGGAATATGTCTGGGCAAGAATGGAGTGATAACAAAACGCAAGCAATCGCATTAGCCATGAAGAATTATCTGATATACATATTGCTGGCAGTAGTGGCAACGCTATGTTCGTGCAGCAGCGACAGTCCCGACAATGTCGAGCCACGGCTGCTTACGCTGTCCGCCACCGACATAACCCGTACCGAGGCTACGCTCTCGGGCAAGTGTAGTGTGGCTGACGGAGTGGCTATGCCACGTCTTTGGTTCAGCTACGGAAGCGACGAAAGTATGACTGCTAAGACAGATGCGGCAGACCCAACCGACGGAAATGTGAGCCTGCACCTATCGGGACTCACTGCCGGCACCACCTATTATTATATACTACGTGGCACCAACGGCACAGCCCAGTTGTCGGGCGAGATGCTCAGCTTCACCACTCAGCCCAACGACCGTCCAACGTTAGGCAATGCAGAAGTGCTGAGCAGTGGTCCGATGAGCGTGATTGTAGGCTACAGCATAGCTGACGACGGCGGCGACAGGATTACCATGAGCGGTTGCCGCGTTGTGCGTAGCGACCAGAACGGCAGCGATGAGAAGACATACGTGCAAAGTGATGAGGCTGACGAGAACGGAATCTTCCGTCTGTGCATTGACGGATTGCAGCCAAACGTGGCTTATACCATCCGTCCCTTTGCTGCAAACCGCAATGGCGAGACCGTAGGCGAGGCGCTGCAGCATACCACTTCGTCGGCAATAGTGCTGGGCGAGGCAGGCATTTTGGCAAAACTCATAGGCAACGATGCCGATAAATACACCAGCATATCGCTTGCCGGACCGCTCAACGGCGACGATCTGCGCACGCTGCGCAGCATGGCAGGATGCGATTCGGAGGGTAATCCCACCGACGGACAGCTTGCTGACATCGATATTTCGGGCGCAAGCATAGTGGCAGGAGGCGGCGAGTATGGCGAGTCGCGATTTACTGAGGACGGCGTAGTGGGCACAGGACTCTTCCGTTCGTGCACCGCCTTGAAGAGCATAAAGCTGCCTATAGGCGCAGTAAGGATAGACAAGGAAGCCTTCAACGGCTGTACGGCTCTGCACAGCATCACCATTCCGGCATCGGTGAGCCAGATTCTGCCCTCGGCAGGATGCACATCGCTTGAGCGTATAGACGTGTCGGCAGCCAACGAGCACTACACGAGCATCGACGGAGTGCTCATGAGCGGCGATGGCAGCAGCATAGTATGGTTTCCTATGGGCAAGAAGGGCGAATACAAATTGCCCCAGACCGTAAAGCAGGTGAGCGACTATGCCTTCCGCGACTGCAACATCGAGAAGTTCGTATTTGCCGACGGGCTCACCGCGATAGGCAAGTGTGCGTTCTATAACAGTAAGGTGAAGGAAGTGGTGCTGCCCTCAACGCTCAAGCAACTGCCCTCCGGACTGTTCCAGAAGTGCTCAAGTCTGACCACGGTGCGGCTGGGCAATGCCATCGAACTGCTGCCCGAATACGTATTCGACGGCTGTCCTATCAGCGATATATACATCAGTGCGCCCGTGCCACCGGTATGTTACAGTAATACATTTGCCACCACCATATCCAACTTCACCAGCACCTGCTGTGTGCATGTGCCCCGAGGCCGCAAGGCATATTATCGTGCCAACAAGCAATGGGCAGTGTTTGAGACTATAGTGGATGACATTTAAAACGAAGATACAATGAATACACCAGAGATAGAAGAACTGAAGCGCCTTGTAGAAGAGCGTTATGGCAAGAAGTTGTCAACAACAACCGATTTTGACGAATTCTCGTTGATGCTGCAGCGCAAGCACGAAATAAGCGTGTCGTCGTCGACATTGAAGCGTCTGTACGGCTACGTGGGCGACAGCCATAACCCCCGTGTGCAGACACTCGATGCCCTCGCCACCTACCTTGAATTCAAGGACTATGCAGGATTTATAGATTGGCTGAAGACAAGCACACGCTACAATTCGTCGTTTTTTGATGCCGGCCAGCTTGTGAGCAGCGACCTTGAGCCGGGCGAATGCGTAGAGATAGGGTGGTCGCCCAATCGTGTGCTGCGTCTGGAATATCTCGGCGACAGCACCTACCGTGTGCTTGAGGCCCGCAACAGCAAGATACTGGCAGGCGACATGTTCGTTACGGGCTGCTTCATCAAGAAGAGTCCGCTCTTCCTGCCGTACATAGAGCGCAACGGCGAACGTACGGCATCGTTCGTGGCAGGGCGCAACGGCGGACTATCAATTGTAAAGAAGATAAACGCATAAAATACGATGAATGACAGTGAAAACCTCCCTACTTCGGGATATGTGGTGGACATAGATAGCGAATCGGATTTTACGGCTGTGCGAGCCGACAACGGATTCTCCAACATTAGCGCATGCTATGTGTCAAAGTCGGGCCATGCACGTCTGTTCACAGCCGTGAGATACGGCAAGCGCTACGTTCTGAAATGCCTTAAGACCGACTTCAGATACACGCCCGTGTATCGTCAGGCGCTGATGAAGGAGTTTGAGATAGGCTTGCAACTCGACCATCCCAACATCTGCCGCACCATAAGCATGGAGCAGGTGGGCGACCTTGGCGAGTGTATCGTAATGGAATATGTCGACGGCGAGACGCTTGAGTCGGCTGTAACAAGTGGCAAACTCATCGAAGACATGGTTGTAAAGATAGCCTGTCAGCTGCTCGATGCTATGGAGTATATGCACGCCAAGCATATAGTACACCGCGACATCAAGCCGTCGAACATTATGCTCACCCACCGCGGAGGCGACGTGAAGCTGATAGACTTCGGACTTTCGGACAGCGAGACATTCTGTGTGCTCAAGATTCCGGCAGGCACACGGGGCTACATGGCACCCGAACAGCTGCAGCCTGATGCCAAGAGCGACCCTTGTGCCGACATCTTTTCGTTTGGAAAGGTGCTGGAGTATATGGCTGGGGCAGTACATAGCAAGCGCCTTGCAAGAATAGGGCAGAAGTGTTCGGACGAAAATCGCATGCGCCGGCCGTCGGATATGGACACGATAAGGCGTATGCTTGATTCGACAGGCAACTGGCATGTAGCGCTCAACGCCCTTCTTGTGGCTGTAGCGCTGGCGCTTATGGTGGCTATAGCAGCCATGACGTATGGCAGAGAGGATGCGTCGGAAGAGTCAGTGCCGGCTGATTCGGTAGTAGAAGGTGGTGTGAACAAGGTGGTGGACAGCGCCTATTGGTAGTTGTGTCTGTACGTAAACTTCTTCATTGCACACCCTTATGTGTTGCAAAAGGAGTCCTTTTGCATTCCAAAACGAGTCCTTTTGCTCTTCAAAAGGAGTCCTTTTGCATTGTAAAACGAGTCCTTTTGCAGGCTAAAAGGAGTCCTTTTGCCGTGCAGTATAATATCCTGACATTTTCTGCGTTATATATTATATGCAGTGGACCGACCAGATACGCCGAGTAAAGATTGTTCTTGTGTTGGCAGCCGTAGTGATAGCGGTTGTCTCACTCGTCGTGTCGCATGTCCTCATACGCGACCTTGCCGGTGAGGAACGTGCCAAGATGGAGGTGTGGGCTGAGGCTATGCGCACGCTCAACCATGCCGACGAGAACACCGACATCAATCTTGTGCTGCGCGTGATAAACAGCAACAACACCATACCCGTCGTAGTGCTCGACCCGAATGGACAAGTACAGGCTTACCGCAACATTGATATCGACCGTTGCGACAACGCTGCCGACACCACAGCATTTCTCGCCCGATTGGGCAATCAGCTGCTGGCATCCAACCGCTTTATACGCATTGTACTCGACGACAACCGTAGCACCGGCTATATCGACGTCTGTTACGACGATTCGCTCATGCTGCGCCGCCTGGCGTCATACCCCTATATACAATTAGGTGTAGTGATGCTGTTTGTGGTAATAGCCATTTTCGCATTGCTAACATCGAAACGTGCCGAACAGAACAAGGTGTGGGTGGGACTCTCAAAGGAGACAGCCCATCAGCTCGGTACACCCATATCCAGCCTCATGGCATGGGTGGAGATACTGCGCGAGAGCTATCCCGACGACCAGCTCATACCCGAAATGGAGAACGACGTGAAGCGTCTGCAGCTCATAGCCGACCGCTTCTCGAAGATAGGCTCGCTGCCCGAACCCGTCGATACCGACCTCAAGGAGGTGATGCAGCACGTAGTGGACTATATGGATAGGCGTACGTCCAAGCGGGTGAAGATGATACGCCGGTTCCCGGATGGCGAGGTGAGAGTACGGATCAACGCATCGCTCTTTGAGTGGGTGATAGAAAACCTGTGCAAGAACGCTGTCGATGCAATGGGAGGCGAAGGCACCATAACCATAACCGTAGCCGAAGAACAGGGCAAGACCATAGTAGAGGTGAGTGATACCGGCAAGGGCATACGCAAGAAAGACCTGCGCAACGTGTTCCGCCCGGGCTTCACAACCAAGAAACGAGGCTGGGGACTCGGACTCTCGCTCGCCAAACGCATCGTCGAAGAATATCACAAAGGACGCATCTGGGTGAAGCATTCAGAGGTAGGAATAGGCACAACATTCCGCATAGAACTGAAAAATCCTTTAAGAAAGTCAAAAACATTATAGTAAAATTGTCGTATGTCGGAAAATATTCGTACCTTTGCGCACCAAATGTGTAGTTCTGAACTGCTTAGAATAGATTTGAAGGACTTGAAAGAAGGGCTGACAGCCCTCGAATATAGTCTGGGCGACGCTTGGTTTGAGTCACTTGACGAAGACGAAATCAAGCGTGGCAATATTCGTGTGCGTATAAATGCACGCCGCACGGAGAACTATTTTGAGCTGGATTTCCATACTGAGGGCAGTGTCGTTATTCCGTGCGACCTGTGTCTGGACGATATGGAGCAGCCGATAGAGACGGACGACCGCCTTGTGGTGAAGTTTGGAGAAGAATATTCCGAGGACGATGACCTCATCACAGTCGACGAGCGTGAAGGCTCATTGGACGTGGCGTGGTTCATCTACGAATTTATAGCGCTCAACATACCCGCTAAGCACGTGCATACACCTGGAAAATGTAACGCGGCGATGATAAAGGTTCTTGAAGAACACTCAGCTACCCGAAGTAGTGGCGAGGATGAAGAGACGGCGGTAGATCCGCGATGGAATGGATTAGAAAAATTAAAAACAATAATTAAAGATTAAAGAAAAATGGCACATCCTAAAAGAAGACAGTCGAAGACTCGTACACTTAAGAGAAGAACTCATGATAAGGCAGTAGCTCCCACATTGGCAGTATGCCCTAACTGTGGCGCTTACTACGTATACCACACTGTATGCCCTACCTGCGGATACTATCGTGGCAAGGTGGCTATCGTTAAGGAAGTAGCTGAATAATCTCTCACCGTAAAATGGGAAAGATACACGCAGTAATCACCGGCATTGGCGGATACGTGCCCGACTATGTCCTCAACAACGAGGAACTCTCGCGCATGGTAGACACCAGTGACGAGTGGATTATGACACGTGTCGGCATCAAGGAGCGCCACATCCTCACCGAGGAAGGCCTCGGCACAAGCTACATGGCCCGCAAGGCAGCCAAGCAGCTACTGCAGAAGACCGGCGTCGATCCCGACACAATCGATGCGCTGATTGTAACCACTACAACTCCCGACTACAAGTTCCCCTCTACAGCGTCAATAGTCCTTGGCAAACTCGGACTGAAGAACGCTTTCGCATTCGATTTTGAGGCAGCATGCTGCGGATTCCTTTATTCGCTCGACGTTGCCGCTACAATGATTGAGAGCGGACGCTACAAGAAGATAATCGTAATAGGTGCCGACAAGATGTCGTCGCTCGTCGACTATCAGGACCGCGCTACATGCGTGCTCTTCGGCGACGGAGCCGGAGCGGTGCTCGTTGAGGCTACCGAAGAGGAAGGAGTAGGCGTGCAGAACTCGTATCTGCGTACCGACGGCAAGGGACTCCCATTCCTTCACATGAAGGCTGGTGGCTCTGTATGCCCGCCGTCACACTTCACCGTCGACCACCGTCTGCACTACCTCTATCAGGAGGGACGCACAGTGTTCCGCTATGCCGTGACAGACATGAGCAACGATGTAGCCGAAGTGATGAAGCGCAACGAACTTACTGCCGACGACGTGAAGTGGGTCGTACCGCACGAGGCAAACCTCCGCATCATCGAGGCCGTTACAAAACGTATCGGTCTGCCTATGGAGAAGGTGGTAGTCAACATCGAACGCTATGGCAACACCAGCGCAGCCACAATACCATTGGCATTGTGGGATAACGAGAAGAACATGAAGAAGGGCGACAACGTCATCTTCACCGCTTTCGGTGCAGGCTTCGTTCACGGAGCATCGTTCTACAAGTGGGCTTACGATGGTTCGGCAGTTGCCGGAGCCAAGTAATAGAGAAGCATATTATCTCATATATAAAAGCACATCCGACAGTTTTCAACAACTATCGTCGAATGTGCTTTTTTGTGTCTATTCTGTTAAAAATCATATAATTGCAAATATGCGGCTGCGGATATTCCCGAAAAAACACTAACTTTGTACTTATAGTACAATATACCCCCCTATAGAAAAGAATATGCACAAAGCAGGATTTGTAAATATAGTAGGCAATCCTAATGTAGGCAAGTCGACCCTGATGAATCAGCTGGTAGGCGAGCGCATCAGCATTGCCACATTCAAGGCGCAGACCACGCGCCACCGTATCATGGGCATAGTCAACGAGGACGACGCCCAGATAGTTTTCTCCGATACTCCCGGTGTTCTGAAACCCAACTACAAGTTGCAGGAGTCGATGCTCGCATTCTCCGAATCGGCATTGCAGGATGCAGACGTGTTGCTCTACGTCACCGACGTAGTGGAGAACCCCGAGAAGAACATGGACTTCCTCGACAAGGTGAAGAATATGACCATTCCGGTGCTTCTGCTCATCAACAAAATCGACCAGAGCGACCAGAAGACACTCGGCGACACCGTTGAGAAGTGGCACACGCTGCTGCCCAATGCCGAGATTCTTCCCATATCAGCCAAGAACAAGTTCGGCGTCGATATGCTCATGCGTCGCATCAAGGAGCTTCTGCCCGACTCGCCGCCGTTCTTCGACAAGGACCAATTGACCGACAAGCCAGCCCGTTTCTTCGTGTCGGAGATTATCCGCGAGAAGATTCTGCTCTACTACGACAAGGAAATCCCGTACTCGGTAGAGGTGAAGGTGGAGTCGTTTAAGGAGACCGACCGCAACATCGACATCCATGCCGTGATATACGTGGAGCGCGATTCGCAGAAGGGCATCATCATCGGACATCAAGGCGTAGCCCTTAAGAAGATGTCGACCGAGGCACGCAAGTCGCTCGAGAAGTTCTTCGGCAAGAGCGTCTATCTGCACACATTCGTAAAGGTGGACAAGGACTGGCGCAGCTCAAAGCGCGAACTCGACAGCTTCGGATATAACCCGGAGTGAGAGTTTTGAATTTTGAGTTTTGAAGTTTGAATTATCGGCTGTGCCGATTTTGAGTTGTTCAATTTTGAATTATGAATTCTCAACTCATAACTCTTAATTCCTAATTCATAAATTCAAAATGCGCATAGCGCACAATTCAAAACTCAAAACTCAAAACTCAAAATTGCGACAGCTTCGCTGCCGCTTCCCCCTGAATAGCAAAGAGGGGATACTCTCGTCAGAATGGCGAGGGCCGGAGTGGGTCAGCTTCGGAAAATCATTAACAAGGATGCAGAGACCACATCCTACAAGCCTCCGTGTGATGCGGAGGAAAGAATGACTAAAACATTATGGCAAATTTAGTGGCAATAGTGGGACGCCCCAATGTGGGCAAGTCGACACTGTTCAACCGCCTGACCAAGACTCGTCAGGCTATCGTTAGCGACACAGCCGGCACTACACGCGACCGCCAGTATGGCAAGTGCGAGTGGAACGGTCGCGAGTTTTCTGTTGTAGACACCGGTGGATGGGTGGTTAAGAGCGATGATATCTTTGAAGATGCCATCCGCAAGCAGGTAATCGTGGCTACAGAAGAGGCCGACCTCGTGCTCTTCCTCGTTGACGTTCAGACCGGACTGACTGACTGGGATCAGGACGTGGCGACAATCCTTCGTCGCACCAAACTGCCCGTTATCCTCGTCGCCAACAAGACCGACAACAACGACCAGATTTACGATGCTGCCGAGTTCTACGCTCTGGGACTTGGCGAACCACAATGTATCTCGTCAGCAACGGGCAGTGGTACGGGCGATTTGCTCGACCTCGTACTCTCGAAGCTTAAGCCCGACACCAGGGAAGAGGTGGAAGACGGCATCCCACGTTTCGCAGTTGTAGGTCGTCCTAACGCAGGCAAGAGCTCTATTATCAACGCTTTCATCGGCGAGGACCGCAACATCGTGACCGAGATAGCAGGCACTACACGCGACTCAATATACACACGATTCGACAAGTTCGGCTTCGACTTCTATCTTGTCGACACTGCAGGTATACGCCGTAAGAACAAGGTGTCGGAAGACCTTGAGTTCTATTCGGTGATGCGCTCGATACGCGCCATTGAGAATTCTGACGTGTGCATACTCATGCTCGATGCTACACGAGGCATCGAAGCACAGGACATGAACATCTTCCAGCTCATTCAGCGCAACAACAAGTCGCTTGTCGTTGTAGTGAACAAGTGGGACCTGGTAGAAAACAAGGACCAGGCTGTCATCAAGACATTCGAAAACGCCATACGCAACCGCATGGCTCCGTTTGTCGACTTCCCCATTATCTTCGCCTCGGCATTGACAAAGCAGCGCATATTCAAGGTGCTCGAAACAGCCAAGCAGGTATATCAGAACCGTAAGGCACACGTAGGCACATCAAAACTCAACGAGGTTATGCTGCCGCTGATTGAGGCATATCCGCCACCATCAATCAAGGGCAAGTACATCAAAATCAAGTATTGCACACAGTTGCCCAATACTCAGATACCGTCGTTCGTGTTCTATGCCAACCTGCCACAGTACATCAAGGAGCCGTATCGACGTTTCTTGGAGAACAAGATACGCGACAACTGGTCGATGCACGGATGCCCCATCAATGTATTCATACGTCAGAAGTAAAAGGCAAATATATTAAGGAGGGTATGGCAGGAATGCCATGCCCTCTTATTGTTTATATAAATAATATACATAAAAGTATGCGACACATTATATATATAATATATGTAGGCATTGTTATGACACTTCTTGCTGCCTCTTCGTGCAGCCCCGCTAAGCCACAGAATCCCAACGAACTCGCCGTCCGTGCCGCCAAGGTGTATTACGACTATCTTATAGCAGGCAATTTCGAGGCTTATGTCGACGGATTTTACCGTCCCGACAGCATACCAGGCAGCTATCGCGAGCAGCTGATAGTCAATGCCAAGCAGTATATGGGACAACTTAAGGACGACCATAGCGGACTCTCGGCTGTGCAGGCAATAAGTGCCAAGACCGACACGGCACGCCATGTGGGACGCGCTTTTCTTATGCTTTGTTTCGCCGACAGCACCAAGGAGGAGATAGTAGTGCCCATGGTGTTGCATGACGGCAACTGGTATTTGAAATGAAGACAAGCCTATTAAGACGCAATCAATAGACGATTGTCTGTTTTTTCTTTTGCGCTTTCGCTCATTTACATTAACTTTGCATAACTGTACAGCTAAAGTTATTTCATGAACAACATATCTGAACTTTTGGACCAAATAAGCAGTCCCGACGATTTGCGACGTCTCAGTGTGGCCCAGTTGCCCGAACTTTGCGCCGAATTGCGTCGTGACATTGTCGACGAGTTGTCGGTCAATCCCGGACACCTTGCTTCGTCGCTCGGCGTTGTCGAGCTGACGGTGGCTTTGCACTATGTGTTCAGCACACCGTACGACCGCATTGTGTGGGATGTCGGCCACCAGGCTTATGGTCATAAGATACTAACCGGTCGTAAAGATACGTTCTGCACCAACCGCAAACTTCACGGCATACGCCCATTCCCGACTCCGATGGAGAGCGAGTACGACACATTCACGTGTGGACACTCATCCAATTCCATTTCGGCAGCGCTCGGTATGGCTATCGCTGCACGTAAGACGGGTCACGACGACCGCCATGTGGTGGCAGTAATAGGCGATGGTGCCATGTCAGGTGGACTCGCTTTCGAGGGACTCAACAACGTGTCGTCGTCGCCCAACGACCTGCTTATCGTGCTCAACGACAACGATATGAGCATCGACCGTGCTGTTGGTGGTATGGAGAAGTATCTTCTTAATCTCGACACCAACGCTACGTACAACCGCTTACGCGACAAGGCGTCGAAGTGGTTGCACTCCATGGGCTACCTCAACGACGACCGTCGCAAGGGCATCATACGCCTTAACAACGCCCTGAAGTCGGCGCTCTCGCATCAGCAGAATATCTTTGAGGGTATGAACATACGCTACTTCGGACCGTTCGACGGCAATGATGTGTGCGAGACCGTGCGCATACTCGAACAGTTGAAGAATATGCGTGGACCGAAACTGCTCCACCTTCACACCGTAAAGGGCAAGGGCTATGAACCCGCCGAGCGCGAGGCTACCGTATGGCATGCTCCCGGCAAGTTCGACCCCGAGACCGGTGAGCGCATTCCCGACACTGCCGACCCATATCCATTGAAGTATCAGGAGGTGTTCGGACGTACACTGCTGGAATTGGCTGAGACCAATCCCAACATCGTTGGCGTCACGCCAGCCATGCCTACGGGTTGTTCGATGGACATAATGATGCATGCAATGCCCGACCGTGTGTTTGATGTCGGCATTGCCGAAGGACATGCCGCCACGTTTGCAGCGGGTATGGCAAAGGACGGATTGATGCCGTTCTGCAACATATACAGTGCCTTCGCACAGCGTGCTTACGACAATATCATACACGATGCAGCCATCCTTAATCTCCCCGTTGTATTCTGTTTCGACCGCGCCGGACTTGTTGGCGAGGACGGACCTACGCATCATGGCGTGTTCGACATTGCCGCTTTGCGTCCCGTTCCCAACCTCACGTTGTGCTCGCCGATGGACGAATGCGAGCTCAGACGAATGATGTACACAGCCCAACTGCCCGGTATGGGCACGGTGGTGATACGCTATCCGCGTGGCAAGGGAGTGAAACGCGACGACTGGCATTGCGAGTTTGAAGCCATTCCGATAGGCAAAGCACGCCAGATAAGCGACGGCAGCGACGTGGCGGTATTGAGTTACGGTCCGATGGGAAATGATGTGCAGAAAGCAATAAGCCAGTTGCACGATGAAGGAAGTCCTCTGAGTGTGGCACACTACGACATGCGTTTCTGCAAACCGCTTGATACGGATGTGCTTGAGAGCGTGTCGCAGCGCTTCAGCCGCATCGTCACCGTTGAAGACGGACAACTTGCAGGTGGTTTCGGTTCTGCTGTGCTCGAATGGTTGAGCGACAATGGCAAGACTACAAGAGTGCGTCGCATAGGATTGCCCGACCGATTCATCGAACACGGAACGGTAAACGAGTTGCGTCATATTGCCGGTACCGATATAGAATCGATAAAGCAGGCAATCAACGACAATTAAACATATCCACTCCAACAACCCAATATATCCACCCCCAACAACCCAATATGAAGATAATTATAGCTGGCGCATACGCCATCGGTACTCATCTTGCACGTCTGCTCTCGCGCGATCATGACGATATAGTAGTCATGGATAACGACGAGGAGCGACTCTCGCGTATCGGTTCGGATGTCGACATTCTTACAATGGAGGCATCTTCCACCAGTGTCAAGGCGCTTACGAAGGCAGGAGCGGAAAATGCCGACCTCTTTATAGCCGTAACGCCCGACGAAAGCCAGAACATGGCGTCGTGCGTTCTTGCCAAAGCTCTCGGTACACGAAAGACGGTGGCTAAGATAGACAACTCGGAATATATCGAACCCGACCTCAAAGAGTTCTTTGCCGGACTCGGAGTCAGCTCGATAATCTATCCAGAGATGCTCGCAGCCACAGACATAAACAACGGACTCAAGATGTCGTGGGTGCGCCAGCGTTGGGACGTTCACGGTGGAGCGCTTGTCATGCTTGGTGTCAAGCTGCGTGAGTCGTGTACGATACTCGACCGCCCTATGCGCGACATCTGCGGTCCGGAAGACCCCTATCACATCGTAGCCATCAAGCGCCAGGGCGAAACCATCATCCCTGGAGGTAACGATTGTCTGCAGATGTACGACATGGCTTACTTCATGACAACCCGCCAATTCATTCCATACATACGCAAAATCGTCGGCAAGGAACATTATGTCGATGTGAAGAACGTGATGATAATGGGCGGTGGAGCTACAGCTGTACGCACCGTAAAGACCATGCCCAGCTATATGGACGTGAAGATTATAGAGGCTGACGAGCAGCGTTGCGAGCGTCTTAACTCTATACTTGAAAACGACAAGGCGCTTGTCATCAACGGCGACGGACGCGATTTGTCGCTACTTATCGAAGAAGGCATCAAGAATACGCAGGCCTTTGTTGCGCTCACCGGAAATGCTGAGACCAACATTCTCGCCTGTCTTACTGCCAAGCGAATGGGTGTGCGCAAGACAGTGGCAATGGTCGAGAACATCGACTATGTAAGTATGGCTGAGAGTCTGGATATCGGCACCATCATCAACAAGAAGTCGATAGCCGCCAGCCATATCTATCAGATGATGCTCGATGCCAACGTTCACAATGTGCGTTTTCTCATGACAGCCAATGCCGACGTTGCCGAATTCATCCCGTCGGAGGGTTCCAAGGTTACACAAAAAACCGTTAAAGACCTCGGATTGCCTAAGGGTATGACCATAGGTGGACTCGTTCGCGACGGTCAGGGACTGCTTGTGTCGGGTAACACATTGATTCACCCGGGCGATTCGGTTATGGTGTTCTGCCATAACGTCAACATGAAGAAGATTGAAAAGTTCTTCCTATGATAAATCTAAAGCTTATATATAAGATTATAGGGTCGTTGCTCTTCATCGAGGCTATGATGCTGTTGTTGTGTCTTGGCGTTTCGGTGTATTATCACGAGGACGACCTTATGGCGTTTGCATTGTCTGTGGCAATATCGGCGGGCACCGGACTGGTGCTGCGATTGTTTGCGCGCAACTGCGACAACACTCTTTCACGACGCGATGCCTATCTTGTGGTAACGCTCACATGGACGGTTTTCTCGCTGTTCGGAACGCTTCCGTTCCTCTTGGGAGGCTATCTGCATTCTTTCACCGACGCTTTCTTCGAGACGATGTCGGGATTTACCACTACCGGAGCTACCATAATAGACAATGTAGACGTCCTGCCGCACGGCATTTTGTTTTGGCGTTCGTTCACGCAGTGGCTTGGCGGTCTGGGAATAGTATTCTTTACGATAGCCCTTTTGCCCTCGCTTGTAGGCGGTAGTGTCAAGGTTTTTGCCGCAGAAGCTACCGGACCCATCAAGACCAAGCTCCACCCACGCCTCAGTACCAACGCCAAGTGGATATGGGTGGTATACATCTGTATCACCGTGTTGTGCATTTTGGCTATGTGGTGTGCCGGTATGGACTTGTTCAGTAGCGTCAACTACAGCTTCACAACGGCTGCCACGGGTGGATTTGCCACCCATAACGACTACAGTTATCTCACTCCTGTAGTGCAATACATCGTCACCTTCTTTTGTTTTGTATCGGGCATCAACTTCACGATGCTCTATATTTCCGTGTCGCAACGCAAGCCCAGCACGCTTCTGAAGAGTGCTGAGTGCAGATTCTATCTGTTTGTGGTGCTTGCTTTCGCTGGCTTTATAGCGTTTGAGTTGATGTGGAAGAACGGTTATGAGTTTGAACCGGCAGTTCGAAGTGCCTTGTTCCAGGTGGTGTCGTTCATCACCACAACGGGTTTGCTTTCCGACGACCCTGCCGTATGGCCCCACGTTACATGGGTGGTATTGGCAATTTGTATGTTCTTCGGAGCTTGCTCGGGTTCTACGAGCGGTGGATTCAAGTGCATACGTTGCGTAATGCTGTTGAAGATCATTAAGAACGAGTTCCGTCAGATGCTGCATCCCAATGCCGTGTTGCCTATGCGTGTCGACGGCACCAACGTTCCTTCGTCGAAGCGTGTGACGCTGCTCGCTTTCCTTTCGACTTATCTCATTCTGTGCCTGTTCTGCTCGTTCTCGATGATAGCAATGGGTATAGACAATACCAATGCCATAACCATCACGCTAAGTGCGCTGGGCAACGTCGGTCCGACGCTCGGAACGGAGATTGGTCCAACCATGTCGTGGAGCGAACTGCCTATTGCAGCCAAGTGGATCTGCTCGGTGCTGATGCTCATCGGACGTCTTGAGATATTCAGTGTGCTCGTAATATTTACACCGCAATTCTGGAAGGAGAACTAACCATACGGCGGAGCCGTATGGAATTAGGAATTAGGAGTTTTGAATTTTGAATTGTTCTCGGCTTCCGCCTGCGATTTTGAATTTCTGAATTATGATTAATAACATTTACTAAATACAACTATTATGGAACCAATGAAGTTTAACGCGCTGCTCAAGTCAACGATTTGGGGTGGCGAGAAGATTATCCCTTTCAAGCATCTTGATGTTAAGCAGGAGAATGTAGGCGAAAGCTGGGAGATTTCTGGAGTGCCAGGCAATGAGACAGTGGTTGCCAATGGCGAGTTTGCCGGCAAGAAACTCAATGAGGTTGTTGCCGAACTGAAGGAGAAACTCGTAGGTAAGGAGAACTACGAGCGCTTCGGCAATGAGTTCCCGCTGCTCATCAAGTTTATCGATGCACGTCAAGACCTCTCTATACAGGTTCATCCTACCGACGAGATTGCCAAGCGTCAGGGCAAGGAGCGTGGCAAGACCGAGATGTGGTATCTGCTCGACTCTGACAAGGACGCTACATTGCTGTGTGGTCTGAAGCAGCAGATCACACCGACACAGTATGCCGAAATGGTAGCCAACGACACCATTTGCGATGCCATTGCACGCTATGACGTGAAGGAGGGCGACTGCTTCTTCCTGCCCGCAGGACGTATCCACGCCATCGGAACCGGCTGTTTCCTCGCCGAAATACAGCAGACCAGCGACGTGACATATCGCATCTACGACTTCAAGCGCAAGGACAAGGACGGCAACTATCGTGAGTTGCACACCAAGCAGGCTGCCGAGTGCATCAACTATAATGTTGAGAGCAATTATCGCACCGAATATACTCCGCAGAAGAACCAGGGTGTGAGCCTCGTTCAGTGTCCTTACTTCAACACTGCTGTCTACGATCTCGACGAGCCGATGACGCTCGACTACTCTGAACTCGATAGCTTCGTTATCCTCATCGGCCTTAAGGGTGAGGCTACTATCACCGACAACGAGGGCAACACCGTCACTCTGAGCGCCGGCGAGAGCATGCTCGTACCTGCAACTACCGAGACTCTGAAGATTGAGGGAACGCTGAAGTTCCTGGAGACTTACGTATAGGAAAGCCTCAGAAAGCCCAAATTCATCCCTCGCAAAGCCCCTCCCCCGTAGGGAGGGGAGCGGTATGCACTGTTTGCTTATAGGAGGTGGAATGTGCTGTTGGCTTATAAGTGCGGTATGCACAGTTTGCTTATAAAAATACGCCCTGTAAAGGCAGAAGCATTGACAGTTAATGCTTTCGCCTTTACAGGGCATTTTTCGTATATTAATCATTGTGTTGTTATCGACCGCTACTCTTCAAATTCCCTTTCATGGTCTTCGAAGAAGTCATAACAGAGTAGGCATAAACAATAAAAGAACAACAAAAACAACATTCTCTTTCTTCCATTCATAATGGATAATGTTGTTTTTGCTGTTCTTTTTATTATTGTTTGATTCAATATTCTTTAGCCCCCTTTTTCTATTAGTTAATGATTTCAGCAATCCCAGCATATCACTCCCCTCCCTACGGGGGAGGGGCCGGGGGTGGGGCTTTTTGGGGGTAGGTTTTTTGGGGGGAGGGGCTTTGTTGTGCTTTTCACTTAGAACACAAACGTTCTGATGAAGTAGTAGCTGATGATACCGGCGAGATAGCCCACGAAAGCGATCCATGTGATCTTCTTCATGTACCATCCGAAGGTGATCTTCTCCAGACCCATAACCACTACTCCGGCTGCGCTACCTACGATGAGCATTGAGCCGCCCACGCCGGCACAGTAAGCAAGCAACTGCCAGAAGATGCCATCAACCGCCATGTCGCCGGTAGCGGCAACGGGATACATGCCCATGCAGCCTGCCACGAGCGGAACATTGTCCACGATGCTCGACAGAACGCCGATGATACCGGTCACGAGATAGTGGTTGCCGTCGAATACTGTGTTCAGTCCTTCGCCCAGGGCTGCCAGGACGCCAACCTCAGAGAGGCAGGCTACAGCCATGAGAATGCCGAGGAAGAAGAGGATGGTGGACATATCGACACGCGAAAGCAGGTTGCTCACGCGCTTCTGTGTGCCCTCGTCGTCGTGTCCGCGGTGCAAGTGGCGGTAGAACACTTCGGTAGTGGTCCACAATACGCCGAGCACGAGCAGTATGCCTACGAACGGAGGCAGATGGGTGATGCTCTTGAATATAGGCACAAACATCAGTCCGCCTACACCGATTACGAACACTGCCTTGCGCTGTGTGTCGGTGAAGTCGCCTACTGACTCGCCGGCACCGGTCTTCATCTGCGGCATTTGCAGTTCGCCTTTAAGATGATATTGCAGTATGAATGCAGGTATGACCATAGATATGAGCGACGGAACGATAATCTCCATGATAACTCCGGCTGCCGTAATCAGACCCTTGTTCCACAGCATGATAGTGGTGACGTCGCCGATGGGCGAGAATGCGCCGCCCGAATTGGCTGCTATAATCACAAGCGAGGCGTATATCAGACGGTCTTGCTTGTCTGCCACGAGCTTGCGCAGAATCATTATCATCACAATACTTGTAGTCAGGTTGTCGAGAATGGCCGAAAGAATGAACGTCATGAACGCTATGCGCCACAGCAATGCGCGCTTCGAGTGGGTCTTCATCACTCCGCGCACCCAGTTGAAGCCGCCGTTCTGGTCGACAATCTCAACGATTGTCATGGCACCCATAAGGAAGAACAGCGTAGTCGAGGTGTCGCCGAGGTGCTCCTGGATGATGGTGGTCACCTTCTCGGCCATTCCGGCTATGCCGCCCGTGTATTCCGTGTGCATGAGTGTGAGATACTGCAGCGGATCGAACATGTAGAGCGTCCAGCATGCTACTAACATAAGCAGCGCGACGGCTGCCTTGTTCACTTTAGTCAGACTTTCGGTGGCGATGCAGGCGTATCCCAGTACGAAGGCGACGACAATAGCGAGAGTTAAAGTTGTCATAGATTTTTGTTGTCTTTGTTTTTTGTATTTTTGTTATTCTGGTTAATGGCGTGCCGGCAGAAATTGCTCTGCTTACACGCCGTTACAAAATTATACAAAAAACCTCAAACAAAAGTATTTGTACTATAATATTCATGTGATTTTTATATGACTTTGCTTTCACTTTGCAAATGTAGCCCTTTTAGCATGCAAAAGGACCCCTTTTGGTCGGCAAAAGGAGTCCTTTTAGTGAGCAAAACGAGTCCTTTTGAAGGGCAAAAGGAGTCCTTTTGAAAAACAATAGGAGGAGGGCGTGTTAAAAGTCTAAGCAGCACGCCCCGAAGGGGCAGGTGCACATAGCCCAGGGCAACGCCCTGAGGTAAAAAGCCACCAAAAACAATGCGCCCTGTAAAGGCAAAAGCGTAAATTATCAATGCTTTTGCCCTTACAGGGCGTTTTGCTGTTTTCAATCCATACACCCAAGGCGCTGCCTCGGGCTATGTGCTTATTGGGCTTTCAGCCCGTATGGTTGAGTTTTGACATACCCTGCTGAGCGAGCTAAAGAACACTTTAGAGCGGATACTCGTCGAATGCGTACAGCACTGTCGACAGATATCGTTCGCCCGTGTCGGCCAGTAGTGTCACGATGCGCTTGCCGCGGTTTTCGGGTCGCAGAGCCAGTTGTGTGGCACCGAATACGGCAGCTCCCGAACTGATGCCGACGAGCAGTCCCTCCTCAGCTGCGAGCTGTCGGCCGGTGCGAATGGCGTCGTCGTTGCTCACGGTGAGCACCTCGTCCACTATGTCGGCATTGTATGTCTTGGGCACGAAGCCTGCTCCTATGCCCTGAATCTTGTGCGGTCCGCTGTTGCCTCCGCTCAGTACGGGCGACGATGCCGGCTCTACAGCCACTATTTTGACATTGGGATTATGCTCCTTCAGTCGTCTGCCGATGCCCGACAGCGTTCCGCCGGTGCCCACACCAGCCACGAATATGTCCACATTGCCTTCAGTCTGCTCCCATATCTCCACCCCCGTAGTGTTGTAGTGAGCCTGCGGGTTGGCTGGGTTTACAAACTGCTGCAGGATGATGCTGCCCGGAGTAGCGTTGCGCAGTTCTTCGGCAGCCTGTATGGCGCCCGCCATTCCTTGCTTGCCCGGCGTGAGTTTTACGGTAGCGCCGTAAGCTTTCACAAGGTTACGGCGTTCCACACTCATAGTTTCGGGCATTGTCAGAATGAGCTTGTATCCCTTCACGGCCGACACCAGTGCCAGTCCGACACCGGTATTGCCGCTTGTAGGTTCTATGATTGTGGCTCCGGGCTTAAGCAGTCCTTTCCGTTCGGCATCCTCGATCATGGCCAGAGCCACGCGGTCCTTGACGCTTCCGCCCGGATTGAAATATTCCACTTTGGCTAATATTGCCGTTTCAATGCCGCGTTTGGCCGAGTAGGTGCCAAGTTCGAGCAGCGGTGTCTTGCCGATAAGGTCGGTCAGCTTTTTTGCAATCATAGTTCTTCTCTGTTTTAATTTGTTGTTGTCGTTAGCTTTTTATGTTGCATCATACGCCTGCCTAAATCGCGTCGAACGCCTGCTGCAGGTCGTCGATGATGTCGTCGATGTGCTCGGTGCCGATGCTCAGACGTATTGTCGATGGTGTGATGTGCTGCTGCGCCAGTTCCTCGGGCGACATCTGCGAGTGGGTGGTTGTAGCCGGGTGTATGGCGAGGCTCTTTACGTCAGCCACGTTGGCAAGCAACGAGAATATCTTGAGGTGGTCGATGAATCGCCATGCGGCTTCCTGGCCGCCCTTGATTTCGAATGTGAATATCGAACCGCCACCGTTGGGGAAGTACTTCTCGTACAGCTCGTGGTCGGGATGAGTGGGCAGCGACGGATGGTTCACCTTCTCCACCTTGGGGTTCTCAGCCAGATACTTCACCACCTTGAGCGCGTTCTCTACGTGACGCTCTACGCGCAGCGACAGCGTTTCGAGTCCCTGCAGCAGTATCCATGCGTTGAACGGCGAGATGGTGGCACCGGTGTCGCGCAGTATGACGGCGCGGATGCGTGTCACGAAGGCAGCCTTGCCTGCAACGTCGGCAAATATCGCACCGTGATAGCTTGGGTCGGGCTTGGCGAGTGTGGGATATTTGTCGGCATTGGCTTTCCAGTCGAATGTGCCGCCGTCTACGATTACGCCTCCCAGACTCGAACCGTGGCCGCCTATGAACTTAGTGGCTGAGTGCACTACGACGTCGGCTCCATGCTCGATCGGACGTATAATATAAGGTGTGCCGAATGTGTTGTCTACGATGAAGGGTATGTTGTGGCGGTGGGCTACGGCTGCCACTGCCTCAAGATTGGTCACGTCTGAGTTGGGATTGCCGAATGTCTCGGCATAAACCACCTTGGTGTTGGGCTGAATGGCAGCCTCCAGCGCTTCAAGGTCGTTGACGTTGACGATGGTGTTGCTGATGCCCTGTGTGGTCAGCGTGTGTGTGATGAGATTGAACGAACCTCCGTACAGATTGTCGGCGGCTACGATATGGTCACCCATTTGCAGTATGTTCTGCAGAGCGTAGGTCACGGCTGCGGCTCCTGATGCCACTGCCAGTCCTGCCACACCGCCCTCAAGGGCAGCCACGCGGTCTTCGAATACACCCTGTGTGGAGTTGGTCAGTCGGCCGTAGATGTTGCCGGCGTCGCGCAGTCCGAATCGGTCGGCAGCGTGCTGCGAGTTGCGGAATACGTACGATGTGGTCTGGTAGATAGGCACGGCACGTGCGTCGGTAGCTGGATCCGGATTTTCCTGTCCTACGTGCAATTGGAGTGTTTCGAAGTGAAGTTTCTTGTTGCTCATGGTGTTTGCCCTTTCTTTTTTATAAATGTGTTTTACTTTATGAAGATTCTGAAGCAAGTCTGTGTCGGCTTCTTGTTTTCATGGTTGCAAAGTTAGGGCAAATATGTGTGCCATACAATAGCACAAATAGGTTATATGGCATACCACAATTGTGGTATATTGGCTGGTTTTGTATAAATATGTAAGTTTAAGGCATAAAAAAGCAACAAAAACAACATTTTACGCACGTTTGCTGTGCAAGGCAATGTTGTTTTTGTTGCTATGTGTTATTGTTGTATTACTGTGCTTACGCCAGCTATTTTATTTTCTGTTCGGGCACCATCTGTCGTGTGGTGAGCACCTGGCGTTTTGATATTACGCCGTCGGCATACTCCTTAGGCGACATTCCGCGGTTGTTCTTGAAGCAGCGGTTGAAGTAAGGCACATCGTTGAATCCTACCATGTAGCACACCTCTGTCACATTGAAAGAGCCCTGGCGCAGCAGGCTGCATGCACGGTCGACGCGCAGTTTGTTGAGGTATGTTATGTAGGTCTGGCCCGTAGCCTTCTTGAAGAAGGTGCAGAACGACGAGCGGTTCATGCCTACGTGCTCGGCTATCATGTCGATAGTGATGGTGTGTGCGAAGTTCTTCTGCGAGAAATCCTTTATCTTGTTGATGCGCTCCGATGTGCGGTCGGCCTCGGGAGTGCGTCCCACTACTACAGCGTCGCGCTCGCGTTTTGATATGAGCAGGAGCAGACGGAACATGTAGGGCAGCAGCTCTGTGCGCTCCTCGTGTGCCATCTTGCGCAGCATGTCGGCTATCAAGGCAGTGGTGTTGGGGTCGAACGAGAGTACCGACGATATCGATTTGAGCTGGTCGAGACGCTCGGTGAGTTCGGGAAACGCGCTTGTGCAGCGGTCGATAAACTCAGTTCGGAATGTGATGGTGTAGTGTCCGATGAGTCCCTCGCCGTCGGTGTGGTCGTAGTCGAACTTCCAGCAGTGGGGTATATGTGGCGGAATGAATGCAAGGTCGCCTTCGGTGAAATCCGTAACGGTATCGCCCAGTATGCGTTTGCCTTTGCCGTAAGTTACATACGTCAGTTCCCATGTGTCCTGCTTGTGCAGTGGAAGCTGTTCGGCAGGCTTCATTCTTTTGTAGTCGAAGTTATACAAGTCCATATTTTATTTTGATATTATTTTCAGGTTTTTTAATGCCGGACGGTGCCGGGTTATTGTCTAATACTGGATTTAGGGATGTACTTTATAGTGCAAATTTACGATTATTAATCGTGAATTATTCGGTTTTAACATTTAATATACATCCTTTTCAACATATTTTATGTAAGACAAATGCTGTTTGTGACGTTTTGTAAACTATATATTGCAATTTGTTTGCTCTTAGCCTATTCTGTTCTGTCACTTTGCCCAATCCTTTTGTAGTGCTGTTCGGCGGCGAATAACACCCCATTTTTATTCTGCTGCTTTCTGTGTGTTGATGTCGTGGCGCGATTTCGACTTTATCACAAGCCATACTCCGCTGAAAACCAGTGCCACGGCGAGTGCCTGCTTCCATGTGAACACGCACATTCCGGCTGCCAGACTCACCGATACAGCCACCACGGGCTGCATATAATTGTATATACTCACTACAGTTGGGCGCAGAGTCTTCTGTGCTGTCTGCATGAGCAGATAGGCTATGAATGTGCCGAAGAACACTACGAATGCCGTGCCTGCCCACGCTCCGGGCGTGACGAGACTCCAGTCGGTGTGCGCAGCGTGCGGAAGCATAAACGGGGCGAGCAATACTGCTGCCCAGGTGAACATCCATTTGCTCACGGTGATGGGCGAATAGTGGCGCAGAACATTCCGGTAGAGCGCCAGGTAGAGTGCAAACGACAGCTGGGCGGAGATACACAGCAGGTCGCCGCGTATGTCGCCGATGCGCGAATCGTGTGCCGCTGCGCTCGACATTATCAGTATCAGAGCGCCCGAGCAGCCTATGCCCACGCCAAGGGCTTTCTTTCCGGTGATGGGTTCCTTAAGTATAAGCGCCGAGAGTATCATGGCGAAGATGGGCAGCGACGTTGTCACGATGCTGGCATTTGAAGGAGTGGTGATGCTAAGTCCGATGGTGAAGCAGCACTGGTTGCCCACCAGTCCCAGCAGTCCGGCTCCGCTCATCGCCAATACGTCGCGCCAGGGCATGTGTTCGTGCTTGCACAGCAGCGAAGTGAGCCAGAACAGCAATGCACCTCCAGCCGCTCGCATAAAAACAAGGTTTATGTTGTCCATGCCGTGTTGCATCGCGTCCTTGCCGATGGGCGACATCAGTCCCCACATGACGCATGCCATGAGTATGCATAAGTGTGCTATCAGAGGTCGTTTGTTGTCCGTTTTGAATGTCATTTTTTGCCTTTTCTGTTATCCCTTTTACCAAATACGGGTGCAAAGGTATAAAAATATCGTTTTATGTGAATACAATGTATCAATTTATTTCATATATTTGTAAAACGAATACACACCTTAAATATATATGTAAATGAAATACGCCGAATACATTAAACAGATAGAGATCGACTCGTTGTGGAGCGGCAAGCGCCACGTAGTGTGGAATCTCGACCGCCAGGTGAATATCCTCAGCGGCATAAACGGTGTGGGCAAGAGCACTATATTGAATAAGGTGGTGAAGGGATTGGCTGCCGGTGGCGAGTTTCCGAGCCACATGCTCAAGGGCGTCAGGCTCAAGGTGCAGCCCGACGATGCCAAGTGGATACGCTACGACGTTATCCGTTCGTTCGACCGACCGCTTTGGAATCTCGACGCAGTCAACAAGCTCAACACCTCGTTGAGCGATCTTGCCACCGAACTCGACATGCAATTATTCTTCCTTCAGCGCAAATATCTCGACTATCAGGTCAACATCGGCAACCGCATCATCGCGTGTCTGCAAGACGGACGTCCCGATGCTGCACTCGAAGCGCAGCGCATCTCGGCTCCGAAGAAGACATTCCAGGACCTCATTGACGACCTCTTCTCGGAGACGGGCAAGACCATTATACGCACCGAAAACGAAATACGGTTCTCGCAAATTGGCGAGATTCTGAGTCCGTATCAGCTCTCGAGCGGCGAGAAGCAGATGCTCGTAATCCTGCTTACGGTGCTCGTCGAGGACCAGTTGCCCTACGTCCTGTTTATGGACGAGCCCGAAGTGAGTCTGCATGTCGACTGGCAGCAACGGCTCATCGACCTTATCCTCACGCTCAATCCTAACATCCAGATAATCCTGACCACACATTCGCCAGCCGTGATAATGAACGGATGGGCCGACAGAGTTACCGAAGTGAGCGACATTACGGACTGAGAGTCGCTGAAGTGAATTTTGAATTTTGAGTTTTGAGTTTTGAATTATCGGCAAAGCCGATTTTTAATTATTCAATTTTGAATTGACAATTCATAAATCATCAATTCTAAATCGCAGGCGTAGCCGAGAATAATTCAAAATTCAAAACTCAAAATTCAAAACTCATAATCGCAGGCGGCAGCCGAGAACAATTCAAAACTCAAAACTCAAAATTCAAAACTCGGATTATGGCCAAACGTTTGCGCGACAGTATAACGTCGCAATATGTAGAGGCGGCAAACCGCCTTAGCTCGCGTCAGGCGCGCCGTCGCATCGTGGCTTATGTCGAGAGCTACGACGACATATTCTTCTGGCGGTCGGTACTCTCGCGTTTTGAGAATTCCGAACGTTACTTCGAGGTGATGCTGCCGTCGCGTCTCGACCACCTGGAACGAGGCAAGAAGGCTGCCATTATGAGCCTTATTGCAGCCGGCGGAGTAGGGCGCGACATGATAGCGTGCGTCGATGCCGACTACGACTACCTCGAACAGGGTGCCAGCGGGTCGTCCAAGACCATCCTCAACAATCCTTACATATTCCATTCTTACGCCTACGCCATCGAGAATATGCAGTGTTACGCTCCGTCGCTGCATGCCGTTTGCGTGGCAGTGGCGCTCAACGACCGCCAGTCGTTCGACTTTGAGGCGTTCTTGCGCGACTTCTCCACCGCCATCTTCCCGCTCTTTGTGTGGAATATATGGTCGTATCGCACCGGTGCAACGCCCCGTTTTGCCATAAGCGACTTCCTTCACATCATCGAGATGGGCAACATTTCGCCCGAAAACAGCCAGCAGGCGCTTGTCAGTCTGCGTCGTCGTGTGGGCCACAAGGTTCAGACGCTGCAACGCCAGCACCCCGGTGCGCGCGAGAGTTATGCTGCGGTGAAGGACGATTTGCGTCGGCTCGGCGTGCGTCCCGACATGACCTACATGTACATTCAGGGTCATCATCTGTTCGACAAGATTGTGGTGCCGCTCGTAAGGAAGGTGTGCAATCAGCTGATACGCGAACGTGAGCGCGAGATTTCAGCCCAAAGTGTGCACGCAACACAGCAGCGCAACGAGCTGTCGTGCTACTCGTCGAGCGTCGGTGAGGCTGAATTCGTGTTGCGACGCAACGTAGGCTATGTGTCGTCGCCGCAATATCAGAGCATAGTGGAAGACCTTCAGCGGTATCTGGAGGAGAAAGAAACTTCAGTTGAGAGTTGAAATAAAAAAAAGGATTTTGCACGTATTTGCGTGTCAAAATCCTTTTTTATCTCTTTTCGAGTTAGGTGTCCGTACGGATTAAGCGTTGGTTGCGTTAACGCGACGCTCAGCGATGCGAGCCTTCTTACCAGTAAGGTTACGGAGGTAGTAGAGCTTAGCGCGACGTACCTTACCGTGCTTGTTAACCTCAATGCTCTCAATGTTGGGTGACTCAATCGGGAAGATACGCTCTACACCAACAGTACCTGACATCTTGCGAACGGTGAAGCGCTTCTTGTCACCGTGGCCAGAAATCTTGATGACTACACCACGATAGAGCTGGATACGCTCCTTTGAACCCTCGATAATTTTGTAAGCGACTGTGATAGTGTCACCTGAACGGAACTCAGGGAACTTCTTGCCGGTTGCAAATGCTTCTTCAGCAACTTTAATTAAATCCATTGTTAATTTGATAATTAAATTTGTTTTATCGTTCTCGCGCAACATAATGGGCAACTCTTCTTCCCGTCATCGGTTACGCCGAAAAGCGGGTGCAAAGTTACGACTTTTTTCGTTAACGCACAAGCATTTACAAGAAAATACAGCCCTAAAAACATATTTTTAGACTTTTAGCAGTCGTGTCATAAAACAATTTTGTATTTTTGCATATACATATGCAGTTCAAAAAAATCATAAACGACTCACTTAAGGTGACACTCTCGCTGCTGCTTGGCGGATTGATACTCTACTGGATGTATCGAGGTTTTGACTTTCGCCAGGTGGAGCGTGTCTTGCTGCACGAAATGAACTGGACGTGGATGTTGCTTTCGTTCCCGTTCGGCATCTTGGCGCAGGCTTTTCGCGGCTGGCGATGGCATCTTACGCTCGAACCTGTAGGCGAACATCCCCGCACATCCACCAGTGTCTACTCCATATTCCTATCGTATGCCGTCAGTCTTGTAGTGCCCCGTATAGGCGAGTTTGCCCGATGCGGAGTGTTGCGCCGTTACGACGGTGTGTCGTTTCCCAAGGCTTTGGGCACGGTAGTGGTAGAGCGTGCCATCGATTCGGCGCTGCTCATGGGCATAGCCGTTGTCACTATGCTGTGCCAGTTCAGCGTTTTCAACACATTCTTCGACCGCACCGGCACCAACATCGGTGCCCTTCTGGCGGGATTTACCACTACTGGCTACATCGTGACAGCCGTTTGCGGGCTGGCTGTATGCCTTCTGGCGTGGTACATTATGCGTAGGTTTGCTATATATAATAAGGTGAAAGCCACGGTGCAAGGCATCTGGCAGGGCATAATGTCGATACGCAATGTGAAGCGTCCCGTGCGCTTCGTCGTCTTCACGCTCGCCATTTGGGCGTGTTATTTCCTACATTATTACCTCACGTTTTTCTGTTTCGACTCCACCTCAGGGCTTGGAATGTCGTGTGCAATGGTTACGTTCATCGTCGGAAGCATTGCCGTCATAGTGCCGACACCCAATGGTGCCGGTCCGTGGCACTTTGCCGTGAAGACGATGCTGCTGCTATATGGAGTGGGCGAGACCGATGCTCTCAACTTCGTGCTCATCGTTCACAGTGTGCAGACGCTGCTTGTAGTGGGCATGGGCGTATGGGCATGGGTGGCATTGTCGTTCACCCGCAAGCGCATAGCTCAGCAACAACCATAGAGTAAGAGTAATAGAAACTATTATTATTAATCACTAATAAAAACAATAATTATGAGTGAAATCAAAAACTTGAACCCCGAATGTATCTGGCGCAACTTTGACGCACTGACACAGGTGCCGCGCCCGTCTGGACATCTTGAAAAAGTACAGCACATGCTGCTTGAGTTTGCCGCTCGTGTAGGCGTTGAGGCATTCAAGGATGCGGCTGGTAATATAGTGATGCGTAAGCCCGCTTCTCCAGGAATGGAAAACCGCAAGGGCATCATTCTGCAGGCTCACATGGACATGGTGCCTCAGAAGAGCAACGAGAGCACACACAACTTCGAGACCGACCCTATCCAGACATACGTAGACGGCGAATGGGTTAAGGCTAAGGGAACCACTCTCGGCGCCGACAACGGTATCGGTGTGGCTGCCATCATGGCCGTTATGGAGGACAAGACCCTCGTTCACGGACCCGTTGAGGGACTCATCACTGCCGACGAGGAGACTGGTATGTTCGGTGCCAACGACCTGCCCGAGGGCGAATTGAACGGCGATATTCTGCTCAATCTCGACTCTGAGACATGGGGCAAGTTTGTTATCGGTTCGGCAGGCGGTGTCGACATCACAGCCACACTCGAATATAAGGAAGTGGAGACCGACAAGGACGACGCTGCCGTCAAGGTTGTTATCAAGGGATTGAAGGGCGGACACTCGGGCTTGGAGATTAACGAGGGACGCGGCAATGCCAACAAGCTCATGGCACGTTTTGTACATGAGGCAATCGCCGAGTACGGAGCACGCCTCGCCACATGGCACGGCGGCAACATGCGCAACGCCATACCGTTCGAGTGCGAGACTGTGCTCACACTGCCGAAGGAGAACGTTGAGGCTCTAAAGGAAGCCGTAGCCGAGTGGTGCGCATTGTTCAACAACGAGTATCGCACCATCGAAGAGAACATACAGTTCTTCGCTGAGGACGTTGAAGCGCCTGCAACTCAGGTGCCCGAGGAGATTCAGGACAACCTGCTCGACGCCATCTACGGATGCCACAACGGTGTGCTCCGCATGATTCCGGTGTTCCCGTCGGTAGTAGAGACATCGTCAAACCTCGCCATTATCGACATCAATGGCGGCCACGCTTACTTCAAGTTGCTCGCACGTTCGTCAAGAGAGAGCATGCGCGACTACATTGCCACAACTCTGGAGTCTACATTCTCGATGGCAGGCATGAAGGTTGAGATGAGCGGAGAGTATGGCGGTTGGGACCCCAACACCGACAGCGAGATACTCCAGTTGCTCGAAAAGAACTATCGCGAACTGTTCAATGAGGACGCAATCGAGCAGGTTGACCATGCAGGATTGGAATGCTCGGTTATCCTGGGCAAATATCCGCACCTCGACGTGGTTTCGCTCGGTCCTACAATGCGTTCGCCGCACACCACAACAGAGCGTTGCCTCATCTCTACAGTAGCTCCTTTCTGGGAACTGCTCAAGAAGACAATGGCAGAAGCTCCGGTAAAGTAAAGTCATAAGACAGGGCGTGTCAAGACACAATCGGATTCCGAGTGTCTTGTCACGCCCTCTTTTTATTATACAAACCTTTCAAAAACCATCAAACTATGCGAAAATCATTCATTCCCATTATGTTCGTTGCCGTGGCTGCCATGTTCTCGTGCAATGGCAAAGGTGAGCAATCGTCGCTTTCGAACGGATCGGTTTGGCAGAACGGACGTGAGGTGTATGTGGCTGAAGACAGCTCGTCATTCTGGCATCTGTGGGGCGGAACGCTCCACGAGGGTGGCATGGAGATGAAGCTCATGCAGGACGGCAAGTGGCTCGTACCTGCCATTGCCGACAACCAACCCACCGACAGCGTAGCCGGAACATGGACTCTCGACGGCAACACCATTGTGCTTACAGCCAACGACCGCACGCAGATGCGGCTTGAAGTGATTGACGGATTGCACCTCGCCTCACGCAATGAGATGCAGGCGAAGGCTCTGTCGGCGCTCGACAGCATACAGCAGATAGGCGTGTACCGCCAGCTTGAGGGCGTCTATCGCGACCTCTCGGGCCGCAAATGGATATTCCGTGGCAACACCGTACGCCGCAAGGGTCTCGGCACCGAGGAGAAGTATGGCGTAGGCAAGTCGCTTGACATGAACGACAGCGTC
Source organism: uncultured Prevotella sp. (assembly GCA_905193385.1). GTDB lineage: Bacteria > Bacteroidota > Bacteroidia > Bacteroidales > Bacteroidaceae > Prevotella. Next base: position 26,733 of record CAJJOL010000012.1, on the reverse strand, counting down.
ATCTTCACCGACAACATAGCTTACGCTTTCCGCCTTAAAGAAGGCGAAGTGCAGCTCTACAAGGCTGAATATGTCGATACAGCCGACGTATGGAAGTATAAGTTTGATGGCAAACCGCTCGAAACACTTAAGAAGGTTGCAGCAGAATAGTGCAACCGCTGATTTAAAATTCATCCTACATTTCGAGTGACAATAATAGAAATTCAAGTATGTGGATGATTTGCTTATGCTAATAGTAGGAGGCTATGGCGTCCCCGCCATAGCCTGAGCAGTTGGACAATACATTCTTTTAATTTGTTTTCAGCACCGCTGCTTGCTCAGTAGAATGTGTCAAAAGTCTAAGCAGCACGCCCCGAATGGGGCAGAAGCACATAGCCCAGGGCAACGCCCTGAGGTAAAAAGCCGCCTAAACCAAAGCACCCTGCAAGGGCAAAAGCGTTAATAATCAATGCTTTTGCCCTTGCAGGGCGTTTTGGTTTTATCTATCTGTACACCCAAGGCGTTGCCTTGAGCTATGTGCTTATTGGGCTTTCAGCCCATATAATTGAGTTTTGGCTCACCTTACTCCTGTATTTTTGACTTAATTAAAACATTCGTATCACTCCCTATTTCGTATGAACCTTATTTAATTAAACGACAACGACTGATTTCCATTAAAATATCCCTTGAAAATCAGCCATTTACAAAGCTCCGTGAAAAAGGACTCCTTTTGCATTACAAATGTAGCCCTTTTGCCTTCCAAAAGGACTCCTTTTGCCTCCTAAAAGGACCCCTTTTGAAGTGCAAAAGGACTCCTTTTGAAAATCCGGCGGATTTCCCTTCTTCCCACCTATTTATATAAATATTGAACCAAAATTAAATAAATATACATATTTCTTGTGTAAACAACCAAAAAAGTGTACATTTGCAGAGTTTAATTGGTGTATTATTCCGATAAAGGTTTTATTACAAAAGCAATAACTAACAATCAATATTTCATAATGACAAAAAAAATTATCATGGCGTTGGGACTTCTATGTTTGTCCAGCGTTGTATCCTTTGCGCAGAACAAGCGCACCGTATTGAGCGCCACTATTGATGGCTACAAGCGTGACATGGTTTATTTCGACTGTGTACAGAGTCCGTTCATCCGTCAGGAGTTTCACGCCAATCCAGGCGAGGAGCATGTCTATGCGTTTGACACCGACCGCCTTGTAGCGATGATTGTCAACGGACGCACTACCGTGCTGCTCATGCCGGGCGACAGTCTGCATGTCGACATACAGTATCAGGGCAAGCAGGTGAATGAACTGAAGTTCAGCGGCTCGAAGCAGGCAGTTGCCGACAACGAGCTTTACGCTGCTGTTGCCGCCTACAGACGCTCTATACGCTACAAGTTGCAGCTTCTGGCGTGCGTCGTAGTAGACGTCAAGCCTGCCGACCGTATCAATGATTCGAAGAAACTCCTTGACCAGACACGCCAGCTCGTAGCCCAGTCGAAGGGCAAGGTGGCAGCCGACGTGGTGAATTACGTATCAGCCGAGAGCGAAGGACTGGCTTACATCTCGTTCGTAGAATATCCCCCGATGTACGAAGAAACCCGCAAGCTGCCCATCGCCCAGCAGGGTGTAGGCGACTACTGGAAGCTTATGGACGGCACCAAGCTTCGCGGCGACATGGCATCGTTGAGCTGTCCCGACTACTGCTCGTTCCTTCTGCTCAACATGGCTTACACCAAGAGCAAGCAGGCACACGAAAAGGGCGAGACCTATCAGCGTCCCGACAAGATTGAGGACATGTTCGAGCAGCTGGCAGCGTTCTACGACGGAGCGTGCCGCGACGCAGTTTTGTATTCCATTATCACCAATTACATACAGGGTGGCAAGGACATAGAACGTATAGAACCCCTCATCAAGCAGTTTAAGGAGAAGTATTGCGTAGACAAGCGCCATGCTGAAATCATAGATGCTATAATGCAGTAATGCCTCAAAGAATAATTTAATAGATTATATAAAAAGTATCCATGAACAAGAGAGAGTCTTTATTGAAGTGTGGACTGTGCGCCATGCTTTTAAGCGGGGGACTACCCATGCAGATTCTTCCGACCTCTACCGCCACGGCGCAGAATGTGCGCCCGACGGAAGACGGATGGAAAAACGACCCAGTGACATTGCGCATCAGTAATGAGACGTTGGGAAATGTGCTCAGCAAGGTGGCAAAATCGGTGGGAGCCGACCTGGTTTTCCAGGGTGTCACGCTTGTAGGCATCAACGAGTTGACAACACTCAACGTTAAGGACAAGCCGCTCGACAAGGTGATTGGCGAGCTTATAGGCGACCAGAACGTACGCATCCTATATCAAGGCGGCCATCGCGCCATCATCATCTCGCCCTACGAGAAGCAGGAAGACAACGCCCAGTCGTTCGTAATAGGCGGCGTTGTAGTGGGCGGCGACAACCAGCAGCCCCTCATCGGAGCCACCGTATCGGTGACCAACGGCACCAAGGAGAAGGGACGCACGGGATGTATCACCGACGAGAACGGTAAGTTCAGCTTGCGCGTCAACCGCAAGTCGTCAATCAGCATTTCATACCTCGGCTACGAAACCAAATCTATCCAGATACTTCGACCCAACCGTAACATGAACATAAGCCTCGCACCCAACGCAACCAATATGGATGAGGTAGTGGTTACGGGTATCAGTCGCCGCAACAAGAAGAGCTTTACAGGTAATTATGTATCGGTAAAGGGCGACGAGTTGCGCAAAATCAACCCTAACAACATCTTGAAGAGCCTCCAGTTCTACGACCCCAGCTTCAAGGTGAGAGAAAACAATTCAAACGGTTCCGACCCTAACGCGCAGCCCGAATTCCAGATGCGCGGCGACCAGTCGCTGGGTTCTACATCGAGCATGAACTCTATGGACCTGCTCCTCGACAACGTGTCGAGCCGACCCAACACTCCGCTCTTCGTGCTCGACGGCTTCATCGTGCCTATGACGCGCATCCTCTCGCTCGATCCGGAGCGCATCGACGAGGTGACAATCCTCAAGGATGCCGCCGCTACAGCCATCTACGGCTCTAAGGCGAGCAACGGCGTCGTCGTAATCTCTACCAAGGTGGCTCCCGACGGAGCGCTCTCGGTCAACTACAACGGTACGATGACTCTTCAGTCGCCCGACCTTACCGACTACAATATGATGAACGCTGCCGAGAAATTGCAGGCAGAATGGATGGCAGGCGTATACGACAAGAACAGCGTGCCAAGCATGAACCGCTACAACTCATTGCGCCGCAACGTGCTGGCAGGTGTCGATTCCTACTGGCTCTCGCAGCCCTTGCGCACAGCAGTTCAGTCGCGCCACTCGCTCACAGCAGCCGGCGGTACCGATATATTCCGCTACAGCCTGGGCGTCAACGCAGGCTTCCAGCCCGGTGTAATGAAGGGTTCGTCTAACAATACCAAGGGCGTTGACTTCACCATGAGCTACCGCAAGCAGCGCGTCACAGTGGGTGCCAACATCAACCTGACCGAGACATCGGGCAACAACTCGCCCTATGGCGACTTCTCGGCATTCAGCCAGGCCAACCCCTACTATCGTATGACCAACGACGACGGCACTTACGACCAGATACTCGACAACTTCACGGCAGCCGGCAGTACTACCGTGACCAACCCGCTGTACAACTCAAACATCGGCATCAAGGACCTGCAGCGCAGCCTGAGCATTGCCAGCAGCCTTAACTTCGAGTATATGATTCTCGACAACCTGCGCCTCACCGAGTCGTTGCAGTACACACGCGGCACCGCACGTACTGAGAAGTTCCTGCCTGCCAACCACACCAGCTTTGCCAACGAGACAGACAAGACGCTGAAGGGTAGCTACAGCAAGAACACGGGTGAGTCTACCTCGTGGTCGAGCAACTTGGGACTGAACTACAACCTCCCAATCAACAAGCACCTCATCAGTATGCTTGCCAACTGGACCGTTAGCGAAGACCGCAACAACTACGTCAACCTCTCAGCCACAGGCTATCCCGACCGCCACATGGACGACTTCATCTTTGGCAACAAGATGTCGACCAATCCGAGCGGATCGGAGTCGCTCTCGCGCTCAATGAGCTTCATCGGACAGGTGTCGTACAGCTATGACAACCGCTATTCGTTCGACTTCAACCTGAGCGAGGAGAACTCGTCGCGCTACGCCAACAACAGTTTCACTCCGTTCTGGTCGACCGGTGTACGCTGGAATGCTTATCGCGAGAAGTGGCTCGAGGGCCGTATCTCCAACCTCGTGTTCCGCGCCACATACGGTATTACGGGCGAACAGAGCTCCAACCCGTACGAGACACTTGAGTTCTATACCTTCACCAACACCATGAAGCCTTACAACTCGTTCGCTTCACTGGGTGCCGTGCTGCAGGGACTCAACAATCCCGACCTCAAATGGGCTAAGACCGACCAGTTCAGTCTGGGCGTAGACATAGGCTTCTGGAAGAACCGCATCAACGCCACATTCAACTATTACAACAACATCACACGTCAGATGATGACACAGTACGACCTGGCTCCGTCTACAGGATTCAGTTCGCAGAACATCAACGCCGGCGAGTTGCAGAACCAGGGATTTGACGTGACATTGAACGTGATTGCCTACCAGAACATACGCAAGCAGCTCTACTGGACCATCAACGCCAATGCCAACCACAACAAGAACAAGATACGCAAGATATCGGCTTATCTGCAGAAGATCAACGAGCGCCAGCTCGCTTCGAAGGGTGCTCCGCTCCCAGTGCTGCAGGAGGGATATTCTACCACCACTCTGTTTACCGTACGCTCGCTGGGCATCGACCCCATCACGGGCAAGGAGGTGTTCCTCACACGCGACGGACAGAAGACATTCGAGTGGAACAGCAACGACAAGGTGCCCGTCGGCGACACCAACCCGAAGCTCAGCGGTACTATCAGCAGCTCGCTCAACTACAAGGACCTCAGCTTCAACGTAGGTTTCACCTATAAGTTCGGCGGCATCGTGTACAACTCTACACTCGTCGACAAGATCGAAAACCGCAACATAGCCTACAACCTCGACCGCCGTGCCATGTCGAGCCGCTGGCAGAAGCCGGGCGACGTGACTTACTTCAAGAAGTTCTCGCTCGATGCCACAGCAAGCCAGACCGAACAGAGCACACGATTCATCATGGACGACGACGAACTGAAGATGTCTACCATGAGCATCGGCTATCGTATGCGCTACGAGAAGTTCAACTTCCTGCGCAAGCTGAACATCGACGTGCTGGCTCTGAACTTCACTACCAACGACCTGTTCCGTATCTCGCGTGTCAAGATGGAGCGTGGACTCGACTATCCGTTCGCACGTTCGTACACTCTGTCGTTGTCACTCATTTTCAAATAATATATATAAGGTGTACACTATGAAACTGAAATCATTATATACGGGTGCTCTTGCATTGGCAGTACTGTGTCTGACTTCGTGCTCAGACTGGTTTGACGTGAGCCCTAAGACCAATATCAAGGCGGAACAACTCTACGAAACTCCCGAAGGTTTTGAGAGTGCTCTTGCCGGTATCTACATACTCCTGACCGACGACGACTGCTACGGTCACGACATGTCGTTTGGACTTATCGACCAGCTGGCGCAACTTTACGACCGCATTCCCGACGGAACCACCGACCGCGAAGCTATCTATCAGTATACGCAGGAGTCGCAAGGCTACAGCACCAAGGCGCGCATGGCTGCCATTTGGGAAAAGTCGTACAACGTGATAGCCAATACCAACAACTTCATGAAGTGGCTCAACAAGAACGGACAGCGCGTGCTCAGAAACGAGCAGACACGCAACATGTATTATGGCGAGGCTTATGCCATGCGTGCATTCCTCCACTTCGACCTGCTGCGTGCATGGGGCCCGATGGATTATCAGGCTGGTAAGCAGAATCTGAGCATACCTTATCGTGTGGTGGCCGACAACACCAAGCAGCCACGACTTGCGGCTGAGACCATTGTGGGCAAGATTATCGACGACCTGAAGCAGGCTGAGCAGTATCTCGCTTTTGAGAAAAACACCAGCCTTTCGGGCAACGAGCGCCGCTACAGATTGAACTATTACGCCGTGAAGGCCCTCCAGGCACGTGTATATTGCTATGCCGGCGATGCCGAGAATGCAATAAGCTGCGCCAATGAGGTGATAAACCATTGCGGACTTACGCTCCAGACGTCCAATTCCAACGACCCTGCACAGTTCGACGAGGCCCTCTTTGCCATCTACAAGTATAAGATGAGCGACCGTTTCTCTTCTTACTTCGCCGAAGGTCCCGACTTTACCACTCAGTATTGGATCAGTCTGCAGAACTACAAGCGCATTTTTGAGGCTGAAGGCAACGAGCGCGACGCCGACTTCCGTGCCCGTCGTGGTGCAGGTGTGTATGTTTACGACGGCGTAAGCCGCGTTATCACACGCAAGTATCTCAAGAACGACCAGAGCATCATTCCTCTCGTACGTCTGCCGGAGATGTATTACATCCTATGCGAAATGTCGCCTCTGAGCGATGCTCCGCAATATATTAATAATGTAAGAAGCCATCGCGGCATCTCACGCTCCAACGCCTACAGCAGTTTCGCTAACGATGCGGCTCGCACCGAGGCTCTGAGCAAGGAGTATCGCAAGGAGTTCTATGCCGAGGGCCAGTACTTCTACTTCCTCAAGCATCATGGCATCAGGACTCTCGACTACTCGCACGAGGCTAATACCGACGCTATAGTCACCATGAACGAGCAGCGTTATGTGTTCCCATTGCCCGACCGTGAGAAGGAATATGGCTGGACTGATGAAGAATCAAACAACACTTCAAATGATTAATTATGAAATTACGTATCAATAAAACATACATATTGGGACTGATGGCAGTAGGTGCGCTCATGGCTTCTTGCAGTCAGGAAGACCCTACATTGTTTGGTGGTGAGTCGGACGGATACTACTTCAACTACAATTCGGCTGACGACATGACTGCTACCATCAACTTTGCCGACTCTATCGTGACCGATCCGGAGGTGGGATATGTGCCCCTTAAGATCCGATTGCTGGGCCATCTGCCCGAGCAGACTACTTCTATCAAGCTCAAGGCTGAGCCGGTTGAGGGCTATGAAATGCCGCAGGTGACTCTGCCTACAATCGAAGTCAAGGCTGGCGAGTACGACAAGACGGTTGAGGTGAAAGTGGCTCGTCCCACTCAGGAGAATACTACCTATGCCGTGAAGATAACCTTCGAGCAGGCTGACAAGAGCATGAAGGACTTCAACAGCTTCGTAATCTACACCAAGGAGGTATATGAGCGTCCCGACAATTGGACTGACAGATACTACGGCGAGTGGACTGCCGAGAAGTATAAGTTCATTGCCAAGACTCTGAAGAATGCTGCTTTCTATAGCGACGACAGCTATAAGCAGAGCAATCAGTACAATCCGCGTCTGATTTACGCTGTGCGCGATTGGCACAATGCTCATCCTACAGAGGCGATTCCTTATGATATTCCGTTCCTCGACGACACTGAGTTATGGCGCGAATACGACAAACCCTATTATTGGGGCGACCTTCAGGACAAGTATTTCGGCAATTATGACGGTTGGAGATTCGGTAAATTTGCATTGAAGTTGGGCTTAACCACTCAGAACGAGTATGAAGTGCTCGGCTCGACTGATGAAGCTGAGTTGCAGAAATCCAACAAGCACGCTGTGCTGTTGATGCTTCAGAACTACAATAATCAGTTTGAACAAGGCTATAGCTATTGGGGATTGAACTCTGCATTCAGCGTTCCGATGGTTGAAGGAGTGGACTATGATGTTGTGGCTCCTGCATTCTGGACCAACAGTCTGACCGGTCCTATGATTAAGAAGTACTACGGCGAATACTCGGAGGCTAAGTATAAGAAGATGCTTCAGATTGCCAGCAGCAGTGTCGATGGCTTCAAACCCTTCCAGTTGTTCCCCGTCAAGCTGCAGTGGGACGATGCCAGCATGACAAATACGCCGATGTGGGACACTGATGCTAACCTCAACTGGACGTACATGGGTGAGCAGGTGATATACGAATTCTACAAGATATTCAAGCAGAAAGCCCCGAGTCTCTTCCCCGACGGCGTTACTGCTCCTGCGGATGAACCCCAAGAAAAGCAATAACTTCAAAAAACAAAACAGAAGGATTATGAAAAATATAATATATGTAGCCATGAGTGCCCTGCTCCTCACATCGTGCTATGAGGACAAAGGCAACTACGACTACCGCTTCGACAGCATGAATCAGGTCGACATAAGCAATGTCAGCTATCAGCCTGAGGCTTACGAAGGCGTGTCGGGAAAGGTTATTGAGGTGCAATTGCCCCTTACCGAAGACAAAGTGCAGCGTGTGGAGGCAAAGCTCTCGCAGACTTTGTCCGACAACTACGACAATCTCGACTTCACATGGTATACTGCCTACACCGCCACCAAGCGCGACCCTATGACCGGACGTGAGGTGACGGAGACCGTGCGCGACACGCTGCGCACCAACGGCTATGTCGACCTCAACTTCCCTGCCAACACCGACCGCAACTACTCGGTGATAATGGAGGTGAAGGACCGCACCACCGACCTCGACTATTATGCCAAGCTGAACGTAAAGACCCGTCTGCTCTTCAAGAACAGTCTCTTCTTCCTGCATCAGCAGGGCGGTGAGACGCTTCTGGGCAATGTGGAGAAGATCGGCTCGAAGCTTGAGAGCCGCAGCAATGCCTACAAGACAGCCCGCCCCACGGCTACCGACAATCCGTTTGCCGATGCAATCAAGCTGGGCTATATGTCGTGCTACTCGCCTGAGGTGAACGGCCTGATGGTGTTCCGCTCAAACGGACGCGGCAACACCTACAATGTGTTCAAGGCTTTGGATACTTACAACGTACCCCTTGTACCTGCGGTTTCATCATCGTTTGTGGCAAGCCGTGTGATTACCGTGGGCAATATAGCTACCGACAATATTTTCAAATGTCTGCTCTCACGTGATGGACAGTTCTACATTGGCAAGTGGGCTCCGTACTATACAGTGCCTGGTGAGGATGCTGAAGAATCGTTGCAGTCTGGCGACTATCGCGTTACTGCCGCTACAGTAACTGAAAGTTATTACGTATTGTGGGATGCCAAGAACAATCGCTTTATCTATCAGTCGAACAGCGATAATTATGGATGGGATCTCAATTACATTGTACAGATGTCACCTCGTAGTGAGAAACCAGTGCTTGATGCCAAAGTTGACTTCAGTTCGCTCGGAACCTTGTCGCCAGTAGGCAAGACTGCTGTGTATGGCTTCATATCGTCACACAACGAGTTCTTCACCGATGCCAAGCCGCAGTTCATCTTTAAGGATGCCGACAACAACTTCTATCTCTACGAACTTACCCCAGTTGCAAGTGGCGGCAAGACCCGTGGCGGTGATGCAGGAGCATCGGAGAGCGCATTCACCATCACTGGCAAGAAGCTCACCGATTTCCATCCGGGCTCAAATCTGGCAAGCATCACGTACAATCCGTGGTTCTCTACCAACTATATCTTCTACGCCAAGGACGACAATGTGATACGTCACAACCTCTCTAACGGCGATGAGCAGGTGATATATACAGCTCCTGCGGGCTATACCGTTAGCGTAATCAAGTTCCGCACGGAGGATGCTGAGAGTAACAGTTCGGAATTCTGTAGCTTCGGCGACCTTGGTTTGTATCTCAGCATCGGTATGAACAAGGAATCCAACGGAGCCGTTGCTGAAATCAAACTTACTCCGGCGGCTGATGTCGACGAATCGTTCAGCCTTTTCTGTGATAAGGATTCAGAGGGCAATGCTTTCGGTCGTATCCTTGATTTGCAGTTTGCACACGTTTATAAATATAGTAAAGATAGCAATTAATGTTACGTAATATTTCATTGGCACTGCTCGTTTGGGCGGGCAGTGCCTTCACCGCACAGGCTCAAAGCGACGTTGTGGTGAGCGGAAAGATTGAGGGTGTCAAGCAGGGACAGCTCCTGCTTGTGGTACAAGTGGGCGAAAACCGTATGGATACACTCGGTGTAGCCGATTTCAAAGCGCCTAAGTTCCAGCTTAAGGCGAAAGTAAAGGAGCCTGTTATGGCACAGATTGTAGTGCGAGGCTATAGCGGCGGATTCAACTTCATTGCCGAACCCAACGCCAAGTACGACGCTTTTCTGTGCGACGGAGATGCCGCTTATATTAAAGGTGGAAAACTTCAGGACGAGTGGATGGCTTTCTCTAAGCGCTCGGCCGAACTTCATGCCGAGTCGAAAGCTATGCAGGCGCGTTACGACGCATTGCGTGCTGCCAACAAATTCCGCAGCGCCAGCGCCACAAACGACTCCTTGCGCACGCTAAACGACAACATCAACGCCGAAACTCAGGCTTTCCTGAAGCAGCACGACGACGTTATAGCTGCCTATACCTACAACGCCAACGCGCTGATGGCTGAACTCAACCTCGCCGACACGCGTAGATTGTACGACTCTATGGGCGAAGGTGCAAAGAATTCGCCCAGCGGCCGCATCATGCTCGAACGCATTCAGCGTATGGAGAAGGTGACTCAGGGACGCAAAGCACCCGACTTTACTCTGCCAGACCTCAATGGCAACTTGGTGACTCTAAGCAAAGTGAACGCCAAGGTGAAGATTGTCGACTTCTGGGCTTCGTGGTGTGGACCCTGCCGATTGAACAATCCGTCGCTGAAGCGTATGTATGAGCAGTATCACGACAAAGGATTGGAGATTGTAAGCGTGTCGCTCGACAATGTCAAGGAGCGTTGGCTGAAGGCTGTCAAGCAGGATGGTCTGCCCTGGATCAACGTCAGTTCGCTCAAGGGATGGCAGTGTGAGGTGGCTCGTACTTACGATGTCAAGGCGGTGCCAGCCATATATATCCTCGACGAAGAAAACCATATCATCACCACAAACATCCGTGGTGAGTCGCTCGCGAACTTCCTTCAGGAACGACTCAAGTAATGATGTATATTCTAAAAACCAAATTTAAAACATAAAATGATAACCAGAATCTTTTTATTTGCATTGGCTTGCATGGGTATTATGCCAAGTATGGCACAGACAGCACGCCGCTTCACCATCGACGGTGAGCTGACACGCGACTCGCTGCGTTATACTCCGCAGGCGATAAAGAAAGTGTATTTGAAGCATATCGTTAACGGTCAGGAAGTTATGATGGACTCGGCTGTGGTGAAGAACCGCTGCTTCCACTTCGAAGGAACGGCTCCTAAGGACGTTGAGGCTGCAATTATCACAGGCTTCGACAATGGTTCGGCACAGCTGCTTCTTGAACCCGGCAACATCAAGTTCAAGCCTTTCGACGGCAATTTCCCCGTTGGTGCCAAGGCTTACGGAACCAAGAACAACGACATCTTTGTAGGTTATGCCATGCTGCACAGCAAGAATGCCGACGATGCTAAGGTGAATATCGAGAAGCTTCGCGCCTCTTTGCCTGACAGCATCACCAATGACGACCGCAAGTATATGCCTTATCACGGAGCCATATTCAATGCCAACGGCGTGTATTACAAGGCTGATGTGATGGATTATTACCTCAAGCACATCGACAGCGAGGCAAGTCTCTTCATCCTGAAGTACGACCTCTACTATATGTTCAAGCCGAAGTATCTGCACGATGTGTTTATGGCTGCACTGCCCGAGCGCCTGCACAGCCATCCCATCTATAAGGAACTGAAGAACCAGTTGCTCTCAAGCGACATGGTGGAAGGCAGTCCGGCACCCGACTTCACTGCTCTTACAGTCAACGGAAAGTCGCTGTCGTTGTCGCAACTGAAGGGAAAGTACGTCTTCTTAGACGTCTGGGCATCGTGGTGTGCGCCTTGTCGTCGTGAGATACCATTCATCAAGAAGGCACTGGCTGAGGCTAAAAACAAGGACAACTTCAAAGTGTTGAGCTACTCAATCGACAGCAAACGCAGCGATTGGACCAACTGTATTGCCAAGAATCAGATGTCTGACAAGAACTGGATACACGTGTCTACGCTGAAGGCATGGTCGTCTGACATCATACGTCTGTACAATGTGCGTGGCGTTCCTCATACAGTTCTCATCGATCCGGCTGGAAATGTAGTGAAGTTCAACCTTCGTGGCGAGGAACTTGTTAATACTGTGAAGGACATTCTGAGCAAGCCTTTCAAGCCAGCAAAGTCAAATGCTAAGACTGCAACGGCTGCTTCGGCTGTAAAGATGGCTCCTTTCAAGGCTTCGTCGGCTGCCGACCAGAAGCTATACGACGAGTATGAGGCCCTCTGCAAGCGTAAGGATATGTCGAAGATAGCCAAGCTTGAGGCTCAGGTGCGCTTCGTTCTCGACCACAACACTTCGCCCGTGGCTCCGTATATTATGGAACGCGACTTCCTCAACATTCTCGACAAGTCGTACAATCAGAGCTTCTCTAACGCTTTGTCGCCCGTATTGAAGAACAATGCTTATGCCAAGTCATACTGCGACAAGGTTGCTGAGTTGCTGGGTGAGGAAGAAGAGTAAGAAGTAGGAATTACGAATTAGGAATTAGGAGTTGTTCTAATTCTGAATTAGGAATTACGAATTAGGAGTTGTCTAATTCAATAAAAAAAGTTGAAAGTTGAAAAATTGAGAGTTTAGAGTTATGATTACCAGTTATAATCATTTGATTATCGTCTTATGCTATAAAGCATGTCATAACTCTAAACTCTCAACTTTCAACTCTCAACTAAGTAAATTTATTTCTTGTGTCGGTTTGCACGTTGCTCGCGATATTTCGCCTTTTGACGTGCCGAACCGCTACCATGGGCTCCGGTGGTGTATTTCTTCTTCTTAGCCTTGGTCTTCACCTTGCCGTCGTCGTCGTTGTTTCGGTTGGATGCACCGCCACGACCCCAGGAGATTCCGCCCCCGGCAATGATTGCGTCTATATCGTCGCCTTTGCTCATAATCGTTTGTTTGTATTTAAATTAAAATCAATGATGGAACAGGCGGACACCTGTGAATGCCATTGTGATGCCGTACTTGTCGCAAGTATCGATAACATTGTCGTCGCGTACGGAGCCACCTGCCTGTGCAATATACTCCACACCGCTCTTGTGAGCGCGTTCGATGTTGTCGCCGAACGGGAAGAAAGCGTCTGAGCCGAGGGCTACGCCACGGTTCTGGGCAATCCATGCCTTCTTCTCCTCCATGGTCAATACCTCAGGCTTTTCCTTAAAGAACATCTGCCAGGTGCCGTCGCGCAGAACGTCGTCGTGGTCCTCCGAGATGTAAACATCGATGGTATTGTCGCGGTCGGCACGACGAATGCCGTCTACAAACGGAAGGTTCATCACCTTCGGGTGCTGGCGCAGCCACCAGATGTCGGCCTTGTTGCCAGCCAGACGAGTACAGTGGATGCGGCTCTGCTGTCCTGCACCGATGCCAATGGCCTGTCCGTCCTTTACATAACATACCGAGTTAGACTGTGTATACTTCAGAGTGATGAGCGAGATGATAAGGTCGCGAATAGCTTCGGGTGTGAAGTTCTTGGCCTTGGTAGGAATATTCTCGAAGAGAGCCGGGTCGTCGAGTTTCACCTCATTGCGTCCCTGCTCGAATGTCACGCCATATACCTGCTTGTGCTCGATAGGAGCCGGAGTGTAGTTGGGGTCAATCTTAATCACATTGTATGTACCCTTGCGCTTTGCCTTGAGTATTTCGAGAGCCTCGGGAGTGAAGTCGGGGGCGATAACGCCGTCGCTCACCTCACGCTTGATGAGAGTTGCTGTGGCAGCGTCGCAAGTTTCGCTCAGTGCAACGAAGTCGCCATAAGAGCTCATACGGTCGGCTCCACGGGCACGAGCATAAGCGCAGGCTATCGGCGAGAGCTCAATCTTAACGTCATCGACAAAGTAAATCTTCTTAAGGGTGTCGCTCAGCGGCAGGCCTACGGCTGCTCCGGCAGGTGAAACGTGCTTGAACGAAGCTGCGGCGGGCAGTTCTGTAGCGGCTTTCAGCTCCTTCACGAGCTGCCATGAGTTCAGAGCGTCGAGGAAGTTGATGTAACCGGGACGGCCGTTGAGTACTTCGATAGGGAGTTCGCCTTCTTCCATATATATGCGCGAAGGCTTTTGGTTCGGATTGCATCCGTACTTGAGTGCTAATTCTTTCATACAGTGAATATAAGAATGAAAAATATGGATGCAAAATTACGATTTTTCCACTAAAAAGCGGTACATTTCCATTAAAAAGCAGTACATTTGCGTCAAAATATTACATGTTAGGATGTTATGAGCATTAATTACGCACTGAAGAAACTGTTTGACACCGTCGAGCATGAGTTAGAGCGCATTCCTCAGAAGGTGCGCGCCCTCGACAAGTTGCGTCTGTACATCACCGGAAAGGAGAAGCCCTCGCGTGAAACTCTCGACCGTATTTCGCTGCTCGTAGGTTTTCAGGACTGGGATTCGTTTAAGGAAGCTCTTCACGGAAAGACCGATGGACAGGAGAATTATGAAGATTAGTACACACTGTATTGCTATGCCAAAAACTATCTTAAATAATTATTTATGAACAAATCGACATTATTGTTAGGCTTATGCCTTGCGCTTGCCCCAATGGCTGGCGCCCAGACACTGAACAAGCAGGGCGGCATCTCGTCGCAGACATTGCAGAAAATCGTTAAAGCTCAGGAATCTGCGCCTGTCAACAAGGCCCTTTTCAACGCTTTGGCAGCAAACAAGATTGACGACTTGGCAAAGAACTTCGCCAATAAAGGATTGTTCGACTCGCACTTCAGCGTCGAAACTCCCAAGCAGTCGATACACAATCAGAAGAGTTCGGGCCGCTGCTGGATGTTCTCAAGCTTCAATGTGCTGCGTGCCGACTTCGCTCGCCGCCATGCCGATTCGTTGCGTGTAGACTTCTCGCACGACTATCTCTTCTTCTACGACCAGCTTGAGAAGGCCAACCTGATGCTTCAGGGAGTGCTCGACAATGCCAAGAAGCCCATCGACGATCCACGTCTGCAGTTCTTCTTCAGAAGTCCGCTCAACGACGGAGGTACATTCTGCGGTGTAGCCGACCTCGCTCCGAAGTACGGACTCGTCCCTATGTCGGCACAGCCTGAGACATATACAGCCGAGAATACATCGAAATTGCGCTCGCTGCTTTCTTCAAAGCTGCGCGAGTATGGTCTCGAACTGTATCGTATGGCAGCTGCCGGCAAGAAGCCTCAGGCCATTGCCGAGCGCAAAACCGAGATGCTCTCGACCATCTATCGCATGCTTTCCATCGCATTGGGCGAACCTGTTAAGGAATTCACATACCAGTTCCGCGACAAGAACGGACGTGCTGTAGGCGCGCCGCGCCGCTTCACTCCCAAGTCGTTCTACGACGAAGTGGTGGGCAATCCTATCAAGGGCACATTCATTATGGTGATGAACGACCCGCGCCGTCCTTATCACAAGACATACGAAGTGGAATACGACCGCCACGTTTACGACGGAACCAACTGGAAGTATCTCAACCTTCCGATGGACGAAATTGCCAAGTTGGCAATCGCTTCGCTCAAAGACGGCAAGAAGATGTATTCATCTTACGACGTAGGCAAGCAGTTTGACCGTGAGCGCGGATTCTCCGACACCGAGAACTACGACTATGCGTCGCTCTTCTCTACCACATTCCCCATGAACAAGGCCGACCGCATCGCCACATTCGATTCGGGTTCTACCCACGCCATGACCCTCACCGCTGTCGATCTCGACAACGATGGCAACCCAATCAAGTGGAAGGTGGAGAACAGCTGGGGCGCTACCAACGGCCACCAGGGTTGTATCATCATGACCAACCGCTGGTTTAACGAGTACATGTTCCGTCTTGTAGTAGACAAGAAGTACGTGCCTGAGACATTGCTCAAGGAGTTTGAGCAGAAGCCGTTGATGGTTACGCCTGAGGATCCGCTCTTCAGCGATGACATGTAATATTCTGTACCTTATTAATATATATAAGAGGCTATGGCAAATGTGCCGTAGCCTCTTTTCTTTTTATGTGCGCATTGAGTGCAAACATATCCCGATATAGCACAAAAAAATGACGAGATATTAGAATCTCGTCATTACTTCTATAACAAACTTATCCTTCTCTGATGTGTGCGGTAAGCCACCGTTCTTGTAGAAATATTTCTCATAGTTGAATCGGATGTCGCTGACGAATGGCTTCTTGAGGCTCAGCGTAACGCCGCCTGTGAGTCGTGAGCGTTGCGAATCGTTGACGATGAGCGTTCCGTCCTTGTCCGCCTTGCCGTTGAGATAGCGTGTCCCGTCGCTGTGGTCGCTCATGTAGTCGTAGCGCAGCAGCGGAGTGACATAGCGTACGAGACCCTTGCCCGTGGGGATGTCGTAGCTTACGAACGAGTCGAAGGCATGAACTGGCTTGAAGGCATCGTGAGCGTAGTGCTTGTACAGATATTCCGCCTCTACGTGCCAACCCTTGGCGTGCCAGTAAGCGCCCGCATCGTACATCATAACATTGACGTGGTCAGGCTTTATCTTTTGTGTGCTCAGCGTCAGATTGAATCCGCCCGGCAGGAACATCTGCGCCTTGGCAGAGAAGTTGACGCTTTTGGTCCAGAAGTCTTTCTGGTTGGTCAGCCCCGATCCGTTGAACAATCCTGCCTCCAATACGACAGGATATCCTGCATTGAACGAATATCCTAATGCTGCACCTACATCGCGCACATTGCCCACTTGTTTGGCAATGAACGAGCGGTTGGCGAAGTATTGTTGATGCGGCGAGCGGTGGGCGTCGATGGTGAACGGCACACGCATCTGTCCGATGGTGAACTGCAATCCCCTTACGGGCTTCAGTCGTGTGTAAGCATCGAGCATCTTTATCTTGCCTTCGTCGCAAAGGTCAATCTCAGCCTTATAAGATATGACAGGCGACAGGCTGCCGTCGACGCTGATACGGGCATTGCGCACCTCAAAACGTCCTTCGCCCTCGCTGGTCTGGTATTCGTATTTGGAGCGTATCGTACCGTGAATATTTACAGGCGTAGCCTTTTCGGTGTCGCTCTTTTCGGTAGTTGTCGTCTGTTGTGCTGCGGCTGTAGCTGCGGCAAGACACAGCAGAGCCGATGTAATTGCTGTTCTCATCTTATGCTATGTATTGTTTTTACGTCGGCAAAATTACATATAGCTTGTTTTCGAGGCGTGTCGAATGTGTTACGATTGTGTTACAGGCAGAAATAAGGGCCAGACAAAATGACTGAAACTTGTGTAACACTATTGTAATACTATCGTAATCTGCGCGTCATTGTTTTTATATTTATATCCACTAATTTTGCAGCACGATAACATTTATAGCAGTACGCTAACATTTATATATAATGAAAGAGAAGAAGAAGGAATTATTGGGTGCGCTTAAGAAGCGGCTTGATGGTAATGATGTAGTTGAAAATCAGGTCATAAAACTTGCATTGAAGAAACTGGACGGTGCGCGCGACGACGGATGGGGAGTGTTCTACTCTAAGAGTGGCCGCCGTCTGGTAGCTGCCAAGAAGACCATTGAGGGAGCCTATGCCGTCAAGGACGACACCCAGGAGATATGCGACAACGCCTTTTGGGGTTGTGCCTATCTGCGCAGCGTAGCCATGCCAGCCACAGTGACACGCATTGGCGACGAGGCTTTCGCCCGTTGTCTGTCGCTCGAATCGGTATGTCTGCCTTCATCTGTAGAAGAAATGGGCAAGAATCCTTTTGTAGGTCTTGACAGCAAGGTGGTCAACTGCCAGTCGGCAGCATTTGCCGTTGATGCCAAGATACTTTATAATGCCGACCGCACCCGTCTCATCTCGTGCATGACCGATGCTTCTATGATTATCGTTCCGAAGACCGTCACCACCATAGGCAGCCTTGCCTTCACGCGCCGCAGCAAGTTGAAGAAGGTGCAACTGCCCGACGGACTCGACCGCATTGGCCGTGATGCCTTCAGCGAATGCGATGCTCTCGAAGAGATCGTTATCCCTGCTTCGGTCATGACAATCAACCCTTACGCCTTCGCCAGTTGCGACCGCCTACGCAAAGTTACC
The DNA here is from genome assembly GCA_905193385.1 of uncultured Prevotella sp. Classification (GTDB taxonomy): domain Bacteria; phylum Bacteroidota; class Bacteroidia; order Bacteroidales; family Bacteroidaceae; genus Prevotella. Next base: position 8,608 of record CAJJOL010000012.1, on the reverse strand, counting down.
TTCCTCGGCACTCCGAAGCGTCTGGCACGCACGGCATTCAGCGATTGCGACAATCTGCTTTCGGTTATTGTGCCCGACGGTGAGCAGAAAGCGTTCCGCAAGCTGCTGCATGTCACCGAAGATAGTGACATGCTGGTGTTGGGAAAAGAATAAGCCCCACCCCCAGCCCCTCCCCCGTAGGGAGGGGAGCGGTATGCTTTACAACTCACAACTTTGTAACAGATATAATAAAACTTTAATTCCCTATTTTCAATCCCCACGTTACATTTCACTCCCCTCCCTGCGGGGGAGGGGCCGGGGGTAGGGCTTTTAGTCTTATATTATAATATGAAAAAGCAAACAACCTACATAGATCGCGACGTGAGTTGGATGTACTTCAACCACCGCATTCTGCAAGAAGCCGAGAAGCAGCAGGTGCCCCTGCTCGAGCGTCTTTCGTTTCTTGGTATCTACAGCAACAATCTTGATGAGTTCTTCCGTGTGCGTGTAGCCTCGCTCAATCGCTTGGCTGACAGCGAAAGCCTGCCCGACAAGCGCCGCAAGGAGTTCAAGCGCACGCTCAAGACCATCAACCGGCTCAACGAGGAGTATTCGTCAGAATACACCAAGGTGATAAAGAGCGTGTTCGCCGAACTTGAGGAGCACCACATCCGACTGCTCAAGGAGACCCAGCTCAACGACGAGCAGAAGCAATTTCTCAAGCGTCTGTACTACGACAAGCTCAACGGCTCGACCAATCCCATCTGGCTCTCAGCCATTGACGACCTCAACACGCTTGAGGACAACCGCATATATCTCGTCGTAAAGAAGACCCACACCGACTCGGAACGTAAGGTGAAGTATGCCGTCATCAAGGTTCCCGACCGCATGTACGGCCGCTTCATACGCCTGCCGCAGAGCGACGGCTACGACAACATCATGTATCTCGACGACGTCATACGCTTCTGTCTGCCGCTGATATTCATCGGCACCAAGCCGTCGGTGTACGAAGCCTACTCCTTTAAGTTCACCAAGGATGCCGAAATGGAGGTGGACAACGATGCCGACTACGGTGCTATGGAGAAGATTGCGCTCGGTGTCAACTCGCGAAAGCGTGGCGAACCAATCCGCGTGATATACGACAAGGACATGCCACGCGACATGCAGAAGCGTGTTTTCGACCGTCTTAACGTGCGCGAACTTGACACTTCGCTCGCAGGCGGACGCTATCAGAACCATCGCGACCTCATGTCGTTCCCCGACTGCGGCCACAACGAACTGAAATACGAGAAGTGGCAGCCCGTGATGAAGCCCGAATTCCTCGCCGAGGAGTCGCTCTTCGAGCAGATACGCAAGAAAGACCGCTTCATACACGTTCCCTACAACTCGTTCGACGCCTACATCCGTCTGCTGCGCGAGGCTGCCCTGCGTCCCAGCGTCAAGGAGATAAAGACCACACTCTATCGTCTTGCCAAAGACTCGAAGGTGGTGAAGGCACTCATCTGTGCCGCACGCAACGGCAAGAAGGTCACGGCTGTGGTCGAACTGATGGCACGATTTGACGAGGAGAGCAACATCAAGTGGAGCAAGCGAATGCAGGAAGAGGGCGTCAACGTAATCTTCGGTGTCGAAGGACTCAAGATTCACAGCAAACTGCTGTACATCAACACCACCAAGGGCGACATAGCCTGTGTGGGCACAGGCAACTTCCACGAGGGCAACGCACGCGTATATACCGACTATCTGATGATGACTGCCCGCCAGGGCATCGTGAGCGAGGTGGCCAAGGTGTTCGACTTCATCGACCGCCCGTTCTCACCGATGCGCTTCCGCGAACTGCTCGTATCGCCAAACTCTATGAAATCTCGCATACTGCGACTCTTCGACAACGAGATAAAGAACGCACAGGAGGGTCGTCCGGCTTGGGTCAAGATAAAGATAAACCACATAACCGACCCCGACGTGGTCAACAAGATGTACGCCGCATCGCGTGCCGGAGTGCGCATCGACGCCCTTGTACGCGGCAACTGCTCGCTCGTGCCGGGCATAGAGGGTGTGAGCGACAACATGCGCGTCGTCGGAATCATAGACCGTTATCTCGAACATTCACGCATACTGATATTCTGCAACAACGACAAGCCACGCTACTTCATTGGTTCAGCCGACTGGATGCCGCGCAATCTCGTCAACCGTATCGAGGTGCTCACACCCGTCTACGACGACGAAATGAAGCGCGACCTCATGCGAACCGTCGACTACGGACTGCGCGACACTACCAACGGACGCATCGTTGACGGTCGGGGCACCAATGAGATACAGCCCGTGAACGAAGGCGTAGGGCCGTTCCGCTCGCAGGAAGAACTACACATCGAATACAACAAGATATGAACATAGCCGCTATAGACATAGGCTCCAACGGAGCCAGACTGCTCATAAAGAGTTTCGACGACAACGCACCCGAGTCGTCACGTATACGCAAACTGCTCTTCATCCGCATCCCCTTGCGACTGGGCAAGGACGTTTTTGCGCTCGGCAAGATTTCGAAGGAGCGCCAGCGCATGATGATGCACATGATGAAGGGATTCAGCGAGTTTATGCAACTGTACAATGTGGAGCACTTCCGCGCCTGCGCCACGTCGGCCATGCGCGACGCCGAGAACGGCAAGAAGGTGATGCGACGCATCGAGAAGGCCACGGGCATCCGTCTGGAGATAATACCCGGAGCCGAGGAGGCGCAGCTGCTGTGCAACAACCTCGTGGAGAACACCGCCAGTACCGAAGGCAACTATGCCTACGTCGATGTAGGCGGAGGCTCCACCGAAATCTCCTTGCTGCACGACGGCATATTGGCAGAGAGCCACTCGTTCAACGTGGGCACGCTGCGCATGCTTGCCGGAGCCGTGACCCAGGAAGAGCGCAACGCCATGTGCCGCATGCTTGAGAAGTATGCCGAGGAGTTTCCCGACACCAAGATTATCGGTTCGGGCGGCAACATCAACCGCCTCTTCAAGCTGGCGCACGTCAAGGGCGACTCGCACACGCTGCCCGTGGACACGCTCAAGCAACTCTATGCCGAACTGGCACCGCTCTCCATCGAGGAGCGCATGCAGCAATACAAGCTCAAGGACGACCGTGCCGACGTGATAATGCCCGCTGCCGAGATATTTCTTCTTGTAGCACGGTCGCTCAAGTGCGACGAAATCCTCGTGCCCAACATCTCGCTTGCCGACTCCATTGTAGACGGCATATACAAGAAGAGTAAAGAATAGTAAATCCAAGCATAAATAATGGCTGTTTCAAAACGAGTCCTTTTGCCTTCCAAAAGGACTCGTTTTGCATTGTAAAAGGACTCCTTTTAGGGAGCAAAAGGACTCGTTTTGGAAGCCAAAAGGACTCCTTTTGAAAAGTGGAATGTAAAATGTTGCATGTTATCTCACCATAACACCACAACAACATTTCAACTTTATATGCCTATAATTCGTTCGTTTTGTGTAACTTTGCCACGAATTATAAACCTAATAGTGCAGTTCTTGCAATAAAAGCATTTTTATTCATCATAGTGTCATTGCTCGCATCGGTCAGTACAATGGCGCAGAATGTACAGTTTGATATCGAAACCGACCTTCAGCGGCTTGACTCCGTCGTGGCAAACAGCGCCAACTACGACCGTCAGAAACAGCAGAACATCAACCTCATAAAGCGCTCCATGGGGGCCTATGTCACCCCGCTGGAACGCTACAACTACTACAAGCGCCTGTACGACGAGTACATGAAGTTTGACAGCGATTCTGCAAAGCATTACGCATCGTTGTGCCAGGAGGTGGCAAGCCGGGCTGATATGCCCGACCTCGAACTCATGTCAATATGTATATAGCCATTGCACGTCAATACAATAGAAATAAAAATGACGAAAATGTATTTATGCATTATCTCATTCTCTCGGCTATCAACGACATAAAATATTCCAATCGTGAGGCTTCGTCGCTGCTGTATGTCGTCAATCTGCCATACATCTGTGCCGGTACCGAGCGTGCCTTCAACTATGCCATGCTGTGCACCGAGAATGCCAAGATCTTTAACGATCAGGGCCGCAGTTTTGACATCGTCAAGGCTCATGCCAAGATAACGCGAGCCTACCAGAAGCGCCTGGAGAATAATATTGTGCTTTGCCTCGTCAGCATGGGCATCACCGACAGCGTCAGCATAGCCGAGTTTCTGCATTATTCGCCGCAGACCATTTACAATTATCGTCTGCGTGTGTGCCATAATGCCTGCATACCCGAGAAGAACTTTGCCGATGCCGTCGCACAGATGTATGCCGACGAGTAGGGCTGCTATTCGTTCAGAGTCCAGCGTGTGTCGGGATTGTCGGACAATATGCGCATGCTGAGCTTGCCGCCGCGGCAGCTAAGCACAGCCACTGTGGCATCCGTTTTATTGTATCCGCCTCCTACATATACGGGATAGCGGCATCCGTCAACGCCCTTAGGATAGAACTTGGCGTTGTGGGTGTGTGCAGCCAGCGCCACATCGAACGGTGCACGGCTGAGCATCGGACCCCACAGTTCGGTGCAGGGACGGTATTTGTCGCTATTGCCGAATACGGGTATGTGGCTGATGAGCACGTGATTGCGTGCCGCCTTGAACTCGCGGCTTGCCAACTCCTTCTTTATAAACTCCACTTGGTCGTTGCGGAGCTGCGTGAAGTCGTTCAGTCCGCCATACACGGGCGTCGAGTCGGGCTTGTCTTCGCCTAAGTCGAGCAGCATGAATCGGGTGTTGCCACGTGTGAATGCACTGTAGGTCTTGTCGTTGTAGTAGCCTATCTGGTGGTGCATTCCAGCCGAGTAGAAGTTGCGTATCTCGTGATTTCCACGCAGGAAGATAACGGGTTTCTCAGCACCGTTTACCTCATCGGCAAGACTGTGTATCATGCTTATGGCATGCTCGCGGTTGCGCGGTTCGGACAGACAGTCGCCGTTGAATATCACAAAGTCATAGTCGATGCCCTTGCAAAGATTCTTCAGGTGGGCAAGAGTCTCGCCGTGCTCGTGCAGGTCGTTGAAGACGAGGCACGTGAAGTCCTCGTCCTTGAGGGCAGGAGTGCGGAATGAGTAGAAAGGAGTGCGCAGTGTGTCGGCACCGAAGTGGTTGGAGTAGGCTCCCTTGTACAATATTTCCATTGCACACACGCGATAGTAGTAGCGTGTGCCAGGCTTCAGATTGTCAAGCTTGATATTGTTCTCTATGTCATAGCACACCTCTTGTCCGTCGAGTATGGTACGTGCGCGCTGTGTATGCTGCGTGTCGGTACCATATTCTATCCAGCAATGGCACACGCTGTTGGTCTGGAACATCACGTTCATTGAAGTAGGGGTGGCAAGTTGCAGATAAGGTTGCGTCGTAAGCAGCTTGTCGACGGGTGTTGGCAGCACAATGTCGGCAAAGATAGGGCGGTGGTCGGAGGCGAGAGTGTTCACTACTTCAGAGTGAAGCGTCACGGCAGGCTCGCCGACGTACGGCCTGTACTGTTCCCAACCTTTCTCGGCAGGTCCCGGACGGTGCACATCGCCATAGCTTTTGTACACGGCAATATAGTCGAGACACTCACGTGGATTGTCGGCAGGCCACGATTTGCCCTTGTTGTTGCATATGTAGAAATTCTTCTCAAGTTGCTTTATGAATGGCGAATCGGGCTGGGCGTTAAGGTCGCCGGCAATGATGAATGGCTTGCTGTATTTCTTTGCAACGTTCTCAATTATGCTTATCGAAGCCATAAGGTCGGCTTTGGTGAGCGAGAGGTGGGTTGCTGCAAATACGTAGTCGTCAAATTCTGCCACGAGCAGCGTACGTGCTTCCTCGCGTCCGGGCAACGCATGCTGTTCGGTTCTTATCGGACGTTTGCGCGAGAGGATGCCGATGCCGTACTTGCCGCCGTCGAAACTGATGGCAGGAGCATACGAAGCATAGTAGCGCATGTGGTCGGCTATCTCGCCAAGTGAGTAGGTGTTGCCGGTGCGATGGGTCATGCTGTCAACCTCCTGTACGGCAACCACGTCGGGGCTGATGCCCTCCAGTACGTCGGCTATGCGCTTGTAGTCTAGTTTCTGGTCCATACCAACGCCATGCTGTATGTTGTAGGAAGCTATGCGCAGCTGGCGTGGCAACTTGGATGTGCAGGTCTGTGCCTGCGAAGGAATGGCTGTAGTAATTGCAGCGGGCAACAGAAGCGAGAACAATAAGCGCTTCAGTTGACAGATTGTCTTGTTTTTGGTTATCATTTTTTTTGTCTTAAGTTATGGCTTTCGAATGGCAAAGTTCGTGATAAAAAACGAAAACAGCAAGAAATACGCAATGCAATGTTTTAAATTGGAAGTTACAGTAAATAAAAAAGAACAACATTGTCAGGTCTGTTGTTTATGCCTGATAATGTTGTTTTTTTGGCTTTAATTATTTTGTATGCCTTATTGTCGGCACAGACTTTCCACTTCGTCCGTACTAAAACCGGTCATTGATGCAATGACATCAATGTTCATGCCTTTTGCATACATCATTTTTGCCACCATTGCAATGCCTTCAGCACGTCCTTCTTCTCTTCCTTCAGCACGTCCTTCTTCCTTTGCCGTATCCAACGAGTTCTTAATGTCTCTATAAGCCTTAAGACTGTCTTCGTATTCGCGCAGTTCTGTAGGAGAGAAGCGGGCAATAGCAGCAGCGTCAAACAGTTTTGTGAATATCTTTTTGTTGCTATTTTTATCTGAGATTCTGATATATCGTTCTTCTGATTGTCTCATAACTGATTGTATTATAGCCTATGGCAAAGATACAGCAATAAATCAGAATAATCAAACTTTTGCAAGAAATTATACGAGAATTAGACAAATGTTTACTTCCAGAACAAACCGTCCATAATCTCGTATCGTTTCTCCATATTCGGGTCTTCCTTTACAAATGTGTTGGCATCGATTTGCAGAACAGGAGCGATAGTCTTGCCGTTGGTAGTTGGCCATTCAACGAGACCGAGACCATTGGGGTTGCCTGTCTTCACGAAGTTGACGTAGTAGTTGCTGAATATGTCAGATATTACGTAGTCTTCAGGCTGCCAATCGTACACACGATTGGTAGGAAGTGTGCCCATGGCATACTCGATGTCGGCTGAGTGTACAGCACCGAGAGCACGCGGAACGGCAGGAGAATCGGATGTTTTCTCTTGAACTCCACCTGCAAGACCAGCCACCTTGTCCTTCAATACCATGTCGGGACGTGGATGGCAGTAGCGATAACGATATACTGGCTGACCGCCTGTGAGCTTGTGCATGTTTCCCCATTTCCATGTAGAGTAGTCGAGGAAGATGTCGCCTGCGAGATCGTTGCCCGGCTGTCCCATAACGTCAGCGTCGGTGTTGAAGCCGTAGAGCTGGAAGAGTTGGTCGGTAGCGTCGCCGTAGATGGCACGGACAGCTTCCTTCAAATTCTCTATTGTGGCAGGTTTGCCACGCAGAATGAACATGGCGTTCATCTCCTGGTTGTTGCCACCGATGAGCAATGGCACCTTAGTCTGCTCGCCATTGGCGAACACATCGTATGGTTGCTTTGTCCAGAAATATCCGTCGACGTTGTATGTAGGAACGTTCTTCACGCCAGCCTTGCTCATAAGTTCCTCTGCCGACATTGCGCGCATCTCCTTGATGTTCTTGCATCCGATCTTCTTGGTCATCTCCACGCCCTGGGTTTCAGCCTCCTTGAGTGTGGCAACCTTCTTGGTGCCTATCACCGAACCGCTCGAACCCATAGCCTGAGCGAACAGTCCGTGGCACAAAGGCGATGCCATAAGCGAGCTTACCGACATCGAACCTGCCGACTCGCCTACAATAGTGATGCGCTCAGGGTCGCCTCCGAAGGCTGCGATATTGTCCTTAACCCATTTGATGGCAGCCACCTGGTCGAGGAAACCGTAATTGCCCGAGCCTTTGTACGATGTCTCCTTAGAAAGCTGGGGGTGAGCAAAGAATCCGAAAATGCCCTCGCGATAGTTGGCTGTTACTGAAATAATGCCCTTGCGAGCCATAGCGTCGCCTGCATAGCGAGGCTCACTTCCGCTGCCGCACATCAGTCCGCCGCCGTTGAAGTAGATGAGTACCGGAAGGTGTTCGTTCATCTTCTTGGCAGGAGTCCAGATGTTAAGATACAGACAATCTTCGCTCATCTTCTTCGTGCCGAAGTTCATGTCGCCGAAGATATTCTCCTGCATAGGGTTGGGACCGAACTCCTTGGCTTGGCGCACGCCCTGCCATTTCTCTACAGGCTGAGGTGCTTTCCATCGCAAATCGCCCACGGGAGGTGCTGCAAAAGGTATGCCCTTGAATGTCTTTATGCCCGATTCGTTGAGGCCTTCGAGTGTGCCTTCAGCGACGTTCACCTTTGTCGGTTGTTGTGCAAACAGTACTCCAGCGAGCAATGTAAGCATGAATGTCAGAAATGATTTTCTCATACGTATAATGATTTAGAGTTTTTGATGATGTCCTTTTTTTGTTATCGGTTCAACTTTCAAATGCTGCTTATTCAGTTACAATCTACCCCAGTTCGGGATAAGAAATAGTTCATAAAAAAGTTGGTAGTCTCACAAATA